>JADZDA010000258.1 GCA_020851255.1 Burkholderiales bacterium | reverse complement strand
GCGATCACGATCGCGATCTCGGTGGTGATCTCGGGCCTGGTCGCGCTCACCCTCTCGCCGGCGCTGGCCGCGCTGCTGCTCAAGCCGGGCAGCCACGAGAAGAACGCCTTCTTCCGCGCGTTCGAGTCCGGGTTCGGGCGGATGACCGCCGGCTACACGCGGGTGGTCCGGCTGATGATCAGGCGCGCGGCGGTCGGCCTGCTGCTCTTCGCGGGGCTGATCTTCGTGTCGTGGCGGCTGCTCGAGACGATCCCCGGCTCGTTCCTCCCGGCGGAGGACCAGGGCTACCTGCTCGGCGTGGTCATGCTGCCGGACGCCGCGAGCCTCGACCGGACGACCGAGGCGAGCCGCCACGTCACCGGGTTCTTCACCCGCAACCCCGCGTCGGCCGACGTCGTCGTGCTCGACGGGTTCTCGCTGCTCGACGGCGCGACCCGGAGCAACGCGGCGGTGTTCTTCGTCGGCCTGAAGGACTTCGACGAACGTTACCGCTCCGAGAACATCCGCACGCACAACGCCGGCGCGGTGATCCGCCAGGCGTACGGCGCGTTCGCCGGCGTGCGCGACGCGATCATCCTGCCGATCAACCCGCCGTCGATCCCCGGGCTCGGCACGACCGGCGGCCTCGAGGCCTACCTGCAGGCGCGCGGCGACGCCGGCATCGATCAGCTCGCGGTCGCCGTCGGCGACTTCATCGCGCGCGCGAAGGGGAGGCCGGAGATCGGGTCGGTCACCACGACGTTCAACCCGACCTCGCAGCAGCTGCTGGTCGAGGTCGACCGCGAGAAGACCGAGATCCTCGGCGTCGCGGTCCAGGACGTCTACTCGACGATGCAGACGATGTTCGGGTCGCTGTACGTCTCGCAGTTCTCCAAGTTCAGCCGGCTCTGGCAGGTGATCGTCCAGGCCGAGCCCTCGTACCGGCTCACGCCCGAGGACCTGGGTCGCGTCTACGTCCGCAACCGCGACGGCGCCATGGTGCCGCTCAAGGCGCTGGTGAAATCGTCGTACGTGACCGGCCCGGCGATCATGAACCGCTTCAACAATTTCCCGGCGGTCAAGTTGAGCGCGCAGCCGGCGCCCGGCGCGAGCACCGGCCAGGCGATCGCCGCGCTCGAGGAGGTCGCGCGCGAGCTGCCGCCCGACTACGCGCTGGCGTGGACCGGCCAGGCGTTCGAGGAGAAGAAGTCCGGCGGCGCGTCGACGGTGGTCTTCGTCTTCGGCCTGATCATGGTCTTCCTGATCCTCGCCGCGCAGTACGAGAAATGGTCGCTGCCGTTCGGCGTGCTGCTCGCCGTGCCCTTCGCGCTGTTCGGCGCGCTGGTCGCGATCCTGATGCGCGGGCTCTCCAACGACGTGTACTTCCAGATCGGACTCACGATGCTGGTCGCGCTGGCGTCGAAGAACGCGATCCTGATCTTCGAGTTCGCGGTGCTGAACCGGGCCTCCGGACAGACGGTGGCCGACGCCGCGCTCAACGCCGCGCACGACCGCCTGCGGCCGATCGTGATGACCTCGCTCGCGTTCATCCTGGGCTGCGTGCCGCTGGCGATCGCGACCGGCGTGTCCGCGGCGAGCAAGCATTCGATCGGCACCGGCGTCATCGGCGGAATGCTCGGCGCGACGGTCATCGCCGTCTTTTTCATCCCGATGTTCTACGCGGTGATCGAGTCGGTGTCCGACCGTCTGGCCGGCCGGCGCGACCCGCTCCCGCCCGGCGACGCGGCGGACCTTCCGGCCGCCACCGCGCCGGCGCGGGGTGAGGCGTGAAGGCGGCGGCGGCTCGGCCGCCGGCCCTGCCGGTCGTCGCGATCGCGATCGCGCTCGCGGCGGGCGGCTGCACGGTCGGCCCGACCTACGAGCGGCCGGCCCTCGCCGTGCCCGCGGACTGGCGCACGCCGACGACCGTGTCGGCCACCGCGGCCGACGGCGCATGGTGGACGTCGTTCGGTGACCCGGCGATCGACGCGCTGGTCGCCGAAGCGCTCGCGTCGAGCCCGGACATCGCGATCGCGGCCGCGCGCGTCGACGAATACCTGGGCCGCTACGGCCAGACCCGCGCCGCGCAGTTCCCCGCGGTCGGACTCGAACCCGGCTCGACGCAGGTCTCGCGCCAGCGCGCGAGCCGCCTCGCGGCCGGCATCCCCGACGGTGTCGACGCCGAGTCCTCGCTCTACGCGGCGGCGTTGAGCGCCTCCTGGGAGCTCGACCTGTGGGGGAGGCTCAGGCGCTCGACCGACGCCGCGCGCGCCGACCTGCTCGGCCAGGAGGAGGCGCGCCGCGGCGTCGTGGTCTCGCTGGTCGCGCAGGTCGTCTCCGGCTACGTCGCGCTGCGCGACCTGGACCGCCAGCTCGAGATCACGCAGGCGACGCTCGCCTCGCGCGCGGAATCGCTGCGCATCTTCGATCTGCGCTTCCGCGGCGGCGTGATCTCCGCGCTCCAGCTCGCGCAGGCGCGCGCCGAGTTCCAGGCGGCGGCCGCCGCGGTGCCGCCGCTGCGGACCCGGATCGCGCAGCAGGAGAACCTGCTCGCGAGGCTCGCCGGCCGCAATCCCGGACCGATCGCGCGCGGCAAGCCGCTGACCGCGCTCGCGCCGCCGCCGATCCCCGCCGGGCTGCCGTCCGACCTCCTCGCGCGCCGTCCGGACCTCCGGCGCGCCGAGCAGGACCTGATCGCGGCGAACGCGCGCATCGGCGCGGCCCGCGCGCTCTACTATCCGCGGATCTCGCTGACGGCGGCGCTGGGCGTCGCGAGCCCGCAGCTCTCCGACCTCGTGAGCGGACCGGCGCGGCTGTGGAACGTCGCCGGCGCGCTCGCGCAGCCGATCTTCGACGCCGGGCGCATCGCCGGCCAGGTCGCGCAGGCCGAGGCGCAGCAGGCGCAACTCGTCGCGGCGTACCGCAAGGCGGTGCAGGCGGCGTTCGCCGACGTCGACGACGCGCTGTCGGCGACGGCGCGCATCCGCGACGAGCTGGGCGCGCTCACCGAGCAGATCGACGCGCTCAAGACCGCCGCGCGCCTCGCCCGCCTGCGATTCGACAACGGCTACACCGACTTCATCGAGGTGCTCGACGCCGAGCGCAGCCTCTTCCAGGCCGAGCTCGCGCAGTCGAACCGACAGGGCGCGGCGCTCGCCTCGGTCGTCGACGTCTACAAATCGATGGGCGGGGGCTGGATCGACGTGGCCGACGCGAAGACGCCGGCCGCGGGCGCGCGGCCGCCGGCCGAACGCGCGGACGCGCTGCCGGTCCGCTGAACGGCGGGCGCCTTCAGCGCAGCGAACGCTCGGCCGCGAGGTCGCGCGCGAGCTCGGCGAGGATCTCGCCCATCGACGCGCTCTGCGCGGCCGCGTAGTTCGGTGCGCTCACCGTCGACAGCACGGTGCGACGCGCGTACGTCTTCGACCAGACCGGCGCGGCCATGCGGTCGGTGCGCGACACGTAGACGGTCAGCGACAGCACGGCGGCCGGCGACTTCGGGTCGCGGTTGTCGGTGTAGAGCTCGCCGACGAACGCGTCGATCGTGAGCTCGGCCTCCGGCGGCGCGCCCGGCGGGATCACGCGCGAGAACGCGCGGGCCTGCGCGAGCGAGCGCGCCACCGCCTCGGCGATCATCGGCGCCGGGGCGACGACCCACTCGTGGTAGAAATCCGACTCGAAGCGCAGGTCCGCCTCGCGCACGACGAACACGCGGTCGCGGTACGGCGCGGCGACGGTCACCGTGCCGATGCGCGCGGTGAGCGGACTCGTCGACGCGACGGCCGCGGCCGGCGGCGGTTCGAGCAGGAACATCTGCTTGACCGGCGTCGGGCGCGTGATCGAGCAGGCGGACACGAGCGCCGCGGCCGCGGCGACGAGGAACGCGTAGGCACAGGGTCGGTTCATGGCTGGCGGCGCGGCTGCGGAGGTTCGCCGAACAGGAGGTTCGACGGATAACGCTTCGCGTCCTCGGTGAGGTCGCGCAGGTTGTCGGTGATCTGGCGCAGGTTCGAGATCGTCGAGGCGAGGTCCTGCTCGCCGCCGCCCAGGATCCGGTCGAGGCGGCCGAGCGAGCGTTCGAGACGCTGGACGGTCGCGGGCAGCCTCGGATCGGAGACGAGCTCCTTGACCTTGGCCATCGCGGCGGACGCGTCCTCCGGCAGCTTCTGGATCGACGGGTTCGCGATCAGCTTGCGCAGGTCCGCGTTGGTCTGACGGAGCTCCGAGAGCAACGCCTGGCCCTCGTCGGTCAGCTTCTTCGCGTCGATGCCGGCGAGCGTCGTGTCGACCTTCCCGATCGTCACATCCACCTTCTCGAACGTTCCGGTCGCCTTGTCGAGCGTGATCGTCGCGCGCTCGAGCGCCTTGGACGTGCGGTCCGACAGACCCTTGGCGTCGATCGCGCCGATCCGATCGTTGGCGGTGACGAGCAGCTTGTTGATGTTCGCGACCGTGCCCTCGACGTCGAGCTTGTGCAGCCGGTCGAGGATCTCGGACGCCGCGTTGACGAACTGGGCGACCGTCGACGGCGAACTCGGGATGTAGACGTTGCCCGGCGTCCAGGAGATCGGCAGCGGCGCCGGCGGCGGTTCGACGTAGTCGAGCTCGAGGTAGCTCGTGCCGGTGATCCCCTGCGGCGTCAGGCGGATGCGCAGGCCCCGCTCGACCTCCATCTTGGCGTTCGCCGGCTCGGTGAGGTCGCCGGCCGCCGCGCGTCCGCCGACCAGCCGCGGCTGGATCTGCGACTCGACCAGCACGTAGCGCGCGCGCTGCAGCATCGGCAGGTCCTGCTGGTACTGGACGTAGGTGAAGCTGATCTTGGTCACGTCGCCGATCACCACGCCCTTGAACTTGATCTTCGATCCCAGGTCGAGCCCCTGGACCGACTCGTTGAAATAGGTCTCGATCGTGATCTTGCGCTCGAACCAGCGGCCGGAGCCGATGACGAGCACCACGACGACGCCCGCCACGAGGGCGCCGATCACGAAGAGCCCGAGCTTGAAGTAGTTGGCTTTCTGGCTCATGTCCTCGTCTCTTCAGGCTGCCGCCTTCTCGGGCTCGCGGCGCAGGAACGCGCGCACGCGGGCGTCGGGGCTGTTGTCGCGCAGGTCCCGGGGATCGCCCTCGGCGATGATGCCCCGGGCCTTCTTGTCGAGCAGGATGACGCGGTCCAGCGACGCGAAGACCGAGGGCAGGTCGTGCGTCACGATGACGAACGTCATGCCCAGGCTCTCGGCGAGCCGGCGGACCGTCGCGTCGAGCGTCGCCGATGTGATCGGATCCAGTCCCGACGAGGGTTCGTCGAGGAACAGGATCGACGGGTCGAGCGCCATCGCGCGGGCGATGCCGGCGCGCTTCTGCATGCCGCCCGAGATCTCCGACGGCAGGTGGCCGGTGAAGGCGTCCAGGCCGACCAGCGCGAGTTTCATCCGCGCGATCAGCGTCATCGCCTCCTCGGGCAGGTCGGTGTACACCTCGATCGGCAGCCGCACGTTCTCGAGCAGCGTCATCGAGCCGAACAGCGCGCCCGACTGGTACATGACGCCGAAGCGGCGCCGGATGCGCTCGAGCGCCGGCCCGTCGGCGCCGACGATGTCCTCGCCGGCGAACCTGATCGCGCCGCGCACCGGCGGGACCAGCCCGATCATGTGCTTGAGGATCGTGCTCTTGCCGCCGCCGGAGCCGCCGAGGATCCCGAACACCTCGCCGGCGCGGATCTGGAAGTTGACGTCGTCCAGGATCGCCGTGCCGTCGTAGCCCGCGTAGAGCTTCTCGACCGAGATCAGCACCTCGCCGGGCGGGCGGGGCTTCGGTCCTTCGGCGGCGAGCGGGTCGTTGGCGGCCATCGGGTCGCGGGATCGTGCGTCGGTGTCAGATGTCGAGGATGTAGTAGGCGACGGCGAAGATGCCGTCGACCACGACGAGCAGGATGATGCCCGAAACCACCGCGCGCGTCGCGGACTCGCCGACCGCCGAGGCACCGGCGGCCGTCTGCAGTCCGCGCAGGCAGCCGATCCCGGCGACCAGGATCGCGAAGACGAACGACTTGATGAAGCCGGCCATGAAGTCGGTCATCGTCACCGCGCTGTCGACCTCCTTCATGAACGTCACGACCGGGATCGAGAACGAGGTCATCGTGATCGCGCCGCCGACCAGCCCGACGAGATTGGAAAACAACACGAGGAGCGGGGTCATCAGCAGCGCCGCGATGATCCGCGGCGTCACCAGGAAACGAACCGGGTCCAGCCCCATGGTCGTGATCGCGTCGACTTCCTGGTTGACGCGCATCGTGCCGATCTCCGCGGCGAAGGCCGCGCCCGACCGGCCGGCGAGCAGGATCGCGGTCATCAGCGGCCCCAGTTCGCGCAGCATCGACAGCCCGATCAGGTCGGCGACGAAGATCTCGGCGCCGAAGCGCTTCATCGGCACCGCCGACTGGAACGCGAGGATCATGCCGAGCAGGAAGCTGATCAGCGCGACGATCGGCAACGCATCGGCGCCGACCCGCTCGCAGACGCGCCAGACGTCCCTCCACCGGACCGTCTGCGGCCGGACGGCCGCCGCGGCCAGCGCCGCGGTCACCTCGCCGACGAAGACGACGAGTTCGCGGATGTCGCGCCAGACGCTGGCGGTCGCGCGGCCCAGCTCCTCGATCGCCGGGCGCCGCTGCACCTCGGGGTCGAGATCCTGCGACAGCCGCTTGGGATCGAACTGCTTGACCAGCGCCTGGAACGCGGGCGCCAGGTTCGCGATCTCGACCGGGGCCGCGCGTTCGGCCGCGATCAGGTCGACGAGCAACGCCACGCCCGCGCCGTCGCAGTAGTCGACACCCTTCGCGTCGACGGTCACCGGGCGCGTCGGCGCCTCGGCGATCGCCCGGTGCGCCTGGTCCCACACGCCGCGCACGCTGGTCGCGTCCAGCCGTCCCTCGAGCTTCAGGACGCGGCGTCCGTCGGGCGTGTCGTCGATCGCGATGGCGGCCATGGGAGCGGACGGGTTCCAGGCGTCAGGGGGTCGCGAGTTCGACACCGGCGGCGGCCGCCGCGATGGCGGCGTACGCGCGGGCCTGGCGTCGATTCGTGTCGCGCGGAGCCATCGTCCGTTCAGGGAAACCCCGCGGAACGCGAGGGCGCGCGCAGTGTAGCACCGTGTCCGACTCCGGGGGACCCTGATGCCGGCACCGGCGACCGGCGGTTGGGATACCATGACCGGCCCGCCCGCGGCCGCCGCCGACGAGCGCTCCCCCGAGCCCGAGGCCCGCCTTGAAGCCCACCATCCGACTCTTCGTGACGCCCGCCGCCGCCGTCGCGGTCGCGTTCGCCTGCGCCGCCCCCGCCGCCCTCGCCCAGGGCGCGCCCGACACGCTCGGCAGGATCCGCGCGGCCAAGGAGATCCGCGTCGTCTACTCCGGCGACTCGCTGCCGTTCTCGTTCCAGTCGCCCGGCGGCCAGCCCACCGGCTATTCGATCGACCTTTGCCGCAAGGTGATCGCCGCGATCGGGCAGGCGGTCGGCGAGCCCAACCTGCGCGTCGTGTGGACGCCGGGCACCGTCGCCGAACGGATCGCCGCGGTCAAGACCGGACGGGCGGACCTCGACTGCGCGAACACGACGGCGACGCTCTCGCGGATGGCCGACGTCGATTTCGGCAACCTGATCTTCGTCGACGGCGGCGGCCTCCTCGTGCGCTCGGACACGCCGATCAACCGGTTCGCCGACCTGACCGGCCGGCGCATCGGCGTCATCGCCGGCACGACGACCGAGGCGCGGCTCGCGCAGATGATGAAGGACCGGCGCGTCGAGGCCGCGGTCGTGCGCGTGCGCGAGGGCCCCGAGGCGATCGCGATGATGGAATCCGGCACGCTCGACGCGTTCGCGAGCGACAAGATCAAGCTGGTCGGCCTCGCGGCGAACGCGAAGGACACCAGCGCCTACGCGCTGCTCGCCGAGGACCTGTCGTTCGAGCCCTACGCGTTCGCGATGGCGCGCGGCGACGCGGCCATGCGCCTCGCGGTCAACCGCGCGCTGTCGCGGACCTACCTGTCCGGCGAGATCGAGGGCATATTCAGGCAGTGGCTGGGCGCGCTCGGCCGGCCGAGCGCGCTCCTCGCCGCGATGTACGTGCTCAACGCCGTGCCCGAGTGAACGGCCCGCCGGCACGAACGAACCGGAGTCCGCGATGATCGACACCCTCTCCCGCGCACGCGCAACCGCCGCCGTCCTGGCGCTCGCGCTCCCGCTCGCCGCCTGCGCGCCGCAGCCGACCTACCAGGTGATCAACGAGCCGGCGGTGCGCGCGGGCACCGTCGAATCGGTCCATCAGGTCGTCGCCAACCCGGAGACCTCGGGGCTGGGGATGATCGGCGGCGCGCTGGTCGGCGGCGCGCTCGGCAGCCTCGTGGGCGGCGGAACCGGCCGCACGGTCGCCACCGTCGTCGGCGCGCTGGGCGGTGGCTACGTCGGCAACGAGATCGAGCGCAACAATCCCCGGATGACCTGGCAGATCGCCGTCCGCTACGACGACGGCGGCTA
Organism: Burkholderiales bacterium; assembly: GCA_020851255.1. Classification (GTDB taxonomy): domain Bacteria; phylum Pseudomonadota; class Gammaproteobacteria; order Burkholderiales; family Casimicrobiaceae; genus VBCG01. Next base: position 12,210 of record JADZDA010000258.1, on the reverse strand, counting down.
CGCGACGATCCGCCAGGACGCGCAGCCGATCGTGCGGCCGGGCGACCGGGTGCGCGTGACCGGCACCGGCCTCGAACTGATCGGGCGCTGACCGTGGCCCTGCCGGAGCGCCGGGCGCCCGCGGAGGTGGTCGGCTCCGCGCTCGCCCTGGCGCTCGTCCTGGCGCTCGGTCTGGCGGCCGCCCCGTCCGCGAGCGCGGCCGACCCCGCGCCGGTCGACGCGGACTGGCTGGTCCGTGAACTGAGGGCCGGCGGCTACCTCGTCTATTTCCGCCACACCTCGACCGTGCGCGAGGACGTCGAGACCGAGGCGCGCAACCAGCGTTCCGGACGCCTCGCGATCGACGATTGCTCGACGCAGCGCAACCTGAACGAGCGCGGCGTCCGCGAAGCCAGGCGCCAGGCCGGGATCGTCGCCGCGCTGGGCGTTCCGCTCGCCCCGGTGTACGTCAGCCGCTACTGCCGCGCGCGCGACCACGTGCGCTGGTTCACCGGCGCGGTGATCGAGGACGACGCGCTCACCCCGCCGCGCGACGCCGCGAAGGCGCGCGCGCTGCAGCAGCGCCTGGCGACGCCGCCGCCGCCGGGGACCAACACCGCGTTCTTCGCGCACGGCGGCATCCTCTGGCAGGCGACCGACTACGACAGCGTCGAGGCGGAGACCTTCGTCTTCCGCGCCGGCAGTCCACCGCGGCTGGTCGCGGCGATCCGGATGGAGGACTGGGACGCGATCGAGGCGCGGCGCGGCACCTGCTGCGCGCCGCGCACGTTCTGGGGCACCGGCGCCGCGCCGCCGGAGTAGCGCGCGCGTCGAGCCACCGGCGCGCCGGTCCGACCCCGTTCCCGCTGCGGCGATGGCCGTCCGGACCGCGCGCGCCGTCCTGCTCCTGGGCACCCAGGGCGACGCCGCGCAGGCGATCGCCGGCGAACTCGCGCGCGCCGGCGACACGGTGATCGGCGCGGACTTCGACCGCCTGCCGCTGGGATTGCGCTCGCGCCACGTCGCCGCGAGCCACCGGCTGCCCGAGCCCCGCGATCCCGCATCCGACGACGCGCTGGTCGACCTGGTGCGCCGGACCCGGCCCGCCGCGCTCCTGCCGCTGGGCACGCGCGCGGTGATGCTCGTCTCGCGCAACGCCGCGCGGCTCGCCGGCGTCACCGCGCTCGCGGTCTGCTCGCCGGAGGCGTTCGCCACGACCTACGACCACGCCTCCTGCCGCGACCAGTGCGAGGCGCTGGGCATCGGCGTGCCGGAGGCGTACACGCCCGACGAAGCGCGCGTGCGGCTCGGGCGCGACGGCGGCGCGACGACGCTGGTCGTCAAGCCGCGCGTCGACGTCGGCGCGGCGCGCGGGGTGCGCTACGTCCGCGACCCGGCGGCGCTCGACGCGGCGCTCGCCGCCTGCCGGACGGCGCACGGCGAGGCGATCGTCCAGGAGTTCATCCCGGGCGAGCCCGACCGGATGCGCGCCGCGCTCCTCGTGTTCGACGCGCGCAGCCGCCTCGCCGCCGCGCTCACGCTGCGCAAGATCCGGCAATGGCCGCCGTCCGGCGGCGTGACCGCGATCGCCGAGAGCACCGACGACCGGGAACTGGTCGACCTCGCGCTGCCGTTCTTCGAACGCTGGCGCTGGCGCGGCGTCGCCGAGGTCGAGGCCAAGCTCGACCCGCGCGACGGTCGGCTCAAGGTGATCGAGATCAACGGGCGGCTGCCCGCCTACGCCCGCTTCGCGTCGCTGTGCGGGCTGCCGCTGGGCCGCGTGCTCGTCGACATCGCGCTCGGCCACGACGCCGCCGGCGCCGCTCCGTATCCGGCCTGCGCGGCAGGACAGCGCTACGTCAATCCCGGTCTCACGCTGCGCACGCTGGTCGCCGACTGGCGCGCCGGCGGTTCGCTCGCCGCCGCCATGCGCCGCGCGGCCGCCGATGCCCGCGGCGGCGGCGCGCCGCTCGCCGCCATGCTCGCCGACCCGGCACCGCTCGTCGGTCGCACGCTGCGCGACTGGCGCGAACGCCGCGAGGCTTGACGGGCGCACACCGCCACGGCGGGCGCCCGCGCCGCCGGCTCCGGGCCGCGGTCAGTCGCGGCCGAAGATCTCGGCGAGCGACGGCGCGCCGTCCCGGGGATCGAGCGCGAGCCGCGACTCGAGTTCGTCGAGATGACCGGCCATCAGCCGCGCCGCCCGGCGGCCGTCGCGCGCGGCGATCGCCTCGACGAGCGCATCGTGGTCGGCGTGCGCGTGGACGACGCCCGACTTCTCGTAGAGCGCGATCGCGAGCGAGGTCAGGAGCGTGAGTTCGCGCAGATAGCGCGCGAGCACCGGATTGCCGGACAGCCCGCCGATCCGGTGATGGAATTCCAGCGAAAGGCCGAGCCCGCGCGTCCGGTCGCCGTTCGCGTAGGCCGCGTTCTCGTCGCGCACCAGCTTGCGCAGCGCGGCCAGGTCGGCGCGGCCAGCCCGCGCCGTCGCCGCCTCGACCGCCCCGGCCTCGATCACGCGGCGCGCGGCGAACGTGTGGCGGACGTCGGCGGCGCTCGGCCGCGCCACGACGGCGACGCGCTTCTCGCGCAGGTCGACCACGCCCTCGGCGTCGAGACGGCGCAGCGCCTGGCGGACGATCGTGCGCGACACGCCGAAGAACTCGCCGAGCGGGGCCTCCTGGAGCTTCGTGCCCGGCTCGAGACGCCGCTCGAGGATCGCCTGGCGGATCGCGTCGCAGATGCGCGCCTCGGCGCCGCCGGCCTCCTTCGGCCGGCGCCTGCCGCGCTTGAGGCCGGACCGACCGGCCGTGAGCGTCGCACCCATCGCGCCGACTCTACGGCGCCACGCCGGCGTCCGTCAACCGGACTGCATACGCCCATAGCCCTATCGTGTATGCATGATTTCCGCCATCCCGACCGCCGGCTCTGGGCGGCGAGGCACCTTTCGCTGGGACGGACGCTCGCGCCGGAGCCGGATCGGGTATGCACGCCATGCCGCCCATTGACAAGCGCCGCACCGGGGCCGACGATGGCGGACGGCCGGCGGGCCGCTCCGCCCGCCCGCCTCCGCCCCGCGCCCCGATGTCAGCGACCGACCGCGATCCGATCCGCCTGATCGTCAACGGCGACCGCGTCGACGTGTGCGGCGTCTCGCCCCAGACCACGCTGCTCGAGTGGCTGCGCGGCCCGCGCCAGCTCACCGGGACCAAGGAGGGCTGCGCCGAGGGCGACTGCGGCGCCTGCACCGTCGTCGTCGCCGAGTCGCGCGGCGACGGCACGCTCGTGTGGAAGCCGGTGAACGCGTGCCTCAAGCTCCTGCCGTCGCTCGACGGCAAGGCGGTGTTCACGATCGAGTCGCTCGCCGGCCCAGGCGGCGCGCTGCACCCGGTCCAGCGAGCGATGGTCGACTGCCACGGCTCGCAATGCGGCTATTGCACGCCCGGCATGACGATGAGCCTGTTCGCGCTGACCAAGACCGCGCGCCAGCCGACGCGCGCCGAGATCGACGACGCGCTCTCCGGGAACCTGTGCCGCTGCACCGGCTACCGGCCGATCGTCGACGCCGCGCGGCTCGCCTGCGCCGGGGACGCGGAAGCCGGCGACACCGGCTGGCGCGGTCCGGGCGTGGCCGCCGACGGCAGCCGGATCGTGTCGACCGACGAGGAGCGCATCGCCGCGCAGCTCGCCGCGCTGGCGCGCGCCGCCACGTTCGAATACGAGGGCGCGGGCCAGCGCTGGATCGCACCGGTCGACGCCGACGGCCTCGCCGCCGCCTGCGCCGCGCATCCGCAGGCGCGCATCGTCGCCGGCGCGACCGACGTCGGCCTGTGGATCACCAAGCAGCACCGCGACCTGGGCACGCTGATCTCCACGGCCGGCGTGCGCGAGCTCGCCGCGATCCGCCGCGACGCGGACGCGACGACGATCGGCGCGGCCGCCACGCTCGAGGACGCCTGCGCCGCGCTCGACGACGACTACCCGGAGCTGCGCGAATCCTGGCGGCGCTTCGCGTCGCTGCCGATCCGCGGCGCCGGCACGCTCGGCGGCAACGTCGCGAACGCCTCGCCGATCGGCGACTCGATGCCCGCGCTGATCGCGCTCTCCGCGCGCGTCATCCTGCGCCGCGAGAGCCGCGTCCGCAGCCTGCCGCTCGAAGACTACTACCTCGGCTACCAGAAGACCGCGCGCGAGGACGGCGAGTTCGTCGCCGCGGTGGTCGTGCCGCGCCGGCCGGCCAATCTCGTCCTGCGCGCCTACAAGGTGTCGAAGCGCCGCGACCAGGACATCTCGTCGGTGTACGCGGCCTTCGCGCTCGTGGTCGAGAACGGCATCGTCCGGCGCGCCCGCATCGGCTGCGGCGGCGTGGCGCCGACACCTTCGCGCGCGGGCGCGGCCGAGGTCGCCCTCGCCGGCCGGCCGTGGACCGAGGCCACCGCGCAGGCCGCGGCGTCGGCGCTCGAAGGCGCGTACACGCCGATCGACGACCTGCGCGCGTCGGCCGCGTACCGCCGGCGAGTGCTGGGCAACCTCATGCGACGCTGCTGGCTCGAGACCGGCGCATCCGCCGCCGCGGGCGCGCGGGTGCCCACGCGCGTGGACGCCTGCGCCGGCGACTGACGCGATGAACGCCCCTGGGCCCGGACTGCCCGACCTCACCGCCGCCGGCGAGGCGGTCGGCCGCCCGGTCGCGCACGACTCGGCCGAACTGCACGTCACCGGCGCGGCCGCCTACACCGACGACATCCCCGAGCCGCGCGGGACCCTGCATGCGGCGATCGGCGTGTCGCCCGCCGCGCACGCGCGGCTGCGCTCGCTCGACCTCGCCGCGGTCCGAGCCGCACCGGATGTGGTCGACGTCATCGTCGCGGCCGACGTTCCCGGCCGCAACGACGTGGGACCGATCGAGGAGGACGACCCGATCCTCGCCGACGGCGTCTTGAGCTTCGCCGGGCAGCCGGTGCTCGCGGTCGCCGCCACCACGGTCGAGGCGGCGCGACGCGCGGCGCGGCTGGCGCGGTTCGACCTGGAGCCGCTGCCCGCGATACTGACCGTCGAGCAGGCGATGGAAGCGCGCTCGTTCGTGCTGCCGCCGGTGCACGTGGCCCGTGGCGACGCTCAGGGCGCGCTCGGCCGGGCGCCGCACCGGCTCGCCGGCACGATCCGCTCGGGCGGCCAGGACCATTTCTACCTCGAGGGCCAGATCGCGCTCGCGATCCCGCTCGAAGGCGGCGCGATCCACGTCCACTGTTCGACCCAGCACCCGGGCGAAGTCCAGCACATGGTCGCGCACGCGCTGGGCATCGCCGCGCACCAGGTCGTCGTCGAGTGCCGCCGGATGGGCGGGGGATTCGGCGGCAAGGAGACGCAGATGTCGCTCATCGCCTGCGTGGCCGCGATCCTCGCGCGCCGCAACGGCCGGGCGGTGAAGCTGCGCCTCGACCGCGACGACGACATGCGTTCGACCGGCAAGCGCCACGCGTTCGTGTACGGCTACGACGTCGGCCACGACGACGACGGCCGGATCCTCGCGCTCGACCTGACGCTCGCCTCGCGCTGCGGGTTCTCGGCCGACCTCTCCGGACCGGTCAACGACCGCGCGGTGTTCCACGCCGACAACGCGTACTGGCTGCCCGACGTGGCGATCCACAGCTACCGCTGCCGGACGAACACGGTTTCCGACACCGCGTTCCGCGGCTTCGGCGGGCCGCAGGGCATGTTCGCGATCGAGGCGGTGATCGACGCCGTCGCGCGCGCCACCGGGCGCGACCCGCTCGACGTGCGCAAGGCGAACCTGTACGGCGTCGACGAGCGCAACGTCACGCCGTTCGGCATGACCATCGAGGACAACATCGCCCCGGCGCTGGTCGACCGGCTCGAGGAGACTTCGCGCTACCGCGAGCGGCGCGCCGCGATCGCCGCGTGGAACCGGGAGAGCCCGGTCGTCAAACGCGGACTCGCGCTCACGCCGGTCAAGTTCGGCATCTCGTTCACCGCGACCCACTACAACCAGGCCGGCGCGCTCGTCCACGTCTACCAGGACGGCACGGTCCTGCTCAACCACGGCGGCACCGAGATGGGCCAGGGGCTGTTCACCAAGGTCCGCCAGGTCGTCGCCCAGGAACTGGGGATCGGCGTCGAACACGTGCGCGTCAGCGCGTCGGACACGAGCAAGGTCCCCAACGCCTCGCCGACCGCCGCGTCGTCGGGCAGCGATCTCAACGGCATGGCGGCGCGCCACGCCGCGCGCACGCTGCGGGAGCGCCTCGCCGCGCACGCCGCGCGCAAGCTCGACTGCGACCCGGAGGCGGTCGACTTCCGCGAGGGGCGGGTCACCGGCGGACCGAGGTCGATGGGCTTCGCCGAACTCGCGCGCTCGGCGTACTTCGCGCGCGTGCCGTTGTCGGCGACCGGCTTCTACGCGACACCGAAGATCCACTACGACCGCAGGACGCTGTCGGGCCGGCCGTTCTACTACTACGCCTACGGCGCCGCGTGCGCCGAGGTCGCGATCGACACGCTGACCGGCGAACACCGGCTGCTGGCCGTCGACATCCTCCACGACGTCGGCCGCTCGCTCAACCCGGCGATCGACCGCGGCCAGATCGACGGCGGATTCCTGCAGGGCTGGGGCTGGCTCGCGATGGAGGAGCTCGTCTGGGACGCCAGGGGCGAGCTGAAGACCCACGCGCCGTCGACCTACAAGATCCCGACCGCATACGACTGGCCGACGCGCGCGAACGTCGACTTCTGGCCGGCGGACAACCGCGAGGAGACGATCCACCGCAGCAAGGCGGTCGGCGAACCACCGTTCATGCTGGCGCTCGCCGGCTTCCACGCGCTGCGCGACGCGGTCGCGAGCGTCGCCGACTACCGATACGCGCCGGACCTGGACGCGCCGGCGACCGACGAGCGTATCCTCTTCGCCGTCGAGGATCTCAGGCGCCGCATGAGCGGAGCGCACCGATGACCGGACTGGCCACCGAACTCGCGAAGGCGCTCGCCGTCGACGGCCGAGGCGTGATCGTGGCGGTCGCCTCCGGCGTCGGCTCGACGCCGCGCGAGGCCGGCGCGTGGATGCTCGTCGCGGCCGGCGGCAGCGTCGGCACGGTCGGCGGCGGTCATCTCGAATTCGAGGCGATCCGACTCGCACGCGAGGCGCTCGCGGGCACGACACCCGCGGCGACCTGGCTGGTGCGCTACCCGCTGGCCGCGCGGCTGGGGCAGTGCTGCGGCGGCGTCGCGACGGTCGCGATCGCGGTCGTCGACCGCGGCGCGGATTTCGTCGACGCCGCGGTCGCGTGCGAGCGCACCGGCGTCGATTACGCGCTCATCCACCGGCTGGGCGGTGCGGGCGACCCCGCGCAGCGCCTGCTGGTCACCGCCGACGACGCGCGCGGATCGCTGGGCTCGACGGACCTCGACTCCGCCGCGGTGGCGGCCGTCCGGTCGCGCCTCGCCTCGCCGGGCCTGCCGGCGACCGGCGTCGTCGAGATTCGCGGCGTCTCCCTGTTCGTCCACGCGGTCGGCGCGACCGCTTTCGACGTGCTGGTCTTCGGCAACGGTCACGTCGGCCGTGCGGTGGTGCAGGTGCTCGCGGCGCTGCCCTGTCGCGTCCGCTGGATCGATGCGCGCGAGCAGGACTTCCCCGCCGCGGTACCCGCGAATGTCGAGACCGTGTCGACCGACGCCCTGCGGGCCGAGCTGCACGACGCGCCGCGCGGCGCGTACGTCGTCGTCACGACCCACAGCCACGCGCTCGATTTCGATGTCATCGAGGCCGCGCTCGAACGCGACGACTGGGCGTACCTGGGCCTGATCGGCTCGAAGCCCAAGCGCGCGCAGTTCGAGAAGCGGCTCGCCACCCGCGGTCGGCCCGTCGCCGACCTGACGCGCGTCGTCTGTCCGATCGGCACGCTCGCGGGCCTGAAGAGCAAGGAACCGGGCGTCATCGCCGTCGGCATCGTCGCCGAGATCCTCGCGATCCGGCAGGCGCGCGCGGCCGGCGCGACCGGGAACACCGATCCGGGACGACGCGAAGCGCAGCTCGCGCACGGCACGACACTCGCGTTCCCCACCGGGAAGCCGCGCGCGTGACCCTGGCGCACGCGCCTGCGTCGGACGCCCGCGCGCCGCGGCTCGCGCTCGCCGGCATCACCAAGATCTATCCGTCGGTCGTCGCCAACGAGGACGTCGACCTCGACGTCGCGCCCGGCGAGATCCACGCGGTGCTGGGCGAGAACGGCGCCGGCAAGTCGACGCTGATGAAGATCATCTACGGCGTCACCAAGCCGAACGCCGGGACGATCCGCTGGGAGGGCCGCGAGGTGACGATCGCGAACCCGGCGCGCGCGCGCAAGCTCGGCATCGGCATGGTGTTCCAGCACTTCTCGCTGTTCGAGACGCTGACGGTGGCCGAGAACATCGCGCTCGCGCTCGACCGCGAGCGCGCCGGCGGCGATCTGGCCACCCGCATCGCCGACGTGTCGACGCACTACGGACTGCCGCTCGATCCCGGCCGGCACGTCCACTCGATGTCGGTCGGCGAACGCCAGCGCGTCGAGATCGTCCGCTGCCTGCTGCAGGACCCGCGGCTACTCATCATGGACGAGCCGACCTCGGTGCTGACGCCGCAGGCGGTCGCGCGGCTGTTCGAGACGCTGCGCCGGCTCTGCGACGAGGGCTGCAGCATCCTCTACATCAGCCACAAGCTGGACGAGATCCGCGCGCTGTGCCACCGCGCGACCGTGCTGCGCGCCGGCCGGGTCACCGGCACCTGCGATCCGCGGCTGGAGTCGTCGGCGTCGCTCGCGCGGATGATGATCGGCGGCGATCTCCCGCATCCGCAGCAACGTGAGGCGAAGACCGGCGAGCCGCGGCTCGTGATCGACGGCCTGTCGCTCGACGCCGACGACCCGTTCGGCACGACGCTGCACGACATCCGCCTCACGGTGAGGGCCGGCGAGATCGTCGGCATCGCCGGGGTCTCCGGGAACGGGCAGAAGGAGCTGATGGCGGCGCTGTCCGGCGAGCGCACCGTCGAGCGCGCGGGGGCGGTGCGACTGATGGACGCGGACGCCGGACGGCTGGACGCCGAGGAGCGGCGCGCCCTCGGCCTCGCGTTCGTCCCCGAGGAACGCCTGGGACGCGGCGCGGTGCCCGAGATGACGCTCGCCGAGAACGCGCTGCTGACCGCGCACCGGCAGGGGCTGGTGCGACACGGCTTCGTCGCGCAGGCGAGGGTGCGCGAGTACGCGGCCGACACGATCCGCGACTACCGCGTCAAGGCCGGGGGCGTCGACGCCGCGGCGCGGTCGCTGTCCGGAGGCAACCTGCAGAAGTTCATCGTCGGCCGCGAGATCCGCCAGCACCCGAAGGTGCTGATCGCCGCGCAGCCGACCTGGGGCGTGGACGTCGGCGCCGCGGCGCAGATCCGTCAGGCGCTGATCGACCTGTCGAACGCGGGCGTCGCGGTGCTGGTCGTCTCCGAGGAACTGGACGAGCTGTTCGAGATCTGCGACCGGCTCGCGGTGATCGCGCAGGGCCGGCTGTCCGAGGCGAACGACACCGCCGCGACCGATGCCGAGGAAGTCGGCCTCCTGATGTCGGGCAGCTTCATCGCCGCGGGCGCGCACTCCGAGCGCGAGTTCTCGCCGGCCGGAGCGATCGGATCGTGATCCGCCTCGAAGCGCGCCCGGAACCGTCGAAGCTCTTCGGCTGGGCTTCGCCGCTGATCGCGGTCGTGGCCACGCTGATCGTCGGCTTCGTCGTCTTCACCGCGCTGGGCAAGAACCCGGTCGAAGCGTTCCACGCGTTCTTCGTCAAGCCGGTCGAGTCGCTCTACGGCCTGGGCGAACTGCTCCTCAAGGCGACGCCGCTGATGCTGATCGCGGTCGGGCTCGCCGCCGGCTACCGCGCGAACGTCTGGAACATCGGCGCCGAGGGGCAGCTCACGATGGGCGCGATCGCCGGCGGCGGCGTGGCGCTCGCGTTCCACGGCTCCGAGTCGATGCTCGTGCTGCCGGCGATGCTCGTCGCCGGCGCGGCGGGCGGCATGGCCTGGGCGGCGATCCCCGCGTGGCTGCGCACGCGGTTCAACGCGAACGAGATCCTGACCTCGCTGATGCTCGTCTACATCGCCACCCTGGTGCTCTCGCTGCTCGTCCACGACCACTGGCGCGATCCGGAGGGATTCAACTTCCCCCAGTCGAAGATGTTCACCGAGACCGCCCTGCTGCCCAACCTCCTGGCGGAGACGCGGCTCAACGTCGGATTCCTGTTCGGGCTCGCGGTCGTCTTCGCCGGCTGGTTGTTCCTGCAGAAGAGCTACGCCGGCTACCAGATGCGCGTCGCGGGCCTCGCGCCGGCCGCCGCGCACTACGCCGGGATCTCGGCGCCGCGCACCGTGTGGATGGGCATGCTGATCGGCGGCGCGTGCGCGGGCGTGGCCGGCGTCGGCGAGGTCGCCGGGCCGATCGGCCAGCTCCTGCCGTCGGTGTCGCCCGGCTACGGATTCGCCGCGATCATCGTCGCGTTCGTCGGGCGCCTGCATCCGGTCGGCATCCTGCTCGCGAGCCTGCTCATGTCGCTCCTCTACCTCGGCGGCGAGTCGGCGCAGTTGAATCTCGCGCTGCCCTCGGCGGTGACGGGGCTGTTCCAGGGAACGCTTCTCTTCTTCCTGCTCGCCGCCGACGTGTTCATCCACTACCGGATCCGCGTCGCGCGTCGACACCGCGCGCGGGTCGCGATCTGATCGGGCGCGACGCCGTCATCCGACATGGACACCCTCGCGCAACTCGTGATCCTGACGCTCGCCGCAGGCACGCCGCTCGTCTACGCGGCGCTGGGCGAGCTCGTCACCGAGAAGGCCGGCGTGCTGAACCTCGGCGTCGAGGGCATGATGCTGGTCGGCGCCGTCGTCGCGTTCATGGTCGCGGCCAAGACCGGCTCGCCGTGGGCGGGCGTGGTCGCCGGGACGATCGGCGGCGCGGCGACCTCGCTCGTCTTCGGCGCGATCGCGCTGTCGCTGATGGCGAACCAGGTCGCCACCGGCCTCGCGCTGTCGCTGTTCGGCGTCGGGCTCTCGGCCTTCATCGGCCTCGACTACGTGTCGGTCGTCATCGACGGCATCAAGGCGGTCGAGATCCCCGGCCTGTCGACGATCCCGGTGGTCGGCCCGATCCTGTTCGGCCACAATCCGCTCGTCTACCTGTCGCTCGCGCTGTTCGCCGCCGTCCAGTGGTTCCTGTACCGGACCCGAGCCGGACTCGTGCTGCGCGCCGTCGGCGAGTCGCCGCAGTCGGCGCACGCGATCGGCTATCCGGTCGTGCGCATCCGCTACCTCGCCGTGATGTTCGGCGGCGCCTGCTCGGGACTCGCCGGCGCGTACCTGTCGGTCGCGCTGACGCCTTTGTGGGTCGAGGGCATGACCGCGGGGCGCGGCTGGATCGCGCTGGCGCTGGTCGTGTTCGCGACCTGGAAACCCTGGCGCGTGCTGATAGGCGCGTACCTCTTCGGCGGCGTGACCCTCGCGTCCTTCCAGGCGCAGGCGCTCGGCGTCGCGATCCCCGCCCAGTACCTGTCGATGCTGCCCTACGCCGCGACCATCGTCGTGCTCGCGATCATCTCGCGCGATGTGGTCACGATCCGGCTGAACGCGCCGGCCTCGCTCGGCAAGCCCTTCCATTCCGGGACCTGAGCGATGGTCGCGTGCGAGCGGGCGGTCGAACGTTCGTCCCGGAAGGTACCGCCGCCGCATCGATACGCGCGCGGCAGGGATCCCCACCCCACCCGGCGCCGGCGCGAGTAGAATCCGCCTCCGGCTCCGACAACCCCCCGGCCCGGCGGCCCGGGTCATGCCCCCAGCGAAACCGCACGGCCGAGCCCCGCCCTCGTCCGTCCCAGGAGATGACGCAATGCCCACGATGAACCGCAGGACCGTGCTCGCGGCGATCGCCGCCGGTGCGCTCGCGTCGACGGCCGCGCTGCCGGCGGCCGCGCAAGGCAAGGCCGGCGAACCGCTCAAGGTCGGCTTCGTCTACGTGAGCCCGATCGGCGACGCCGGGTGGACGTTCCAGCACGACACCGGCCGCAAGGAGATGGAGAAGGCGCTGGGCGGCAAGGTCACCACCAAGTTCATCGAGAGCGTGCCCGAAGGCGCGGACGCCGAGCGCGTGGTGCGCAGCCTCGCGCGCGCCGGCTTCGATGCCATCTTTACGACCTCCTTCGGCT
>JADZDA010000257.1 GCA_020851255.1 Burkholderiales bacterium | reverse complement strand
TCGACCGCGTCCTCGGGCAGGATCGGGCTCGCCGCCAGGCGCTCGAACTTGACGATGAGGCTCGTCGATTCGAGGTCAGGTCCGGGCGCGGCGGCCGCCGATGCCCCCCCCGCCAACAAGGTCAATCCACTGATCAGGGCGACGAAGGATAGGGCGAACCGCGCGGCGAACCGCGCGGCGAACGACAGGGCGAACGATACGGTTCTCACGGGACCTCCTGTCGAATGGCCGACTCGCGGCGGAGGCCCCCAGTCCCTCGCGCCTGTCGTGAACAACACTATTCGCGGTCGCATTCCCGGCGCAAGCGCGATCGCCAGCGAGAAACGACTTGCTTGATGCAGGTCAAATGCGCGCAGCAGCCGTACGCGATGGCCCGGGGTCGCGATAGGCGAGTTGCCTTCGAGGGCGCGGCCCTGAGACCCTCCCCCGCGATCTGCCGCCGCGGGAACGCCCCGGCCGGCTCATCCCCAACCGTTCGCCAGGGCGCTACCGGCGCCGGCGCGACGCTGATGCCGATCCGATGGGCCGCACCCCGGTGTCGGGCCGGTCCCGCCGTTCGCGGGGTCAGCGGATCAACTGGTTCATCGACACGATCGGCAGCATGATCGCGAGCACCAGCACGAGCACGATCGCGCCCATGAGGACGATCGTCAGCGGCTGGACCAGTGCGGCGATCCAGGCGAGCCGGCGCTCGGCCTCGCGCTCCAGGTCCGCCGCCGCGCGCTCGAGCATCGGGGCGAGCTTGCCCGAGCCTTCGCCGCTCGCGGTGAGGTGGACGAGCACCGGGGGAAACGCGCGCGTCCCGGCGAGCGCGCGGGCCAGCGGCATCCCCTGGCGCACGCCGTCGGCGGCCTCGGCCGCGGCCGAGGCGAGCGGGCGCATCCGCATCACGCCCGCGGCCGCGTCGAGCGCGCGCAGGAGCGGCGTGCCGCTCGCGACCAGGATCGCGAGCGTGCTCGCGAAACGCGCGGTGTCGAGGCTCGCGAGCAGGCGTCCGAGCGCCGGCGTGGCGAGGAGCGTGCGGTGCACCGCGTCGCGGAACGCGTCGTTGCGCAGCCCCGCCACGAACGCGGCCACGCCGCCCAGCGCGATCACGACCCAGATCCACGCGGTCGCGCGCAGGAAGTCGGAGGTCGCGATCAGCGCGCGCGTGAGCCATGGCAGCACCTGCCGGCCCTGCTGGTAGACCGACACGACCTGCGGCACGACGTAGACGACCAGCACCGCGACGACGCCGAGCGCGACCAGCGCGACCGTCACCGGATAGACGAGCGCCGAGGTGAACCGCTCGAAGAGCGCGAGCCGCGCCTCGAGGTAGTCGGCGAGCCGGCCCAGCACCTCGGGCAGGCGTCCGGATTCGGCGGCGGCGCCGACCAGGCCGCGGTACAGCGGCGGGAACGTGCGCGGATGGCGCGCGAGCGCGGAGGGCAGCGACTCGCCGGCCGCCACCTGCCGGCGCAGCACGGCGAGGAGTTTCGCCGCGCGCGGATCGTCGGCCTGCGCGGCGGCCGCGGCGAGGGCTGCGTCGAGTGTCATGCCGGCCTGCGTCAGCGTCGCGAGCTGGCGGGTGACCAGCGCGAGCTCGCGCGCGCCCAGTTTCTCGGTGCCCGCGCGGACCGGCGCCGTGTCGTCGACCGCGGTCGGCACGAGTCCCTGCGCGCGCAACCGGTCACGCAAGGTCCGCGCGCTCTCGGCCTCGTCGACGCCGCGGACCGGTCGCCCGCCGGCATCGACCGCTTCCCAGCGAAAGGACGGCATCCGCGCCCCGTCAGCCGTCGCGCGTCACGCGCACGAGCTCGGCGAGCGAGGTCGTGCCGCCGGCGAGCCAGCGCGCGCCGTCGGCGCGCAGCGTGCGCATGCCGGCGCGCCGGGCGGCCTCGCGGATCGCGATCTCGCCGCCGCCGTCGTGGATCAGCCGGCGCATCGTGTCGTCGACGCCGAGCAGTTCGTAGACCCCGGTGCGCCCGCGGTAGCCGGTAGCCCGGCAGGCGTCGCAGCCCGCCGGTGCGTAGAGCCTCGCCGGCGCGTCGACGCCGCTCGCGCGGAGCAGCGAGACCTCGCCCGGCGTGGGCGCGGCTTCGCGCCGGCAGGCCGGGCAGAGCGTGCGCACCAGCCGCTGCGCGAGCACGCCCAGCAGCGACGACGACAGCAGATACGGTTCGACGCCCATGTCGGCCAGTCGCGTCACCGCGCTCGCCGCGTCGTTGGTGTGCAGCGTCGCGAGCACGAGATGCCCGGTCAGCGACGCCTGCACGGCGATCTGCGCGGTCTCGAGGTCGCGGATCTCGCCGATCATCACGACGTCGGGGTCCTGCCGCAGGATCGCGCGCAGCGCGCGCGCGAACGTCAGGTCGACCCTGGCGTTCACCTGCGTCTGCGCCACGCCGTCGAGCGCGTACTCGATCGGGTCCTCGACGCTCATCAGGTTGGCGTCCGCGCGCGGCAGGCGCGTGAGCGCCGCGTAGAGCGTCGTCGTCTTGCCCGAGCCGGTCGGACCGGTGACGAGCACGATGCCGTGGGGCTCGCGGATCATCCGGTCCACCGCGTCCATCGTGTCGGCGGCCATGCCGAGCGACGCCAGGTCGAGCCGCGCCGCCTCGCGGTCGAGGAGCCTCAGCACGACCCGCTCGCCCGCGCCGGTCGGCAGCGTCGAGACGCGCACGTCGACGGTCCGGTCACCGAGCTTCAACGCGATGCGCCCGTCCTGCGGCAGCCGCTTCTCGGCGATGTCGAGGTTCGCCATGATCTTCAACCGCGACACCAGCGCCGCGTGCAGCGCGCGCGGCGGGGCGAGCGCGTCGGCGAGCACGCCGTCGACGCGGAAGCGCACGACCGCGCGTTCGTCGTAGGGCTCGAAGTGCAGGTCCGACGCCCGCTCGCGCACCGCCTGCAGCAGGAGCGCGTTGACCATCCGGATCACCGGCTCCTTGGCGTCCGCGCCTTCGAGCAGGTCCTCGGAGGGCGGCAGCTCCTGCATCAGCCGGGCGAGATCGGCGTCGCCCGCCGGGCCGGTCCGCAACGACGCGGACGCCGACACGCCCGGATCGTAGGCGCGCGCGAGTTCGACGGCGAAGCGCTCGGCGTCGACCGGACGCCAGCGCACGGCGCGCTTCAGCACGCGCCGGATCTCCGCGAGCCCCTCGGGTGTCGCGTCGGGCCGCGTGAGCACGACGACCGCGTCGCCCTCGTCGCCCGCCGGCAGCACGCCGTGGGTGCGCGCGAACGCGTAGGGAATCGTGGGGGCGGCCGCGGCGGGCGTGGCGGGGGCGGCCATCGGGCGCGATCGCGCGAGGCGGGCGTCAGTTCGGCTTCGCGGCCGGCGGCGCGAGCGGCGGCGCCGGCGCCGGCGCGGTGAACGGCGCGATCGGCGGGGGCGGCGTCGCGGGTCCGGGTGCGGTCGCGCCCGGCTGGCCGGGCATCTTCCCCTGCTCGGGCAGCGTCGGCATCGTCGGATCGTTCCAGAACGGCCGCGGCCCCGGGTCCATCCGCTGCTGCTCGCCCTGCAGGTAGCGGTAGCGCTCGGAGGTGAACTCGCGGCCATCGGCGTCGCTGCGCAGGATCGTCGGCTTGAGGAAGATCATCAGGTTGGTCTTCTCGCGGCGGCGCGCGTCGTAGCGGAACAACTGCCCGAGCCACGGCAGGTCGCCGGCGACCGGCACCTTGTCGGTCCCGTCGGTCAGCCGGTCCTCGATCAGGCCGCCCAGCACGACGACCTGCGCGTCGTCGACGACGACCGTCGATTCGAGCGAACGCTTCGACAGGATCAATCCGCTCGCGGCGGACTGGTCCTGGATCCGCGACACCTCCTGGTAGAGCACGAGGCGCACCGTGCCGCCCTCGGTGATCTGCGGCTTCACGCGCAGCAGGAGCCCGATGTCGCGCCGCTCGATGGTCTGGAACGGCGTGACCGTCGGCGCGGTCCCGGTCTGCGCGTACTGGCCGGTCACGAACGGGACGTTCTGCCCGACGACGATGCGCGCCTCCTCGTTGTCGAGCGTGAGCAGCGTCGGCGTCGACAGGATGTTCGCGTTGACCTGGGTCTCGAGCGCGCGCGCGAGGAACGCGAGATTCTGGATCTTGCCCAGCCCCGGGATGTTGACGGTCCCGCGGATGACGCCAAGGTTCAGGCCCTGGCCGGCCGCGCCCAGGTTCGCCGCGACGTCGAGGATGTTGTCGCCGCTGCCGCGCGCCCCGAGGTTGGTGCCGCCGATCACGCGGGTCTGCGTGCTGTTGACGCCGGTGAGCGCCTGCCACTGGATGCCCAGTTCGGCGGACTTGTCGGCCGACACTTCGACGATCAGCGCCTCGACGTAGACCGGCGCCCGGCGCACGTCGAGCTTCTCGATGACCGCGCGCAGGTTGTTGTACACGGGTTCCGGCGCGAGGATCACCAGCGCGTTGTTCGCGGTGTCCGCGGAGATCGTCGCGCCGCCCGCCGTGAAACCCTGCGACGAGGTCGACGTCGAGAACGGCAGCGGCGACGCGGCCGCGGCCGAGGTTGCGGCCGGCATCGACGCGGCGCCGGTGGCGGTCGGCGCCGACGACGACGGCGATGTGGTCGGCGAGCCGCCTTCCTGCCCGGTCAGCAGCGCCTTGAGCGTCTGCACGATCCGCGCGGCCTCGGCGTTGCGCAGGTAGACGATGAACATGTTGCCGCCGGGGCGGCCGGGTGTGTCGAGCTGCTCGATCAACTGGCGCACGCGCGCCGCGCGGCCCGGGTTGTCGGTACGGACGAGCACGCTGTTCGACCGCGGGTCGGCGACGATCGCGACGCGCTGCTGCGCGTCGGGGGGCGTCGTGCCGGAGGTCTCGGCGACGAGCTTGACCACCAGCGGCACGAGATCGATCGCCGAGGCGTGGCGCACCGGTACCACGATCGGCTCGCCGGCCGGGGGCTGGTCGAGCGAGGCGATCACCTTCTCGAGTCGGCGCAGGTTGTCCGCGTAATCGGTGACGACCAGCGCGTTCGCCCCCGGGAAAGCGGCGATCGTGTTGGCCGGCGAGATCAGCGGGCGCAGCACGGTCACGAGCTGCGCGGCGGACTCGTAGCGCAGCGGGATCACCTGCGTGATCAGCCGCTCGCCGGTGGCGGTCACCGCGCCGCTGCCCACCGGACCGCCCTGCAGCTTCGCCTCGCTCTCGGGGACGAGGCGCACGACGGTGTCGCCCTCGACCGCGACCACCCCCTGGGTGCGCAGCGCGGCGAGCAGCGTCGGGTAGACGAGCGAGCGCGGGATCGGCCGCGCCGAGACGATGGTCACCGTGCCCTTGACCTTCGGATCGACGACGAAGCTCTTGCCGGTGATCTCGGCCACCGCCTTCACGACCGCGTCGATCTCGGCGTTGGTGAAATTGAGCGTGATCGCCTCGCCGGCACCCTGGGCGACGAGGGGCGCGGCCGCGAGCAGGCCGACCGCCACGCAGAGGACGGCGAACCCGGCGAGCACCCGCCGTCCGGCCGCGGGGATGGCCGTAGCCCGGCGCGGAAGGCGCTGCGGCGCCGGCGCCCGGGCGATCGGGGGCATCGGGCGCACCGGCGCGGAAGGGGGCGGCGAAACGATGCGGGCCATCGGGGGGCGTGTCGGGGCGCGACGCCACCGGGCATGGCCCCGGGCGATGATAGCATCGGCGTCCGGCACCCTCGGTCAAGCCCGCGGCGCCTGGTCCGGCCCGGCGGGTCCGATCCCGAGCGGGTCCGGCGCATCCGGCTCGCCGGACCGGCGCATCCAACCGGCATCAGGTCGCCCCGGAGTTGCCATGCCCGTCCTCCTCGCCTCGTTCACCCGCCATCGCCGGGTCGTGCTGATCGCTGCCGTGCTGG
>JADZDA010000256.1 GCA_020851255.1 Burkholderiales bacterium | reverse complement strand
GGTCAGTTGCCCGGGGCGACCAGCCCGATCCGCATCGCGTAGCGCGTCAGGCCGGCCACGTCGTGGATGTCGAGGCGGCGCATGATCTCGGCGCGGTGCGACTCGACGGTCTTGATCGACAGGTGCAGCCGTCCGGCGATCTCCCGCGTCGACCGTCCCTCGGCGATCAGTTGCAGCACTTCGCGGTGGCGCACGGTCAGCGCCGGTCCGGCGGGCTCGGCGGCGCCGCCGCGCCGCCATTGCTCGACCACGTGCCCGGTGACCTGCGGCGACAGGTAGGTGCCGCCGCGTGCGACCAGTCGCAGCGCCTGCTCGAGCTCCTCGGGTGCCGCGTCCTTGATCACGTAGGCCCTGGCGCCGGCCTTGAGCCCCGGCAGCACGTACTCGCCCGAGGCGTGCATCGACAGCAGCACGACCTTCGCGCCGGGCGCCTCCTGCATCAGGCGCGCGCAGGCGTCGATGCCGTTCAGTCCGGGCATCGACACGTCGAGGAGCACGATGTCCGGCGAAACGCGGCGCGCCAGCGCGAGCGCTTCGCGCCCGTCGGCCGCGTCGCCCACGACTTCGAAGCCTTCGAAGTCGCCGACGAGGTTCACCAGTCCGGCGCGGACCAGCGCGTGGTCGTCGGCGACGAGTACCCGGATCTTCATCGTGGCCATGGGAACGTCGCCCGGAGTGTCGTGCCCGCGCCCGGCGCCGAGACGATCTCGAGCCGGCCGCCCGCCAGCCCGACGCGTTCGGACATGCCGCGCAGGCCGAAGCCCCCGCCGCCGGGGCTCGTGGCCGGATCGAAGCCGCGCCCGTCGTCGGCGACCATCAGCAACAGGTCGCTCGTCGAGCGTTCCAGGCCCACACGCACGCCCGTCGCGCCGGCGTGACGACCGACATTGGTGAGCGCCTCCTGGACGACCCGGTAGCACGCGAGCGATACCGTCGGTGGCGGTTCGCCGACGGAGGCGTCGATGGCGAGCGACACCGGCAGCGGCTGGCGTTCGACCAGCCATCGGAGCGCCGCCGCGAGTCCCAGGTCGTCGAGCATCGGCGGCCGGAGATCGATCGACAGGTTCCGGACGCGCTCGATGCCCGTTTCGACGGTCGCGAGACAGTCCGCGATCGCCTCCCTGGCCGACGCCGACCGGGAGTGGCGCTCGACGACCTTGAGATTGAGGCGCACGGCGGTCAGCACCTGTCCGATCTCGTCGTGGAGTTCACGCGCGATCCGGCCGCGTTCCTCCTCCTGCGCGGTCAGCAGCCGGCGCGAGAGCTCCTCGAGCTGCGTCGCGTGTTCGCGCAGGCCGCGCTCCGCGGCCCGCTCGTCGGTGACGTCGCGGAACATGAACAGCAGTGCGCCGGGTCCGCCCGACTCGACCAGTTCGGCGCTGATCTCGACGTCGCGCACCACGCCGCTGCGCGAATTCACGCGGCCGGGAACACCGCGAACCCGCTCGCCGGCGCGCAGCCGGGCGACGATCGCGCGCCGCTTCTCCCCGTCGCTCCACAGTCCGAGCGCGACCGCCGAGCGGCCGATGAGCGTCTCGCGCGAGTATCCGAACGCCTTGCAGAACGCGTCGTTGACGAGCAGCAGGCGGCCGCTGTCGATCTCGCTGAACGACATCGGCTCCGGCGCCCCGATGAAGATCCGCTCGAACCGCCGCTTGGCGATCTGCGCGTCGGTGACGTCGATCCCGTGACCGATGAGCACGCGCTGTCCGCCGATGGTCGACACCTTCGCGTCGAAACGCAACGTCCGCCGCCGGCCGTCGGCACCGACCAGGTCGGCGACGTCGTTGACCGAGCCTTCGGCGGTGGCCCGCTCGACGATGGCCGCGAACGGCGGCGGCGCGGCGGCGCCCGCGTCGGTCGTCGGCGCCGGCGACTCCGGGGGGGCGTAGCCCAGCATCGACGCGAACGCGTCGTTGCACCGGATCGGGCGGCGGTGCTCGTCGATGACGAAGAACACGCCGGGCAGCCGCTCGATCAGCGCATCGGCGAATTCTTGCGCCTCGGCGAGGGCCAGTTCGACGCGCTTGCGGTCGGTGATGTCGTTGAAAAAGACCGCGATGCCGCCGGGAATCGGGTAAACGCGGTTTTCGAACCACCGACCCCACGGCTCGTAGCGGTTCTCGAAGACGATCGGTCCCTCGCCGGCCATCGCACGAACGTACGCGCGGTGGAAGACCGAGTCGCGCGCTTCCGGGTACATGTCGAGGTAGCGCTTGCCCAGGAGGTCGGCGGCCTTGCAACCGAACATCGCGGCCGCGCGCGCGTTCACCGTGACGTACCGCCACTCCCGGTCGAAGGCGACGTAACCGTCTCCCATGGTCTCCAGCAATTCGCCCATTTGCTCGCCGGCGCGCCGGCGAGCGAGTTCGGCACGGCTGCGACGCAGCTCGAACTCCGTGACCACGGCCCGGCGCAGCGCCCGCAGCGCGCCGATCTGGGTGGCGTCCAGCGTCCGCGGGACCCGGTCGATGACGCACAGGGTGCCCAGCGCGTGGCCGCCGGCCCCCACGAGGGGAACGCCCGCGTAGAAGCGGACATGCGGCGGATCGCCGGTGACCAGCGGATTGTCGTGGAAGCGATCGTCGGACGACGCGTCGGGAACGATCAGCTCGGACGAGGGATCGAGGATCGCGTGTGCGCAGAACGCCGCGTCGCGCGATCCTTCGCGGTCCTCCCAGCCGACCCGCGACTTGAACCACTGGCGATCGGCGTCGACCAGGCTGATGAGCGCGGTCGGCGTCCGGCAGATCTGCGCGGCCAGCGCGGTGATGTCGTCGAGCGACTGCTCGGGCGGCGTGTCGAGCACGTCGTAGCCTCGGAGCGCGTCGAGGCGCGCCGGCTCGTCGTCGGGTAGTCGTGCCTTCACGACGGTCTTCCCGCGTTTCCTCCGATGCCCGATCGGGTCCGGCGGTCGGTGACTCCGGTCCCCGAATGGATCCCGGAACGCCGCATTCCGGCTTCGTTGCAACAGCCCAGCGATTACTCCAGCGCGCCGGACGGGGAATTGACCGGCATCAAGCGATCGACGGGGCCCGGTGCCTATCGTACCCGCAAGAGCGACCCGCCGCATTCGCGTCGCCCGATCCAGGGAGTTCACGATGACATTGCTCGAATTCGCCCGCGGTCCCGCGCTCGCATTCGCGATCGCGGTCTTCCTGCTCGGGTCCGCCTGGCGCCTGTGGACGATCTTCCGCCTGCCGCGGCTCGCCGACCGCTCGCCCGCCCGCGAGGGCGCGGCGTCGCCCGCGGCCGGCGCGCTGCACGCGATCGTGCGCGCGATGTGGCCACGCCGGTCGTTCGCCCGCTGGACGCACTTCCTGACGCTCAACGGGTACGTGTTCCACGTCGGACTCGCCGTCGTGTTCTTCGGCTACGCGCCGCACATCGCGTTCGTCCGGCGGTTGACCGGGCTCTCGTGGCCGGCGTTCCCCGACCCGGTCATGTACGTGGCGGCCGGCGTGACCATCGTCTCGCTGCTCTTCGCGCTCCTGTGGCGGCTGACCGATCCGGTGCGCAAGACACTGTCGACCGCCGACGACACGATCAGCTGGACGGTGACGTTCCTGCCGCTGCTGACCGGGATGGCCGCGACGTCCGAGCCTTCCGCGGCGATCCTCGCGCGCGACCACGCGATCTACACCACGGCGCTCTCGATCCACCTGCTGTCCGCGGAGCTGCTCCTCGTCTGGTTCCCGTTCGGCAAGCTGATGCATGCGGTGCTGTTCGCGTTCTCGCGCGGCGCCTCGGGCATCCGTCTCTCGCACCGGGGGGTGAACGTATGAGCGCCCCGAACCGCCCGATCCCCGCCTTCGACCGGCAGGGCGAGCTCTCGCAGTCGGAGCGCATCGACGTCGCGATGCGCAGTTTCGTCCGCGACTTCGGCTGGACCGCCGCGCTGCACGTCGAGTCCTGCGTGCGCTGCGGCCTGTGCGCCGAGGCCTGCCACTTCTACCGGGCGACCGGCGACGCGAAGTACACGCCGGCGCTCAAGCTCGAGCCGATCCGCCGCGCGTATTTCCGCGAGGTCGGGCCGTTCGCGCCGATCGTGCGCGCGCTCGACCTCGTCCCCCGGCCGACGACCGGCGACCTCGAGCGCTGGCAGGAGCTGGTCTACGACTCCTGCAACATGTGCGGCCGCTGCACGCTGGTCTGCCCGATGGGCATCGACATCGCCGAGCTGGTCCGCGACATGCGCCACGGCATGTTCGTGGCCGGCCTCGTGCCCGAGCGCCTCGCGCTGATGGACCGGGCCGCGCGCCAGTGGGGCAGCACGGCCACGCCCGGCGAGGACCTGCCGGACATCCTGGCCGAGGTGTCGGAGCGGTACGGCGTCGCCATTCCCTGCGACCTCGACCGCGCCGACATGCTCGTCACCGCGGCGCCGGCCGAGCTCACCGAGCACACCAAGGCGCTCGCCGGCGCCGCGAAGATCCTCGATCGTGCCGGCGTGCGCTGGACCATGCACCGCGAGGGCTTCGACGCGTCGAACGTCGGCTTCAACAACGGCGACGTCGAATTGCAGGAGCGTCTGACGCGCGCGCTGATCGACACCGCGGTGAAGATCGGCGCGAAGACCGTGCTGCTGCCCGAATGCGGCCACGCCTACGGCGCGGCGCGCTGGGAGGCGGGCAAGTGGTACGCCGGCGAGGTTCCGGTGCGCGTGATCCACATGACCGAGTTCCTCGACGAGTCGCTCGCCGCCGGGAAGATCCGCGTCCGCAGGATCGGCGAGTCGGCCACGTTCCACGACCCCTGCCAGATCGTCCGTCGCGGGGGGCTGGAGGCGGCGGCGCGCCGGGTCCTCGCGGCGCTGGGCTTCGAATTGCGCGAGCTGCAGGACCATGGCGTCACCGGGTTCTGCTGCGGGGGCGGCGGCGGCGTCGTGTCCAACGTCCGCTCGGCGCCGCTGCGCGCCCGGGTGTTCGAGATGAAAAAGGCCCAGGTCGAGGCGACCGGCGCGAAGCATTTCGTGACGAGCTGCGGCCAGTGCCGGATCACGCTCGAACAGGGCGCGAAGGCGACCCAGTGGACGAAGTCGCCGGAGAGCCTGCTCGAGCTGGTCGCGGACAATCTGGTCGACTGACCGGCCTGCCCCGGCGCTCCCTGGGCGCCGGGGGGCAAGGGGGCGGTCCCGATGCGGCCTTTCCCGGTCCGGCAGTGGCGCGCCGCCCGCCACAGTGTCCGGATACGCGCCGCTGCGGCGGCTGCCGCTGCCACTGCCGGCGGAAGCAGGGTCGTGTGCCGTTGCCCGGAGCTGGGTGCCGCGCAGTCGCCCCGGTAAATCGTTGAGTATCTATTCAGACAAGACGTTTTGGCAATCCAAAGGACATGTCGTAAATTAATATGTTGCGAAGGTAATTCATTCAGAATAGATTCTTGCATTAATGGCCTCGGCGCAAGACGCCTCCGACCCTCCCGTCGACGCGCTGGTCGAGGCGCTGGAGCGGGCGCCGCTTTCCCGCGCGAATACGCTGATCGCCGGTCTCGGATTGGGGTCGCAGCCGACGTTCTCCCGGGTCGTCGGCCGGGCCGGTGACCGGGTCGTCGCGATCGGCCGGGCCCGGGCGCGCAGGTATGCCGCGGCGCGAGTGGTCGCTGGCGCGGGCTCCCGCTGGCCGGTCTACCGGGTCGATGCCGCAGGCGAACTCCACCGGCTGGGAACGCTGGCGGCGATCGCGCCGGCCGGATGGGCGCTGGACGCTCCCGCCGGCCTGCCGCTCCCGCTCGCGGGGCGGCGCGGCGACGGCTGCTGGCCGGCATCGCTGCCTCCGTTCGTGGAGGCGCTGTGGCCGGCGGGAGTCCACGCCGGGAGCCATGGACCCGACGGCGACCGGGTCGGACCGTCGGTCGGCGGCGAGCCGGAACCCGGGGACGAGCACCTCGCGGCGATCGTCCGGTTCGCCGACGACGCGCCGGGGGACCTCGTCGTCGGGGAGGAGGCGGCGCGCCGGGCCGCCGCGCGTCATCTGACCGACGCGCCGCCGATCCCCGAGTCCGAGCGCCCGCGCGCCTACCCCGAGTACGCGCGTGCCGCGGGCGACGTCGCCGCCGCCGCACCGGGCCCGGGAGCAAGTCGGCCGGAATTCTCCGCGGCCGTCGACGCCGGCGGCTCGGTGCGCCGGGTCGCCGTCGCGTTCTCGCCGTCCGAGTACTCCGACGCCGCGCGCCGATGGTGCGACCTGCTGGTGTGCGAGCACCTCGCCGCCCGGACGCTCGCCGCCCATGGCGTTCCCGCGGCCGACACGGCGATCGTCGAGGGCGGCTCGCGCGTCTTCCTGGAGGTGGCGCGCTTCGACCGCGTCGGCGCGCGGGGGCGGCGGGCGGTGGTGACGCTGGCCACGCTGCTCGCCGAGGCGCGGCCGGGTCTCGCGATCGATCGCGGCTGGACCGCCGCCGCCCGGGCGCTGCGCGCCGACCGCCGGATCGGTGCGGACGTGCTCGAACGCGTGCACCTGATCGAGACCTGCGCGCGCTTCCTCGGCGACACCGGGTCCGATCCATTCGCACTCTCGTTCGTTTTCGACGACGACGGAACGCCCGCGCTCGCCCCGGTCCGCCGCCTGGTACCCGCGGCCTACGCACCGGCCGGCGAGCATCTGCCCCCGCTGCGCTACCAGCCACCCGCGCCCGAACCCGGCCACGGCCCGACCTGGCGCGAGGCCGGCGCGATCGCGCGGTCGACCTGGCGGGCGATCGCCGGCGACGATCGTGTCTCGGCGTCGTTTCGCGCGATCGCCGGCGACAACGCGCGGACGATCGACGAGGCGCTCGCCCGCGACACGCGGCGCTGACGCAGCCGGATCAGTCCAGGCGCACGCGCCCGCGCTCGCCGTCGAGCATCCAGGGCGACCACGCGCCCCGGTCGTCGCGGCACGCGCCGTGGCGAAACGGGACCGCCTCGCGCCCGGGCGTGACGAAACGCAGATCCTGGAACCACGCGCAGACCCGCGCGTCCTCGCGGTCGACGCGGATCAGCACCGGGTGTTCGGCGAACCATCGGTACGTCGCCATCGCCGGCGAGAGGAACGCGTGGCGCGCGATCGCGGCGTCGGCGCCGTCGCCGAAACGCTCGTGCCGGGTCCAGCGCGCGGTCGCGACCGGATCGTACGGCGCCCACAGCCGCGCGAAGAACCCGGCGTCCGCCGCCGCCACGACCGGCGCCTCCCGCACGAGGCTCACCTGCGCGGATTCGAGCCGGTCGCCGTCCTCGACGACGATGAGCCAGTGGAACGGCGACAGCGGCCGCGGCTGCGCGTCGACGCGCGCGTTCGCGAGGCCGATCGCACGCGCGTGCGCGACACCCGCCTCGAACGCGCGCTCGCGCTGCACCGCCTGGAACGCGACGTAGCCGGCGAGCGCGACCAGGCCCGCGATCGCGGGCGCGCGCGTGCGCCGCCACGCGAGCGAGGCCAGGAGCCCCGCGACGATGATGCCGGTGAAAACGAGATCGATGATGAACGTCGTCGACAGCGCGTAGCGCCGGTCGGACAGCGGCGCCATGAACATCGTGCCGAACGAGGTGATCCAGTCGCCGGCGATGTGGATGCCGATCGAGAGCGCGATCACGCCGGCGTACGCTCGCCACGCGAGCCCGTCGCGCCACAGCCTCGAGCACAGCCACGCGAGCGCGAGCGTCCACAACGGCAGCAGGACGAGCGAGTGCGTGATCCCCCGATGCCACTCGAGGTAGACGATCGGCGAGACCGCCTGCGACAGGTTGTCGACGTCGGGAAAGGCCGCGGCGAAGGTCCCGACCAGCAGCCGCCGGCCGACCGGCAGCGTGCGGCCGGGCACGTGGGCGGGCGCGGTCGCACGCGCGCAGAGCGCGCCGGAGAGGGCGTGGGTCAGGGTGTCCAGAGGATCACTCGCGCGCCCCGCCGGGCGGCGGGGCGCGGCGGGCCTTCGATCGACGACCGCCGGGGGGGCGGGGAAGAAACGACGCCGACGTTCGACGGGAGCCTACGCCTTGCTGTAGATCTCGCTCCCCTTGCGCACGAACTCGACCGCCTTCGCCTCCATGCCCTTCGCCAGCGCCTCGGTCTCGGCGATCCCCTGCTTCGCGGCGAAGTCGCGCACGTCCTGCGTGATCTTCATCGAGCAGAAGTGCGGCCCGCACATCGAGCAGAAATGCGCGAGCTTGGCGCCCGACTGCGGCAGCGTCTCGTCGTGGAACTCGCGCGCCTTGTCCGGATCGAGGCCCAGGTTGAACTGGTCCTCCCAGCGGAACTCGAAGCGGGCCTTGGACAGCGCGTTGTCGCGGATCTGCGCGCCGGGATGTCCCTTCGCGAGGTCGGCCGCGTGCGCCGCGAGCTTGTAGGTGATGATCCCGTCCTTGACGTCGGTCTTGTTCGGCAGCCCCAGGTGCTCCTTGGGCGTCACGGAGCAGAGCATCGCCGTGCCGTACCAGCCGATCATCGCGGCGCCGATGGCGCTGGTGATGTGGTCGTAGCCGGGCGCGATGTCGGTGGTGAGCGGACCCAGCGTGTAGAACGGCGCCTCGCCGCACAACCGGAGCTGCTCGTCCATGTTGTGCTTGATGAGATGCATGGGCACGTGGCCGGGCCCCTCGATCATCGTCTGCACG
>JADZDA010000255.1 GCA_020851255.1 Burkholderiales bacterium | reverse complement strand
GAACTTGAACTTGTACGGCAGGGACGGGCGATGGATTTCGTCGAGGAAGCTGTTGATCACCGCGCGATGCGCGCGGCCCTCGTCGTAGCACGACTGCTCGCAGCGCGCGGCGCCGACGCAGAACATCGACGTGCGCACCGCCGGACCCGCGCCGCCCAGGTCGAACCCCAGCTCGTTGATCGCGTCGAAGGCCGGCTGCGTGTTCTCGGTGGTCACGCCCTGGAACATGATGTCGCCGGACTGGCCGTGGAACGCGATCAGGCCGGACCCGTGCTTCTCCCAGATGTCGGCCATCTTGCGCAGCACGTCGGTCGTGTAGTGCATGCCGGCCGGCGGCATCACGCGCAGCGTATGGAACTCGGCGGCGTCGGGGAACAGCGGCTTGCCGCTCTCGTCCTTCGCCTCGGTGAACCGCGGGATGACGCCGCCGCCGTACCCGAAGACGCCGACGGTGCCGCCCTTCCAGTAGCCCTTGCGCGTGACGTACGAGTGCTCGAGCTGTCCCAGCAGGTCGACGACGTAGTCCTTGTCCTTCGCGAGCCGCTTCAACCCGGTCACGAAGCTCGGCCACGGGCCGGACTCCAGCGCATCCAGGTTCGGAGTCTTGTACATTGCCTTGGTCATGTTCCCGCCTCCTCGCTAGAACGGTCGCCTCCGACCGGCCGACCACGGTCACCGGACCCGCCACTCGGGGGTGCCATGCTAAGGGCGGGGGTCGTTTCGCGCCATCACTCCGCCCGGCTATCCTGAATAGTCTGGAAGGCGGGTCCGGGAAACTACCCGGATGGCGTAGGAGCCATACTCCGCTTTGGCTATGGACTGCGGCGGGCGCCGGCTCGCCCAATAGCGCCCGGGCGGCCGGCGCGAGCGCCCCGATCACCATGCCGACGATCAGGAATCTCGACCGCTTCGTCGTCCCGCTCGGCGGGCAGGACGTCGAGTTGCAGGAATTCGTCCACGACGCCGGGGGCATGCCACTGTTGCGCACGCGCATCCGCGAACGGACGCGCTTCACGATCTTCGACATCGATCCGGCGACCGCGCGGCGGTGGGGGGAGTCCCTCGTCCGCTGGGCCGAGTCCCAGGCGCCGGCGGATCGGCGCGACGCATGAACGCCGCCGTGGACGTCCGGCGCGCCGGTCCGGAGCGGCCGGAGGAAGGGGGCGACGTGCTCGATGACGGGGCGACGGTGGTCGATCTGGCCTACGCGGTCGATGGCGACAGCCTGCCCGCCGCCCACGCCGAATCGCTCGCCTCGGCGATCGGCGACGCCCTTCCCTGGCTCGCCGACGAGCCGGCGGCCGCGATCCATCCTCTGCGGACTTCGCCGACGACCGGCGGCGAGGTCCTGCTCGCGCGCCGCACCCGTCTGGTCCTCCGGATCCCGGAGCCCAGGATCGGCGACGCACGCGCGCTCGAGGGCCGCAGGCTCGCCGTCGCCGGCCGGACGCTGGTCGTCGGCGCCGGGGCCCGGCGACCGCTCGCCCCGGCACCCACGCTGTACGCGGCGCGGGTGGCGAGCCGCGCGTCGGACGACCGGGCATTCCACGAGGAAATCGCCGGCTGGTTGGCGGGGTGCAATGTGCGTTGTCAGGTGATAGAGGGGCGTTCGAGGACGTTCAGGACGTATTCGATGGAGATAACGACTTGGGGCCTGGCTCTGCACGGTTTGCCGCCCGACGATTCGCTGCGTGTGCAGCGCCTGGGTTGCGGGCCATTCCGATTGCTGGGCTGCGGCATCTTCGTTCCGCACAAGGCGATCGCCGTGGCCGACTGAGTGTGGCGACGACCGGCGCGGCCGCCGGCGAATTCCGGATTGCGAGGAGGCGACGATGGGCTACGAAGTGAACGGACGCGAGTACCCGAGCGACGATCTGGGCTACGTGCTCGAGGTGACGATCGACGACGACCTGTCACGCGCGATCGCGTCGGCCGACGGCATCGAACTGACCGACGCGCACTGGGAGGTGATCCGCTATCTGCGCGACGCCTACCAGGCGGACGGACACTCCCCGAACTTCCGCAACCTGCTCAAGGGATTCCAGGAGATCCGGCCCGAGGCCGACAGCAAGACCCTGTACGATCTGTTTCCGATGGGGCCCGCCAAGCAGGGCGCGAAGATCGCGGGATTGCCGCAGCCCTACGGCAAGGGCGGATATTAGCGGCCGGCCGGCGACCGTTCGCGGGCGGGAGCGGGTGGCCCGGACCCGAAGACCCCCGAGGAACCGCGCCGAATGGCGAGCGAGGAAGGGAACGACACGATGACGGTCACGCAACACGCCGAGGCGGCGCTCAAGCCGGCGATGACGTTGGACATGCGGGGCACGAGTTGCCCGGCACCGCTCCTGGGCGCGAAGCGGCTGGTCGACTCGCTGAGGCCGGGCGAGGTCCTGCTGCTCCTGTCGGACTGTCCGGGCACGCGCGACGATCTGCACGCATGGTCGCGCCACACCGACGTCGAAATCGCCCACACCGAGCGGCTGCCCGGCGGCGGGCAGGGCTTCCACATCCGGCGTGGCCGGACGGCGAAGCCGTCGGTCAACGCGATCCTCGACCTGCGCGGGGCCGTTTGCCCCGGACCGATCGTCGAGGCCAAGCGATTGCTGAACGGCATGCAGGGCGGCGAAACGCTGATGCTCGTCAGCAACTGCCCCGGCGTGGCCGCCGACGTCGCCGACTGGGTCCGCGCCACCGGATTCTCGCTCGACCGGACCGCCGAGATCGCGCCCGGCGAATTCGAGTTCACGATCCGCAAGCCCTAGCGGGAGCCCGGGCCGGGCCCGCCGCGACGACGATGCGCGTCAAGAGCCACTGGTTCCGCGACGAGGCGGGCAAGTCCGCGGCCGACATCGCGAGCGCGGCGTCGTTCATCGTCTGGCGCGTCGCGCAGAATTCGCTCAGGAACATGCGCTCGGCGGGTTACGAGCTCGCGCCCGGGCCGGACTACTTCGCGTTCCTCGCCGAATTCCTCGCGTTCCTGGTCGCCTGCGCCGACCGGATCGCGTACGCCCGCCGCGATGCGCAGTGGCGGGTCGAGTTCACCACGGCCGTGGCCAATCGCGTCGGCGAGACGCTCGGTGCCAACATGGCCGACCTGATCGGCGCCGACGCCGCGGCCGCCAAGCGGCGATTCGTCGAACTCGTCAACGAACGCGCCGTCGACTACGCGGACCACGACTGGACCGCGGAGGGGCCCTCGTACGGATTCGTCCGCGCGTTCGGACACGCGGTCTCGGAGACGATGGCGGTCGAACGCGACCGCCGCGACGCGATCTCGCAGGTGATCGAAGTCGAGGCGCCCGAGGCGGTCGAGATGCTGGGCAAGGCGATGGCGGGGCTGCTCGGCGAGGCCCCCCGGCGCGCGCGGCGCGCGGCGACCGCGTCGGGCGAGTGAGCCGTCGGTGACGACCGGGCTCGACACCGCGAGGCAGCCGGCGGCCGGCTCGCCATTCGGATTCGGCGACGAGCGCGCCTGGCGCGACTGGCGCGCGCGCAAGCTCGGGCGCTCGCCCGCCGGCGTCGCCGATCTCGTCGTCGAGGTCGCCGATCCGCTCGCGCTCACGCCGGCCGAACGCGAGGCGATCGCGCGTCGCTGCCGCGACGCGAACATGGCGATCTACGCGACCCGCCCGCGCGGCGATCCGAAGGTGCTGGCGCGCGAACTCGGCGCGCAACTGGGGTTGAGGCGGCTCGACCGCAACTGGCTCGCCGACGACGACGGCTTCAGCCGCAGCGAGGTGAGCGGCGAGGCGGGCCGCGGCGAATACATCCCCTACACCGACCGGCCGATCCGCTGGCACACCGACGGCTACTACCACACGCCCGAACGCACGATCCGCGCCATGGTGCTCCATTGCGCGGCGCCCGCCGCGCAGGGGGGCGAGAACGCGCTGATGGACCCGGAGATCGCCTATCTCGCGCTGCGCGACGAGGATCCGGCCCACGTGCGCTCGCTGATGCGCGACGACGCGATGACCATCCCCGAGCGCCGCGACGAGCAGGGCGTCGCCCGGCCCGCGCGGCCGGGGCCGGTGTTCTCGATCGATGCGCGGACCGGCCACCTGCACCTGCGCTACACCGCGCGCACCCGGTCGATCGAATGGAACGCCGACGCCGGCGTCCGCGCCGCGGTGGCCGCGTTCGAGCGCCTGCTCGCGACGCCGTCGCCGGACATCCTGCGGGCGCGGCTCGACGCCGGCATGGGCATCGTCTGCAACAACGTGCTGCACGACCGTTCGGCGTTCGTCGACGATCCGGAGCGGCCGAGGCTGGTCCTGCGCGCGAGGTACCACGACCGTGTCGATCCGCCATCCGACCCGCGATGAAGCCCGGAGGGACCGGTGGCCGCGTGGGTGACGCTGTCGCGCGCGGCGCGGCTCATCGGCGTGCCCAGGGGCGCGCTGCAGCGCGACGTCGCCGAGGGTCGCCTCGCCTCGAACGACGGGCTCGTTTCCCTTGAAGACCTCGGTCGCCTCTATCCGCAATGGCGTGCCGAGGACTCGGGCGCCTTCGAGCGGACGGCGAAACTGCGCGAGGAGGCCTTCGGCCGGCGCGTCCAGGAGCGCGTGCTCCCGTCGCAGGAAGTGCTCGCGCAACGCCTGTTCGTGCAGAGCCGCGAGCTCGCGGACCTGCGCAAGCACCTCGCGCGCTACCACGAACTCGTCGTCGCCACCCGCGAACGGGTCGGCGGGCTCGCCGCGTCGGTCGCGGGCGTGTCCGCCGCCGAGCTCGGGCGCCTGGGCGATGCGATCGACGCGGGACTGGCCGAGGCGCTCGCGACCGAGCCGGCCGACGAGCTGACCATCATGGACGACGCGCTCAAGATCGTGAGTGCGCAGGTCACGATCCGGCCCTCGGGACGCGTGTTCTTCGTCGAGGGACGCGATTCGCTGCTCCAGGCGGGCCTGAAGGCGGGTCTCAAGCTCGCGTACGGCTGCGGCAACGGCACTTGCGGGCTGTGCAAGGCGCGCGTGGTCGCCGGCGAGGTCGTCAGGACCCTGCCCTGCGACTACCGGCTGTCCGATGCCGAGCGGCTGCAGGGGCATACACTGCTGTGCGCGCACTCGGCGGGCTCCGGCGAGATCGTCATCGAAACGCTCGAGGCGCAGGGCCCCGGGGAGATCCCCGAGCAGGAGGTCGAGGTCCGCGTGCGCGGCGTGACGCCGATGGCGCCCGACACGCTGCTCGTCCACCTGCAGACGCCGCGCGGCAGCCGGCTGAGGTTCCTCGCCGGGCAGAGCGCGACGCTCTTCGGGAGCGCCGGCGGCGTGGACGCGCAGGCGACCTGGCCGATCGCGAGCTGTCCCTGCGACGACCGCAATCTCCACTTCCATGTCGCGCGCGATTCCGCCGACGCGCTCGCCACGCTGTTCTTCGACGGCGCGCTGCCGGGCGGCACGTCGCTGCGGCTGTGGGGGCCGTCGGGCGATTTCGTGCTCGCCGACGGCGGGCGCCCCGTCGCGTTCGTCGCGTGCGACCTGGGCTACGCGCCGATCCGCAGCCTGGTCGAGCACGCGATCGCCGTCGACGCGGCGCCGTCGATGTCGCTCGATTGGCTGACGCTGCGCTCCGACGGTCCGTATCAGGCGAACCAGTGCCGGGCCTGGGCGGCCGCGTTCGACGGCTTCCGCTACGCATCGCACACCGCCGCCGACACGCGGTCCGGGGCGCGCTCGCTCGTCGCTACGATGGCCGGCGCGCTGCCGCTCGCGCGCCACGACGTGTACGTGGCGGGTCCGGGCGCGTTCGTCGAGGAGGCGGGGTCCGCGCTCGTCGGCGCCGGCGTGCCGCCGGATCGGCTGCGGGCGAGCGTGGTGTGACGCGATGAACACGCGACGCACGATCGCGATCCTGCCGGCGGCCGACGAGACCGTCGAGCGCTGCAGCGGGGGCGAGCCGTTCGCGCTGCAGGTGCTGGGCGACAGCATGGCGCCGGAATTCGACGACGGCGACATCGTCGTCGTCGAGCCCGAGGGGCTCGCGACCGAGGGCGCCTACGTCGTCGCCCGGGGCGACGGCGGCTGGACGCTGAGGCAGCTCGCGCGGGGCGCGGACGGCGGCTGGGAATTGCGCGCGCTCAATCCGGTCTATCCGGCCGAGGCGATCGCCGGGCTGGACGCCGTCCGCGGCGTCGTCATCCAGAAGAGCCGCCCGGGTCGGCGGCGGACGATCAAGCGCTACGCCGAGTGACGGTGGCGCCGGGAGTGCGGACTTGCCCTATTTCATCTACCGGATCCACCGTTACGGCGGTCTCGAGCGCCTCGAGGACCTGCCGACGTTCGCCGCCGCGTCGCAGCGCGCGAAGTCGCTGCGCGCCGACCCCGGCCACGACGCCGGGTCGCGGGTCAAGGTCGTGTTCGCCGCGACCGACCACGAGGCCGAGGACCTGCTCACGCAGGAGCGTGCGCCCAGGCCCGGCCTCGACGGCGACGAGTAGCCGCGGGGGCCGGACACGCGGGCGATGATCGACGAAGCCGCCTGGCGCGAGGCCCGGAACGCGGCCGCGCCGCTCGCCTGTGTCTACGCCCCGGCGCTCCTCGCGGGCTGCGCGAGCTGCACCCTCGCGCAGCGCCGTTCGCTCGCCGAGCGCGTGGCGGTGGGGTGCGCGAGCGCGGACGCCCGCGACGGGTGCGCGCGCTTCCTGGCCGCGCTGCGCGAGCGCGCGGCGTTCGCGCTCAGGCTGCGGGCGGACGCGCCGCTGCGCCACGCGGCCGCCATGAAGCTCCAGTGCGGCGGTCTGTCCGGCCTCGCGGAGGCCGCGGGTGCCGGCGACGTCCACGCGCTCGTTTCGGCCGCCCTGACTCGCGCGCACGAAGGGGCGGAGCCGGCGTGGCCGTCGATCGTCGCGGCGGTCGCGCGCTGGGAGATCCGGCCCCGGCGGGGACGCGGGAAATGACCGGCCCGCACGACCCGCTGATCGACGCCGTCCGCGCGAACTGCGCGATCTCGGACGCGCGCCACGCGCACGAGATGACGATGTGCGTCTACCTGCTCGCGATGCGCGAGCTCTACCGCTGGGAGCAGGGCCTGGCGCTGATGACGCCGCTGCCGCGCGCGCGCGTCGGCGCCTGGCTCGCCGAGCGCGAGGCGCAGTGGTCCGCGCTCGAGGACGCGTCCTACCGGCCGCTGCCGCTGGGCGGCGCCGAAGTCGATCCGTACGACGTCGCGCGGGTGAACGAGGTGCTCGTCCCCGACGGACTCGTCTACGGCGCGGGCGTCGGCCGGCGGGGCAAGCCGCAGTTCTTCGTCGCGGCGCTCGAACGCGACGAGCGGCGCAACGGCACCCGCGTGCTGGTCGCCGGGCGCGAGCATGCGCGCGACCTCGACGCGGCACCGGCCGCGTTGCGCGGCGACACCATGTACATCCGCCAGGAGACGCTCGCGCGCGTGCTCTCCGAGAAGGCCGAGGCCTGGTCCGCCAAACGCGGCGACGGAGCGCTCAAGGCGGCGCTGGACGCGCACGGCGTTCGCACCGGCTCGGCGGACGCGCTCGCCGCGATGGTCGCCGCGGAGACCGAGACGCTGATCCTCCACGAACTGGGCGAGCGCGAGGCCGGCGGGATCCTCGGGCCCGGCTGGGAGGAGGCGCTGTCCGCCTGCGACCGGCGCGAGGCCGGCGCGTTCCTGCGCGCGGTCCGCGACCACCTCGCCGACTGCCTGGTCACGCTGCCCGCGCTGGTCGGACGCGGCGCGGATGCGTCGCTGCACCTGTGGTTCGCCGATCTGGACGGCGTGCGCCGCGATCTCTTCCCGCGCGCGATCGACGCCTATCGGGAATGGTGCGGCGGCGACGAAGGGCGCGCGCTCGACGCGGCGATCGCCGAGGGGGCGTCGCACTGGCGGAGCGTGGGCCTGCAGGCCCTGGCGCTCGCCGGGCGGCCCGACGCCGCGGTGGCGCTCGAGGACTACGCGCGATCGCCCGAACCGCGGTTGTGACGTGCGACCGGCGCCTCGCGCGGCGCCGGTCGTCGTCGAATCGGCCCGGCGTCGCGCGATGCGCCGCCGGGAATCGCGTCAGAACTTGCGCGAGTAGGCGATGCCCAGCATGAACTGCTTCATGCCGATCGTCTCGGAGGTCGTCGGCGGGGCGCCCAGCGGCACGAACAGGCTCGCGCCCTGCACGTCGTTGCGCGTCGCAACCATCGCCATGCCGGTCAGCTCGGAGACCTTGTCGATCGACCAGGTCGCGCCGACCGTGTAGTGGTCCTCCATCACGCCCGGGGCGAGGATGTTGAACGTGACGTCCTCGGCGCGGATCGGGTTGTCGGTGTGGTTGTAGCCGAAGCGCACGGTCCAGGCGTCGTTGACCTTGTACTGCACGCCCAGCTTCCAGACGTCGATGTCCTGCCAGCCGAAGCCCGCGCCGCCGCTGCCGCCCAGGCACGCGCCGGCGTCGCCGCCGAAGCAGTTCAGGATCCGCGAGCTCGGGTTGTGCACCGCCGCCACGTCGCCGTAGTAGATCTTCTGGTAGTCGAGGGCGATCAGCCAGCGGTCGTCCGGACGGAACGACGCGCCGACCGTCAGGCTGGCCGGGATGTCGAACCCGCCGTTCTCGGCGAAGAGCCCGGCGTACTTGTCGAACTCGCCCATGCTGACCTTCGAACCGTAGGCGACGCCGACCGCGAACTTGTCGCCGAACCGACCCTGGTAGCCGACGCGCACGCCCAGTCCGGTCGAGTCGTCGTAGCCGCGGTTGGTGACGCTGCCGGGCTTGGTCGACAGGAACGGATTGTCGAACGCCTGCAGCCCTTCGGCCTTGAACCGCTGGTACGCGATGATCGGCGCGACGCCGATCGAATGGCCGGGCGTGAACTGCCAGGAGACGTACGGCGCGATCATCAGTTGCGAGAGGTCGACGCCGAGCCGGCCGTTGCCGCACAGCAGGTTGTACGGCCCCGGCGTCGGGTTGAACGACGCGCAGGCGGAGGCCGCCGGGATCTGGTCGCCGGCGTAGTTGGTGTTCATGCCGCCGTTGCCGAACACCGAGACGCCGAGCGCGAGCGTCGGGCTGTAGCGCCAGTTGACCGCGAATTCGGGGATGCCGAAGTGCTTGCTGTCCGACGTGACCGAGGCGTCGATGCCGGCCGGTCCCGAGCCGCTGCGCGAGGCCGAGCGGTCCGGCGAGAACCAGCTCGCGCCGAGCTGCCACTCGTTGCCGAGGAACGACATCGCGCCGGGGTTGACCGCGCCGCCGAACGGTTCGAGCGCCGTGGCGACGCCGGCACCGCCCATCCCGAGCGACTTCATGCCGTAACCGTGGGCGAAATAGCCGTCGGTCGCGTGCGCCGCGGGGAGCGCGGCGGTCACGGCGGCGAGCGCGAGTGCGATGCGGGTGAGTGCTGGGTGCTTCATGGTGTTCCCCTTCGGTGGCCGGCCGCCGCCTCCAACGGCCGTTTCGGTTGTGCGTCGATGCGGCGGGCGCGGTCGGTCAGACGAACAGCGTGATATCGGCCTCGCTCGCGAACTCGAGGAAGGTCGCGGCGCCGCCGTAGTCGATGCCGTCGATGAACTCGCTCTTCTTGAACTCGAAGAGATCGATGGTCATCTGGCAGGCGATCAGCTTGACGTCGGCCTCGATCGCGAGCGTACGCAGGTCCTCGAGCGAGGCGACGCCGTGCTTCTTGATCTTCTGCTTCATCATCGTCGTCGCCATCTTCTGCATGCCGGGGATGGCACTCACGAGCACCGGCATCGGGACCGGCATCGGCATCGCCGGGTTGGCGAGCGGACTGATCTGGACGTGCTTCAGGCTCTTGCGCAACAGTTGCAGGCCGTAGAACGTGAAGAACACCTGCACTTCGTAGCCCAGCGCCGCGGCGGTCGTCGCGAGGATCAGCGGCGGATAACCCATGTCGAGCGTGCCCTTGCTCGCGATGATCGCCATCTTCTTCTGTCGCGCTTCCATCGGATTCCTCGGTCGTGTTGAGGGTTCGGGGCGGCGACGGAGCCGCGCCCGCGCGGGGACCGCGCCGGCGCCCGTCTCCCGGCGGTATCGCGCTGGCTACTTCTTCTTCAGGAAGAAGACGTAGTCCTTGCCTTCGTTCGACTGCGACAGCAGCGAATTGCCGGTCTGGCTCGCGAACGCCTGCATGTCCTTGATGGAGCCGGGATCGGTCGATACCACGCGCAGCACCTGACCTGAGGCCAGGTCGCCGAGCGCCTTCTTGGTCTTGAGGATGGGCAGCGGGCAGGAAAGCCCGCGGGCGTCGAGTTCCTTGTCGTGGGTCACGGTGTCTCCTTTCGGTCGGCTCGTCCGGCGGCGCGCGGGCGGCGGGCGGCCGCGCTCCGCGTGGCGCGGCGCCGGGCCTCCGGGGCCGCCCATTAGGCGCGGCATGCCAGCGGCCAGTCTATAGCCGAGTCGAGTAAGTCCCCATAACCCCAAAGGGGGGGTCAGGGGGGGCTGACCGCCCGGATCACGGCCGCGGCGACCGCGCCGGCGTCGATCCCGAAATGCTTGAACAGGGCACCGGCCGGCGCCGACTCGCCGTAGCGGTCGATGCCGACCACCGCGCCGCGGGGATCGTCGACCGCGCCGACGTACCGGCGCAGCCCGTCGGTGGCCCCGGCCTCGACGGCGACGCGCGCGACTCCGGGCGGCAGGACGCTCGCCCGCCAGCCGGCCGTCTGCCGGTCGAACGCTTCCGTGCAGGGCATCGACACGACCCGCGCCGAGACGCCGGACTTCGCGAGGAGCTCGCGCGCCGCGAGCGCGACGCCGACCTCGGAGCCGGTCGCCAGGATGACCGCGAGCGCGCCGTCGCCGGCGAAGTCCGCCAGGACATAGCCGCCGCGTTCGATGGACGCGAGGCGCGCGGCGTCGCGCGCACACGCCGGCACGTTCTGGCGGGTGAGGATCAGCGCCGTCGGACCGTCGCGTCGCTCGATCGCGCGCGTCCAGGCGACCGCGGTCTCGGTCGCGTCGCAGGGCCGCCAGACATCGAGGTTGGGAACGAGCCGCAGGCTCGCCGTGTGCTCGACCGCCTGGTGCGTCGGCCCGTCCTCGCCCAGCCCGATCGAATCGTGCGTGTAGACATGGACGACCCGCTGCTTCATCAGCGCCGCCATCCGCACGGCGTTGCGCGCGTAGTCGGAGAAGACGAGGAACGTCCCGCAGTAGGGGAGGAACCCGCCGTGCAGCGCGAGGCCGTTGGCGATCGCGCTCATGCCGAACTCGCGCACGCCGTAGCGGACGTAGTTGCCGGCCGCCGTGCGCGAGACGTCGACGCTGCCCGACCAGTCGGTGAACACCGACCCGGTCAGGTCCGCCGACCCGCCGATCATCTCGGGCAGCGCCGGCGCGTACGCCTCGATCGCCTGCTGGGAGGCCTTGCGCGTGGACACCGCCTCGCCCTTCGCCGCCTGCGCGGCGACGAACGCAGCCGCGCGCGCGCGGAAATCCGCCGGCGGGTCGCCCGCCATCCGGCGCGCGAATTCGGCGGCGAGCTCCGGGTGCGCGATGCGGTAGGCGGACAGCCGGGACTCCCAGGCGTCGCGCGCCCGGGCACCCGCGGCGCGCGCGTCGAAACCGGCGTAGACCTCGTCGGGGATCTCGAACGGCGGATGCGTCCAGCCGAGCGCCGCGCGTGTGGCCGCGACCTCCTTCTCGCCCAGCGCCGAGCCGTGCGCGTCCGCGCTGCCCGCCTTCGCGGGCGAGCCCTTGCCGATCGTCGTCCGGCAGGCGATCAGCGTCGGGCGGTCGCCCACGGCGAGCGCGGCGCGGATGGCCGCGTCGACGGCGGCGACATCGTGGCCGTCGACGCCGCGGATCACGTTCCAGCCGTAGGCCTCGAAGCGCTTCGGCGTGTCGTCGGTGAACCAGCCGGCGGTCTCGCCGTCGATCGAGATGCCGTTGTCGTCCCAGAACGCGACGAGTTTGCCGAGCCCCCAGGTGCCGGCGAGCGCGCAGGCCTCGTGCGAGATCCCCTCCATCAGGCAGCCGTCGCCGAGGAACGCCCAGGTCCGGTGATCGACGATCGTGTGGCCGGGCCGGTTGAATCGCGAGGCGAGGAGCTTCTCCTCGAGCGCCATGCCGACGGCGTTGGCGATGCCCTGGCCGAGCGGGCCGGTGGTCGTCTCGACGCCGGGCGTGACGCCGACCTCCGGATGGCCGGGCGTTCTCGAGTGGAGCTGGCGGAAGCGCTTCAGCTCCGCCACCGGCAGGTCGTAGCCCGACAGGTGCAGGAGCGCGTAGAGCAGCATCGAGCCGTGGCCGTTGGACAGCACGAAGCGGTCGCGGTCGGGCCAGTCGGGCCGTCCCGGGTCGTGCCTGAGGTGGCGCGTCCACAGCGCGACGGCGATCTCGGCCATGCCCATCGGCATCCCCGGATGTCCGCTCTTCGCGGCCTCTACCGCGTCCATCGCGAGCGCGCGCAGCGCGTCGGCCATCGGCTTCACGGCGTTCTCCTTCGCGGAGGTCGGGTGCGGTGTCTGGTCCTTCATGCGTTCCCCGCGCGGCGCTTGCGGTCCATCAGTTGCAGGATCAGCGGCGTGAGGATCAGCTGCATCGCGAGGCTCATCTTGCCTCCGGGCACGACGATGATGTTCGGGCGCGACATGTAGGAGTCGTGCAACATCGACAGCAGGTAGAGGAAGTCGATGCCCTGCGGGCGCGCGAAGCGGATCACGACCATGCTCTCGTCGACGGTCGGGATGTCCTTGGCGATGAACGGGTTCGACGTGTCGACCATCGGCACGCGCTGGAAATTGACGTGGGTCTGCGAGAACTGCGGGCAGATGTAGTTCACGTAGTCGGGCATCCGTCGCAGGATCGTGTCGACGACCGCCTCCTGCGAGTAGCCGCGCAGGTTCTGGTCGCGGTGCAGCTTCTGGATCCACTCGAGGTTGATGATCGGCACGACGCCGATCAGGAGGTCCGCGTGGCGGGCGATGTTCACGCTGTCGGTCACCGCCGCGCCGTGCAGGCCTTCGTAGAACAGCAGATCGGTGCCCGCCGCGATGTCGGCCCACGGCGTGAACGTGCCCGGGTCCTGCTGGTACGGGGCCGCCTCGCGGGCGTCGTGCAGGTACTTGCGCACCTTGCCCGTGCCGGTCTCGCCGTAGGTCCGGAACAGCGCCTCGAGCTCCGGCAGCAGGTTGGCCTCAGGGCCGAAATGGCTGAAGTGGTCGTTGCCGGCGGCGTTGGCCTCGGCCATCTTCGCCTTCATCTCCTTGCGGTCGTAGCGGTGGAACGAATCGCCCTCGACGATCGCGGCCTTGAAGCCTTCGCGGCGGAAGATGTGTTCGAACGTGCGGGTGACGGTCGTCGTGCCGGCGCCGGAGCTGCCGGTGATCGCGACGACGGGGTGCCTGGCGGACATGGCGGCTCGCTGGGTCTGGGGGGCAGGGGGATCAGTTCGCGGCGTGCGCCGCGCCGAAGAGCGAGCGCTCGTTGAACAGCGGCGAGCGGAACTCGACCTCGCCCCGGTCGAATTCGGCGTGGTAGCGCTCGAGCCGCGCGACCTCGTCGCGCGAACCGAGGACGACCGGGACACGCTGGTGCAGCGCGCCCGGCGCGACGTCGAGGATGCGGCCGCGGCCGGTCGACGCGGCGCCGCCGGCCTGCTCGATCAGCATCGCCACGGGGTTGGCTTCGTAGAGGAGCCGCAGCCGTCCCGGCTTGGCCGGGTCCTTCGTGTCCTTCGGGTACATGAACAAGCCGCCGCGCATCAGAATGCGATGGACTTCGGCGACCAGCGAGGCGATCCAGCGCATGTTGAAGTCCTTGCCGCGCACGCCGGTCCGGCCCGCGAGGCACTCGTCGACGTAGCGGCGCACCGGCGGCTCCCAGAAGCGCATGTTCGACGCGTTGACCGCGAACTCGTGCGCGTCAGGCGCGATCGTGAGGTTCGGGTGCGTGAGGATGTAGGCGCCGATCTCGGGGTCGAGCGTGAAGCCGTGCGTGCCGGTGCCCAGCGTGATGACGATCATCGCCGCAGGTCCGTAGAGCGCGTAGCCGGCGCACACCTGCGCGGTCCCCGGCTGGAGGAAGTGCTCGGGTCGCGGGTCGACGACACCGTCGGGGGCGCGCAGCACCGAGAAGATCGTGCCGACGGTGACGTTGACGTCCAGGTTCGACGAGCCGTCGAGCGGGTCGAACACGAGCAGATAGCGGCCGCGCGGGTAGCGTGCCGGGATCGCGTAGGGCGCCTCCATCTCCTCGGAGGCCATGCCGGCGAGGTAGCCGCCCCACTCGCAGCTCGCGAGCATGATGTCGTTGGCGATCGTGTCGAGCGGCTTCACGTCCTCGCCCTGGACGTTGGTCGCGCCGGTGGAACCCCGCGCGCCGGTCAGCGCGCCGCGGGCGACCGCCGAGGCGATGTACTTGCACGCGGTCTGGATGTCGTTGACCAGCGCGATCAGCTCCGCGCCGCCCTCGAGCTTGCGCTGCTCCTCGATGATGCACTTGGACAGCGTCGTTCGGCCGTACAGCATGGCGGTCTCCGGGCGGGGTCGGGTCGTCGGTCAGTCGTTGAACACGCGGCTCGCGCGCAGGTCCTGCGCGGCGATCGTCGTCAGGTCTTCGCGGCTCACCGGACGGCCGGTGAGCGCGACCAGCCGGCTCGCCTGGCGCAGCCGCGCTCGGTCGAGCGCGTTGCGGATCGAGCGCGCGTTGGCGAAGTGCGGCTGGCGCACCCGCCGCGCGATGTACTCGCGCAGCGCGTCCTGCGCGTCCGGCGCGAGCCGGTAGCCCATCTTGTCCAGCATCAGCCCGGCGATCGCCTCGAGCTCGGGCTCGCTGTAGTCGGGGAAGTCGATGTGGTGGGCGATGCGCGAGGCCATCCCCGGATTGCTCCTGAAGAAGGTCTGCATCCGGTCCCTGTAGCCGGCGAGGATCACGACCAGGTCGTCGCGCTGGTTCTCCATCACCTGCAGCAGGATCTCGATCGATTCCTGCCCGTAGTCGCGTTCGTTCTCGGGGCGGTAGAGGTAGTAGGCCTCGTCGATGAACAGCACGCCGCCCATCGCCTTCTTCAGCACCTCGCGGGTCTTGGGCGCCGTGTGGCCGATGTACTGGCCGACCAGGTCGTCGCGCGTGACCGCGATCAG
Source organism: Burkholderiales bacterium (assembly GCA_020851255.1). Lineage (GTDB taxonomy): Bacteria > Pseudomonadota > Gammaproteobacteria > Burkholderiales > Casimicrobiaceae > VBCG01. The sequence continues at coordinate 1,426 of JADZDA010000255.1, read as the reverse complement.
GTGGCCCTTGCGGACGTAGCCCAGCGCGTGGAGGATCTGAGCCATCCGCAGCGCCACCGTCGTCTTGCCGGTGCCCGGGTTCCCGGTGAAGCACATGTGCAGCGACGGCGGATCGCTCGGCAGGCCGAGCAGTCGGCGCCCGCGGTCGACGGTGAGCAGCGCCGCGATGTCGCGAATCCGGGACTTGACCGGCTGGAGCCCCACGAGGTCGCGTTCGAGTTCCGCGAGCACGTCGGGCACGCCCGCGTCGCGCGCGAGCGCCGCGAGGTCGATCGCCTCGGGGGCGGGCGTGAGGTCGTCCGGACCGTTCATGGCCAGGCCGTACGCGATCGCCGGCGGGTCGGTCGTCTCGCGCGCCGCCGCGGTCAGCGCCGCTCGACCGTGTAGCGGATCGCGCGTCCCGCGCCTTCCTGGCGCACGACGCGGTAGCCGGGCTCGTCGGCGGGACGCTGGACCAGGAACGACAGGCGCGTCGACTCGAAGCCCTGCGTCGCGTCGAACGCGTTGACCTTCACGTAGTGCTGCGGAAAGGTCTTGCGGCAGGCGTTCACTTCCAGCAGCGCGCCCGCGGCGTCCTTCAGGTCGAACATCGGCATGCCGAACATCTCCCAGTACACGTCGCGCGGGTGCGCCTCGGCGGTGTGCTCGACCGACACCGCCCAGCCCTGTCGGAGCGCGTACTCGACCTGTGCGCGGATCTCGGCGTCGGTCAGGTCGGGGAGGAAGGAGAACGTGCCCTGGGTGATGCGCATGAGGCCTCCGGCGTGCGGTGCGGCGGGTGAGGGATCGTCGCTGTCGTTCGGGGCGGACGCGAGGCGCACCGCGGTCAGGCCGGCGTCGCGGTCGGCACGAAGTCGGGCGTGTCGGTCGACGCGTAGTCGAAGGTCACGTCCTTCCAGGTGTCGAGCGCGGCCTTGAGCGGCGTGCACCACTTCGCCGCGGCCGCGAGGATCTGCGGTCCCTCGGCGACGATGTCGCGGCCCTCGTTGCGCGCCTTGACCATCGTCTCCAGCGCGACGCGATTGGCGGTCGCGCCGGCCTGGATGCCCTGCGGGTGGCCGATCGTGCCACCGCCGAACTGCAGCACGCAGTCGTCGCCGAACAGGTCGATCAACTGGTGCATCTGGCCGGCGTGGATGCCGCCGGACGCCACCGGCATCACCTTGCGCAGGTTCGCCCACGGTTGCTCGAAAAAGAGGCCGCGCTTCAGGTCGACGGCGTTCACGTTCTCGCGGCAGACGTTGTAGAAGCCCTGCACGGTCGCCGGGTCGCCTTCGAGCTTGCCCACGGCGGTGCCCGCGTGGATGTGATCGACGCCGGCCATCCGCATCCACTTGGCGATCACGCGGAACGACACGCCGTGGCTCTTCTGCCGCGTGTAGGTCGAGTGGCCCGCGCGGTGCAGGTGCAGGATCATGTCGTTGCG
>JADZDA010000254.1 GCA_020851255.1 Burkholderiales bacterium | reverse complement strand
TGAGGCGGCGGCCCGACACCGGCGTCCCCCGCCCGGCCGCGTTTCGGGCGCGGAACGCCTCCCGTCGGCCCCGATTGACAAGGGCGGGCGGCGGGGCGACCCTCGGCGGCGATGGCTGCCCGCGGACCATTCCAGACGCTGCTCGACCGGGCCCGCCTGCTGCCGCCGCTCGCGGCGGCGGTCGTCCATCCCTGCGACGCCGAATCCCTGCAACTCGCGCTCGCCGCCGAGTTCGCCGGCTGCGTCGCCCCGCGGCTGGTCGGGCCGGAAGCGCGAATCCGGGCAGCGGCCCTGCGCGCCGGGCTCGATATCTCGCGGCTGCCGATCGACGATACCGCGGACGATCCGTCGATGTCGGCGGCGCGCGCGGTCGAACTCGCGCACGAAGGCCGGGTTTCGGCGCTGGTCAAGGGCGCGCTCTCCGACGGTGCGCTGCTGACGCCGGTCGCCCAGCCGGCGTCGGGGTTGCGCACCGACCGGCGGCTGTCGCACGCGACCTGGCTCGGGTGGGCGGCGCGTGAGCGTCCGCTGATCGTCACCGACGACCGGCTCGCGGTCGCGCCGCCGCTCGCCGCCAAGCGCGACATCCTGGCCAACGCGGTGGCTTTCGCCCACGCCCTCGGCGTCGCCAGGCCGGCGGTCGCGATCGTGGCCGCGCAGGACACACCGTCGCGTGCGCTGGCCTCGACCGTCGACGCGGTGTCGTTGCGCATGATCGCCGCCGAGACGCTCCGGGACATCGCGACCGTCGACGGTCCGATGACCATCGACGTCGCGCTCTCCGCGGACTGCGCTCGCCAGCATCGCCCCGACTCGCCGGTCGCCGGCGTCGCCGACATCGTCGTCGCGCCGTCGCTCGAAGCGGCCTCGATGATCGTGCGCACGCTGGTGGGCGCGAGCGGCGCGTTCGCGGCCGGCATCGTGCTGGGCGCGCAGGTTCCGATCGTCGTGGCTGGCGCCGGCGACTCGATCGACAGTCGCGTGGCGGCGTGCGTGCTGGCGATGCTCGTCGACGCGCGCGCGGAACGTGCCGCCGGCACGACGGTGAGCGCGAGGGCCGCGTAGGCCCGCCTGCGCCCCGGGACTCTCCGCGGCGCACGACCCCGGGGCCGGTCAACGGGCCCTAGCGCCGGAACAGGCCCTTCAGCGCGCCGGCGAGATCCTCCTGCGGCCGCGCAGCGGACGCACCCGACGCATCGGCCGCGACCTTGCCCCCGGCGCGCGCGGTCGCGCAGGGATTCGGATCGTCGCTGGCATTGAGCAACGGCGTCGCGAGCAGCGACCAGCCGCCGGAGGCCACCGCTCCGCCGACGGCGATCGCCGCCTTCGCGGCCCCGACCTTGTCCAGTCCGATCGTGGGGCTGCCGATCGGTCCGGTGACGCGGACCAGTTCGGCCAGCTCGATGGCGCCGATGCCCAGGCCCTTGCGCGCCCGAGGGCGCACCAGCAGGTCGAGGGTCCGGTTGCGCAGGTCGATCGTCCCCGAGGCCGAGACGCCGAGCGCCGATGTCTCGGCCGCGATCGTCCGCTCGGCGTGGGCGACACCGTCGCGCACCGTCAGCCGCGCGACCACGCACTGGACCTCGGTGACCTGCTCGGTGCGACGCAGGGGATTGAGCACTTCGGCGAGTCGCCCTAGCCCTTCGGCGCCGCCGCCGGCCGACGTCCCCTGCAGCCGCATCGGGCCGACGTCGAGGCGCAACGAACCGCTCGACCGCCCGACGAACGCGTCGCCGGCCGGCCCCTGCAATTCCACGGCGAGCGTCGCGCGCCCCCCGCTCGCGGTGCGCCCGGCCGGGAGCAGGCCCCGCAGACGTGCGATCTCGATGTTGCGGCCGTCCAGGGCGACCCGGGCCCGCCCGGTCGCGCCGTCGGCGTTCACCCGCAGTGTCAGCGCGCCGCCGGCCAGTTCGGCGACGACCGGGTCGGCGGCGAGCCGGCCGTCCGCGACGACGACGCGACCGCGCGCGTTCGCGATCTCGACCGCCCCGGCGACGATCCTGTCGACCACGAAGTCGACGTCGGCGTCGAGATTCTTCAAGCGCCCCGGCAGGTCGGACGACCGGGTCGTGGCGGATGCAGTCGCGGCCGGTGCCGCAGCCGGCTTCGCATCGGCCAGCTTCGCCACGTCGATCCGCTCGACGTGCAGCCGCCCGCGCACGCGGTCGACCGGCGCCGACGTGTCGACCGAGAGATTGCCGTCGAAGCGCGCTCCGGCGAGCGACCCGGCGAGACCCGAGACCGCGACACCCCGCCCGCCGGCCTCGATACGTCCCGCGATCCGCCCGGCGTCGCGCGCGAGGGCCGGCGCGAAACCCGCGACCTGTTCGCTGCCCGCGACCCACTCGACGCCCGCGTCGAGGACCGCGCTCGGCCCGCTGTCGCGGCGCTCGACGCGCCCCTTCGCCTTGAGCGTGACGCCGCCGCCATCGAGCTTCGCGTCGAAGTCGAACGGCACGCGGTCGCGCAGCGACAGGAACGGATCACCGCTCGCACCCTCGAGGGCCCAGCGCGTGCCCTCGTGCTCGAAGCGTCCGGACCAGCCCAGGCGCGCGCCGTCGCGCGGGGAGATCTCGAAGCGCTCGATGCGCACCCGCTTCGCGTCCTTCGCACCGGGGGACGCCCACGCGACGTCGGCGCCGGTGACGACGACCGGTCCCGCGAGCCTGATGCCCACGGCACCGCCAGAACCGCCCGGAGCGCCACCCGACGCCGGCGGCGCGGCGCCGGTCGCGCCCGACGCCCGCGCGACCTGCCAGTTGCCGCTGCCGTCGGCGAGCGTCTCGAGCCTCAAGTCCAGGCCGTCGACTTCGAGGCGATCCCATTCGATCGAGCGGCGGGTGACCAGCGGCCAGGTCGCGACCGACCCGCGGATCCGGGCCACGCGTGCCAGTTCGGGACGCGCCGCGCCCGGAGGGATGGCGACGGACACGCCGACGACGACGACGGCGATGTTCGGCCACCACGCGAGCTCGACCGGCCCGGTCACCGAGATCCGCCGCCCGGTCGCCTTCGTCGCCTCGTCGGTCGCGTAGCGCACCAGCGCGGCCGGGTCGACGGTCGTCACGACGAGCGCCACCGCCGCGGCGAGCAGCGCGACGAGCGCGCCGGCTCCGATCGCGATCCGGCGCAGCACGCGGCCGGTGTCCATCACCCGCCCCGGCTCAGGACTTGCGCACGCGCAAGCTGGGCATCGCGGCGATCACCTTCGCGCCGGCGACGCAATCGACGAAGTAGCGGACGCGCCCGTTGATCTCCTCCTCGACCAGGCCGTGGATGTCGGTGTCGAAGCCGGGAAACCGCTCGTTGAAGTCGCGGGCGAACTGCAGGTACTTCACGATCTGGCGGTTGAAGCGCTCGCCGGGGATGAGCAGCGGAATGCCCGGCGGGTAGGGCGTGAGCAGCGCGCTCGTCACCCGGCCCTCGAGGTCGTCGATCTCGACGCGCTCGATCTCGCGGTGCGCCATCCGGGCGAAGGCGTCGGCCGGCTTCATCGCCGGCTCGAGGTTCGACACGTACATTTCGGTGGTCAGCCGCCCGATGTCGTTCGCCCGGTAGATGCCGTGGATCGCGTCGCACAGATCGCGCAGGCCGATCCGCTCGTAGCGCGGGTGCGTCTGCACGAACTCCGGCAGCACGCGCCAGAGCGGCTGGTTCTGGTCGTGGTCCGCCTTGAACTGCTGGAGCGCGGTGACGAGCGTATTCCACCGGCCCTTGGTGATGCCGATGGTGAACATGATGAAGAACGAGTACAGACCGGTCTTCTCGACGATGACGCCGTGCTCGGCCAGGTACTTGGTGACGATCGACGCGGGAATGCCGCGCTCGGAGAACTCGCCCTCGACGTCGAGTCCGGGAGTCAGCACCGTCGCCTTGATCGGATCGAGCATGTTGAAGCCCGGCGCGAGGTCGCCGAAACCGTGCCAGCGGTCGCCGGCGCGGATGATCCAGTCGTCGCGGCTGCCCATGCCCTCGGCGGCCAGGTGGTCCGGACCCCAGACCTTGAACCACCAGGAATCGCCGAACTCCTCGTCGACCTTGCGCATCGCGCGGCGGAAGTCGAGCGCTTCGAGGATCGACTCCTCGACGAGCGCCGTGCCGCCGGGCGTCTCCATCATCGCGGCCGCGACGTCGCAGGAGGCGATGATCGAGTACTGGGGCGAGGTCGACGTGTGCATCAGGTAGGCCTCGTTGAACCTCGGACGGTCGAGCTGGCGCGTCTCGCTGTTCTGCACGAGGATCTGCGAGGCCTGCGAAAGTCCCGCGAGCAGCTTGTGCGTCGACTGCGTCGAGAAGACGAGCGCGTCGCGGCTGCGCGGGCGGTCGCGGCCGATGGCGTGCATCCCCCGGTAGAAATCGTGGAACGTCGCGTGCGGCAGCCACGCCTCGTCGAAGTGCAGCGTGTCGATCTTCGTGCCCAGCAGTTCCTTGATCGTGTCGACGTTGTAGAGCACGCCGTCGTAGGTGCTCTGCGTGATCGTGAGGATGCGCGGCTTCGCCTTCACGGCGCGCGCGAACGGATGCGCGCGGATCTTGCGCTCGATCGACTCCCAGCGGAACTCGTTCTGCGGGATCGGTCCGATGATGCCGTGGTGGTTGCGCGTCGGCGTCAGGAAAACGGGGATCGCGCCGGTCATCGTGATCGCGTGCAGGATCGACTTGTGGCAATTGCGGTCGACGATGACGACGTCCCCGGGCGCCACCGTCGCGTGCCAGACCATCTTGT
>JADZDA010000253.1 GCA_020851255.1 Burkholderiales bacterium | reverse complement strand
GCATCGGCTTGTTCGCCTCGAAGATCTTCATGTACTTGTTCGGGTCACCGTAGTGCTGCTTGCTGATCTTGGAGAGGTTGTCGCCGGACTTCACCGTGTAGTACTGCGCCTGCGCCTCGCTCTGGTCCACGCTCATCATGTCCTTGACCTGCGCGACGCCCGCGACGTTGCCGCAGCAAAGCACGATCTTCTCCCGGGTGGCCTGGTCCGGCGCGACGCCGTAGACGGTCACGGTCGACGTCGCCCCGTCGAAGGTGACGGTGAGCCCGGTCGCCGACAGGTTCTGCGCGCGGACGTACTCGACGATCGCGTCGCCGGCCGCGTCGTTGGCCGCCTTGGCCTTGTTCGGGTCGGACGGCGCGGCCTTCGCGTCGGTCATCGCCGCCTGCGCCTGTCCGCGCCCGAAGAGCTTTTCTCCGGCTTCCTTGACGAAATCAATGAGTCCCATCGCTGTCGCTCCTGTCGGTCGTCGGCGAGTGGCCGCGCCCGGACAACCTAGCACCCCGCCGACTTCGCGACAAGGCGGGCGGGGGCGGTGTCGAACGCTTCGGGGCAGCGCGTCGGGTCGGCGCCGACCGCGTTCGCAGCGCAGGCATCGACGACCGGGCCGGCGACGGACCGACCGACTCGGAACGATCGTTTCGAATTGATGACAAGGTGGAACTTGCATTCCGCCCGACCCCGGCCGACAATCGTCGGACCTTCGGCCCGGACCGCGCCACGAGCGCCCCCCGCCGTCCGCACCAGCGCCCGGATGCCCGCCCCCTACCTCGTCGCCGAGAACGTGAGCGTCGCCTACGGGCCGGTGCGCGTGCTCGACCGCGTGTCGCTCGACGTCGCGCGCGGCGAACTGGTCGCGCTGCTCGGCAGCTCGGGCTGCGGCAAGACGACGCTCCTGCGCGCGATCGCCGGGTTCGTGCGGCCCACCGACGGGCGCATCGCCGTCGACGGCCGGGACATCACGCACACCCCGCCCGAGGCGCGCGGCACCGCGATGATGTTCCAGTCCTACGCGCTGTGGCCGCACATGGACGTCGCCGCCAACATCGGCTACGGCCTGCGGATGCGCGGCGCGGCGCGCGACGAAATCGCCCGCCGCGTCGACGAGATGTTGAAGCTCCTGAAGCTCGAAGGCTACGGAGGCCGCGCGATCTCGGCGCTCTCCGGCGGACAGAAGCAGCGGGTGGCGCTGGGCCGGGCGCTCGCGGTCGATCCGTCGGTCCTGCTGCTCGACGAGCCGATGTCCAATCTCGACTACCGCGTCCGCCTCGAACTGCGCCACGAGCTGCGCGCGCTGCAGAAGCGCGTCGGGATCACGGCGATCTACGTCACGCACGACCGCGAGGAGGCGCTCACGCTCGCCGATCGCATCGCGGTCATCGACGCCGGGCGCATCGCCCAGCTGGGCACGCCCGACGAGGTGTTCCACCGTCCGTCGTCGCCGTTCGTCGCCGGCTTCATGGGCGCGGACAACGCGGTCGACGTCGTGCGCGCCGGCGAACGCTGGACGCGTCCGCCGCCGGGCGCCGCGGGCGCGCCGGTACGCGCGCACTTCCGCGCCGACCGCGCCCGCGTCGTCGGCGCGGGCGAAACCCCCGCCGGCGGCCTGGTGCTCGACGGCGTGGTCTCGCAGCGCGTCTACCTCGGCACCGAGTACCGTTACCGGGTGCGCTCGGACGGCGCCGACTTCTGGATCGAGGACGGCGCGCGCCGCGACGAGGGCACGAGCCTGCGTGTCCACGTCCCGGACGACGCGCTGCTGGTGTTCCCGATCGCGGCCTGAGAGCGCCGGATCCCCGTCATCCTCCGTCCCCGGCCCGCCCGGTTTCCGATCGTCCCGTCAACCGCAAGGAGGCAACGATGCGTCCGTTCAAGATCCCCCTGACCGCGATCGCGTTCGCGACCGGTGTCGCGCTGGGCGCCGCCGCGCCCGCCGTGGCGCAGACCACGCTCAACGTGATCACCGCCGGCGACCAGAACATGGTCGACTACGTCAACAACTTCCTCGGGCCCCGGTTCGAGAAGTTGAATCCCGGCGTCAAGGTGCGTGCGGTGGGCACCGGCCCCGGCGACGCCGGCTCGCAGAAAATTTACGAGAAGCTCTCCGCGCAGCAGAAGGCCGGCGCGGCGTCGTGGGACGTCGACGTCGCGGTCGTCCACCAGCGCGGCGCCGGAACGATGGTCAAGGAAAGCCTGCTCGCGCCCTTCCGCAACGAGGTGGCCGCCGGCAAGCTCGTGTCGCGCGACACCGCGAAGAACGCGCTGGGTGCGAACGTCGACGGCGACGTGATCCCGAGGTTCCACAGCCAGATCGCGTTCGCGTACAACCCCGCCGTCGTCCGGCAGCCGCCGAAGAGCTACGCCGAGCTCGCCGACTGGGTGAAGAAAAACCCGAAGCAGTTCGGCTACAACGGCGTCAAGGGCGGCATGTCCGGCGTGGGCTTCGTCATGGGCTGGGTCGCCGCGAACAGCGGCATGGCCGAGCAGCTCGAGAAGGGCCCGTACGACGCGTCGAAGAAGGCGGTCATCGACCGCTCGCTCGCCGGTCTCAGGGAATTCAACCAGAACGTCGTGCTCACGCCGGGCAACGCCGGCACGCTCGACATGCTCAACCGCGGCGAGATCGCGATGGGCCCGGTCTGGGTCGACATGTTCTACACCTGGCTCGCCGACGGCAAGATGAACCCGTCGGTCAGGCTCGCGCTGCCGCAGCCGGGGCTGCCGGGCCAGCCGATGTACTACGTCGTGCCGGCGAAGGCCGCGAACGGCCAGATCGCCCGCAGGTTCGTCGACTTCGCGGCGAGCCCAGAGATCCAGGCCGAGGGCATCGTCAAGCAGTTCAACTGGTATCCGGGCATCGACGCGCAGCACGTCAAGTCGAAGATGGACGACAAGAGCTGGAACAAGCTCTTCACCGACATCTCGCCCGAGGCGCTCGCGAGCTACGGCCGCCCGTTCCCCCTCTCCGGGTATTTCACCGACATCCTCGAAGGCTACGAACGGGTGGTGCTGAAGTAGCCGTGCGATTCGCCCGGCAGGACGCCCCGTCCGCGCCCGCGCGGGCGGGGAACGACGGCAGGTCGCGCCCCGGCGGCGGCCGACCCGCGCTGGCACGGACTCGCGGGGCGTCGCACGGAGGCCGGGCGCGGCGACGCGCCCGCGCAGGGGGCCGCAGGTGAACGAACGAAGCTGGGCGGGCCTCGCCCTCGCGCTGCCGGCCCTGCTGGTGGTCGTGACGTTCTTCGTCGCGCCGCTCCTCATGTCCGCCGTCCTCGCCTTCCGGGGCAAGGACGGCGGCTTGACGCTCATGCACTTCGAGAAGGCCATCGAGTTCTACTCGACCGACCTCCTCTTCTCCGGCGCGATCGTGCTCGTCTCGACCGCGGCGATCGGCGCGATCGCGGTCGCCATCGCCGGCTACCTCACGCTCGGGGAGAACCCCCGGACCGTGGCGATCCTGCGCTGGCTGTACCGCTGGCCGCTGTTCATCCCGTTCATCGTCACCGCGCAGGTGATGCGGACCTTCCTCGCGAAGAACGGGATGCTGAACCACGTGCTGACCGGTGTCGGGCTCCTCGACCCGCTGCAGGCGCAGAGCCTGCTCGACTGGCGGGGCATCGTCGTGGCGTTCGTCTGGAAGCAGGCGCCGTTCGTCACGCTGCTCGTCGCCGGCGCGATGGCCGCCGTCGACCGCCAGCACATCGAGGCCGCGCGCAACCTGGGCGCGAGCCGGTGGCGGGTGCTCTTCGAGATCGTGCTCCCGCAGTCGCGACGCACGCTGATGGTCGGACTCGTGCTCTCGTTCGTGACCATGCTGTCGGTGCTGTCGGTGCCGCTGATGATCAACCCGAACTCGCCGACGATGCTGACCGTCGACATCGCCTACCGGATCAACTCGCACGGCGACTACGCCGTGGCCAACGCGCTGTGCCTGATGTCGCTCGCGCTCGCCTCGCTGGGCGCGTGGTTCTACCTGCGCGAGGCCGCGCGCAAGGCGGACGGCGCGTGACGGCGACGCTCCGCCCGCGCTGGCCGGACGCGATCGCGCGCACCGTGGTCGTGCTGCTGCTCGCGTTCGTGATCTTCGGGCCGCTCGCCAATCTCGTGCTGTGGGCGTTCGCCGAGCGCTGGTACTTCCCCAACAAGCTGCCGCAGGAATTCGGGCTCGCGTTCTGGAAGCGCGTCTTCGACCCGCGCGGCAACGCGGTCGCCTCGCTGGGCACGAGCGTCGCGATCGCCTCGCTCACCGTCGCGGTCACGCTCGCCGTCGCGATCCCCGCCGGCTACGCGCTCGCGCGCCTGCGGATGCCCGGCCGGATCCTCGTGCTGCTCGTGTTCCTGCTGCCGCAGGCGGTGCCCAACCTGCCGGTCTACGTGAACATCGCGCGGGTGTTCTACGAGCTCGGACTCAACGGCACGGTGCTGGGCGTCGTGCTCGTGCACACCGCCCACGGGCTCGTGCTCGCCGTGTGGATCGCCTCCGCCGCGTTCGCCGCCGTCGACGTCTCGCTCGAGGAGGCGGCTCGCAATCTGGGGGCGTCGCCGTGGCGCTGCTGGACGACGGTGACGCTCCCGCTCGCGCTGCCCGGACTGATCGCGAGCGCGATCTTCGTGTTCCTCGACTCGCTCGACGAGTTCACCGGCACCTATTTCGTCGGCGTGCCGGACGTGACGACGCTGCCACTGCTCATGTTCAACGCGAGCATGGGCGGCAACTACCAGATCGCGTCGATCACGGCGCTGCTCCTGCTCGTGCCGTCGATCCTGTTCATGCTGCTCGTCGAGCGCTTCCTCAAGGCCGACGTGCTCGCGATGATCGGCCGCTGAGCCGGCGTGCCGGCGCGGCGCGGGTTCAGTTCCGCCCGGGCTCCGGCGCCGCGCCCAGCGGCACCGTCGCGACGACCTTCCACTCGTCGATCGGGACGTTTTTCCCCGAGAGCGCGACCACGAGCCGGTCGAAGCGCATCGCGCGGCCGTCGATCGTGCGCGTCAGCGGACGCGAGCGCGCGATCTTCTCCCGGATCGGCAGCTTGCCGTAGGCGAGCGACAGGTGCGGGAACGGCGACAGCCCCTCGCGCGTGCCGGCGAGCTCGGCGGACCGTTCGAGGAGCCGGTGGAAGCGTTCGGCGCTGTCGAACGCGACGAAGAACGCGCGGAACGGATGCTCGGTCCAGGAGATGCCGAACGCGCGCCACGCGAGGACCGGCAGGCCGGCCGCGAGCTCGCGCGCGTAGCCTTCCGCGTCGTCCGCCGACACGTCGAGGTCGCCCTGGACGGTGACGTGCGGCGCGAACGGCGGCAGCCCGAACACCGGCGCGAGCACGCGGATCAGGCCGGACATCTCGCGCTCGAGATCGGGCTCGGGCACGAGCCACAGCGAGTAGGCTTCGCCGCTCAACAGTCAGCCTCGTCCCCGGTCCGCGTCGCCGTCAGGACCGCATCAGGTCGCCGAGCGTCGTTTCGAGGAATCCCCGCAAGCCCGGCGCGCCGGCGAGGATCGGCGCGCCGCGTTCCAGCGCGTCGCCGGCGAAGAAATCGTTGGTGAATCCGCCCGCCTCGCGGACGATGACCAGTCCGGCCGCGACGTCCCAGGCGTTGATGTGCGGCTCGAAATAACCCTCGAAGCGGCCGTCGGCCACGTGCGCCATCCCCAGCGCGCCGCTGCCCAGCCGGCTGTATTCGCAATGGGATGACAGGAGCCGCTCGACCGACGCGACGTGCAGCGCCGGCGGCCGGCGGTAGCTGAAGCCCAGGCCGATCCGGGCCTGCGTGGGCACGGTCACCGCCGAGACGCGGATCGGGCGGCCGTTCAGCGTCGCGCCGCGCCCGCGAGCGGCGGCATGGGTCTCGCGTGCGACCGGGTTGACGATGACGCCGGCCACCGCGTCGCCGTCGTACCAGAGTCCGACCGACACGCACCACAGCGGCAGGCGGCGGGCGTAGTTCGCGGTACCGTCGATCGGGTCGACGATCCACAGCGGCGCCTTCCTGTCCCAGCCCGGGGACAGGCCGTCCTCCTCGCCGAGGACCGCGTCGCCGGGGAACGCCCCGGCGAATTCGTGGCGCAGCGCCTCCTCGACCGCGCGGTCCGCGATGGTGACCACGTCCTGCAGTCCCTTGGCGACGATGCCGAGCTGCGCGGGATCGGACGCGTAGCGCAGCGCGAGCTGGCCGGCGCGCTCGGCGGCCGCGACCGCGAAGGCGAGACGGCGATCGAGTTCGGAGTCGTTCATCGGAGACCGGTCTTGTCGCGAGCCGAAGTCGCGCACCATGCGCGCCGTCGCCCGGAATGATACAGTCCCGGGCGGTCGCCCGTCCCTGCCGCGCTCCTGATGATCTCCGCCCCGCTGACGTTGGATCCGGAACCGATCGATGCCGGCGCCGGCGAGCGCGCCGCGTCGCCCTTCGTTCGCGCGACGGTCATGGCCTGGCTGGCCGTGCTCGGGCTCGCCGCGTGCCAGACCGAGCGGTTGAGCCCGGGCCTCGAGACCACGATCCTGCCGGCGACGATCGAATACGGTTGCGACGAAGGCCGCAAACTGCGCGTCGAACGGGCCGCCGAGGCGGTCAGCGCCCGTGTCACCGTGGGGACACGCTCGTGGACGCTGCCTCGCGCCGACAGCGCCGCGCAGGAGAAATACGCCGAGGGCGCCACCGCGCTCTACCTCGACGGCGACGCGGCGCTCTTCGAGAGCGACGGCCGGGTGCTCGCCGCCAATTGCCGCTCGGCGACGCCGCTGCCAAGAGCGCCGACGCTGAGGCCGTACCGCTTCTGAGCGGTTCGCAGCTCGACGGCCGCGGGTCCGTTCAGTACGGCAGCCCGACGTAGTTCTCGGCCAGCGATTGCTGCGAGGCGCGCGAGGAGTACAGGAGTTCCAGGTCGGCCTCCTGCATCCGCGCACCGAAGCTGTCGGTGTCCGGGAAGCGGTGCAGCAGCGACGTCATCCACCACGAGAACCGCTCGGCGAGCCAGATGCGCCGCAGGCAGCGGCGCGAGTAGTCGTCGAGGCCGTCGTCGTCGCGTCGTCGGTACCAGTCGACGAGCGCGCCGGCGAGGTAATGGACGTCGCTCGCCGCGAGGTTGAGCCCCTTGGCGCCGGTCGGCGGCACGATGTGCGCGGCGTCGCCGGCGAGGAACAGCCGGCCGAAACGCAGCGGCTCGGCGACGAAGCTCCGCAACGGTGCGATGCTCTTCTCGATCGACGGTCCGGTCGACAGCGCGGCGTTCGCGGGCTCGTCCAGGCGGCGGCGCAGTTCGGTCCAGAACCGCTCGTCCGACCAGTCCTCGACGCGCTCGTCCGCCGGACACTGGATGTAGTAGCGGCTGCGGGTGAGCGAGCGCATGCTGCACAGCGCGAATCCGCGCTCGTGGCTCACGTACACGAGCTCCGGCGACAGCGGCGGCCGGTCGACGAGCACGCCCAGCCAGCCGAACGGGTCGACGCGCTCGTGCACGGTCAGCGCCGCGCGCGGCACGCTCTGCCGGGACACGCCGTGGTAGCCGTCGCAACCGGCGATGAAGTCGCACGCGATCTCGTGCGCGACGCCGCCGTGGCGGTAGCGGACCGCCGGGCGCTCGCCGTCGAAACCGTGCAGGCTCACGTCCTCGGCCTCGTAGACCGTGGTCGCGCCCGACTTCGCGCGCGCGTCCATCAGGTCGCGCGTGACCTCGGTCTGGCCGTAGACGACGACCGATCCGCCGACGAGCGACTGGAAATCGATCCGGTGGCGCGTGCCGCGGTGCGAGATCTCGATCCCGTGGTGGACGAGGCCCTCGCGATGCAGCCGCGCGCCGACGCCCGCCTGGTCGAGCTTGGCCACCGCGCCCTGCTCGAGGACGCCGGCGCGAATGCGCCCGAGCACGTACTCGGCGCTGCGCTGCTCGAGGATCACGTTGTCGACGCCCTCGCGCGCGAGCAGCGCGCCCAGCAACAGACCGGCCGGACCGGCACCGACGATCACCACCTGCGTACGCATCGCGCCCCCTGGTGAACCGCTGCGAGACCGTCGTCCCGACCGCCCCAGTTTCCCGCCTCGTATCGCCCGGTGTCAATCCGTTGGACTTCAAACGATCGGGCGCCTATGCTTCCCGGGCGATGTCAGCCCCCGTCCGACGCCGCCCGGCACCCGCCGTACCCGCCGCGCGCGCGCGCGTCGAGCCGGCGAGGACGCGCCCGGGCGCGCTGGACGCGCTGCTGGGATTCCGGCTGCGGCTCGCGCAGATCGCCGTCTTCCGCGACCTGCATGTCGCGCTCGGCCCGCTCGACATCACGCCGGCGGCCTACGGCGTGCTCGAACTCGCCCACGCCAATCCCGGCCTCACGCAGGCGCGGCTCGCCGCGGCGATCCGGCTCGATGGTTCGACGCTGGTGCCGCTGCTCGACCGGCTCTCGGAGCGCGGGCTCGTGCGGCGCGAGTCCGCGACCGACGATCGGCGGCGCAACCGCGTCTTCGTGTCGGCGAGCGGAGAGCGTCTCCGGCGCGCGGCGCTCGCCGCGATCCGCAGCCACGAGCGCCGGACCTTCGGGCGCCTGACCGCGTCCGAGCGCGAGCGGCTGCGCGAGACGCTCGCACGGCTGGCCGGCGACGATCGTGCCTAGATCCTCTCCCGCCATCCCGTGCGCGACGCGTCGCCGCCGTCCGGTCCGGCGTTCCGGAAAGACGGGCGGACGCGACGAGGCGCGCTTCGAACGCACCGGCTGCGCGGGGCCGCGATGACCGAGGAATCACCGCCCGACCCGCTCCCGGCCGAACGGGTGCGCGAGCGCCTCGCGCTCTAGGTGCCGCACGTCCCGCACGAACACCTGGTCGATGCGGCGGCCGTACCGGCGCGGACGACCGAGGGCACGGCGGTCTTCGCCGACATCTCCGGATTCACGCGACTCTCCGAGCAGCGCGCGAAGCGCGGCCGCGAGGGCGCGGAGCAGATCACCGAGGTGATCGGAACCCGGTTCGCGGCGATCCTGGCGGTCGCGACGCGCGCCGGGCTGCGCGGCGCGGGGCCAGGTCGCGCTGCCCGGCGCCAAGGTGACGCTGCGGATATCGCAGGGAATCCACACGGGGCGATCCGATACCTTCGCGGTGGGTTCGACGCACGTCGAGTGCCTGACCACCGGCCCGGCCTGGACCCGGCTCGTCGCGATGGAGCAGGCGGCGGCCGCCGACGAGATCCTGGCGAGCGAGTCCACCGCGGCCGCGCTGCCGGACGGCGCGACCACGTCGGCGCACGCGCGGGGCGTGCTGGTCGAGACGATGCCGGGCGTCGCGGAGCGGCTGCCGCGATGCCGACGACCCGGCGCATCGGTCGCGTGGGCCACGCGCGTTCCGTAGCGACTGCGGTCGCCGACCCGGCCGCGAAGCCGACGAACGCGCAAGCCAGGAAGGCGGCGAGCCGGCGCAGGTTCGCGGCAAGGAGGTCGGCTCGCATCGGCCGCCCTCGTCCGCCGTGGCCCGATGCCGGGCAACGGCTCGAGGGAACGCGCCCAGCCCGGCCTCAGGCCGGACGCGGCGGCACGGGCTCGTCGGGCCCGGCGAGGCGGGTCGCGAATCCGTAGCTCAGCGCGACGACAACGACGCACGCGAGCCCGATTGCGACACCCTGGTCGTCGCCCCACTCGGCCATCGCCGGCGAGGCGTAGCGCGCGGCGCCCCAGGCGGCGACGCCGATCGACAGGAAGCCCACCGAAAGGCCCATCACGCGCGATGCCACGCGCGCGCGGCGGTCGGCGCGGCGCAGCAGCCGCGAGATCCACCATCCGTTCGCACCGTCGGTGACCATCATGCCGGCGGTGAACACGACGCCCAGGCCGAGCGAAGTCAGGGCGCCGCCGAAGTGCGCGCCCGCCGCCGCGAAGAGCGCCGCCTGCGAGAGCGTGTCGAACGAGAGCGCGAACAGCGCGCCGATCGCGGCGACGGCGACCGGGCTCGTGCTCGTCTGCAATCCGGCGAACAGCCGGCCGCGCAGCCCGATCGGCCGGACGACCTCGTGCGGCGCGGACGTGAACACCGAATGGAGATTGAGCACCCCCAGCGAGACGAGGAAGGCGATCGAGATGAACGAGCCCAGGCCGTCGAACCACCCGGGAACGCCGGCGCTCGCGAGCGCGGTGCCGACGGCCAGCGCGATCGCGACGACGACCAGACCGTGCCCGGCCGAGAACAGCGCGCCGCACCAGCGGGCGAGCCGCGGGCGCACGAGCGCGTTGTGACGGGTCAGGCCGTCGATGGTCGCGAGGTGGTCGGCGTCGAGCCCGTGCTTCACCCCCAGCACGAAAACCAGGGTGGCGAGGGCGGCCGCGTTGTCGGGCAAGGCGTCCATGCGGCGATCCGGTCCGATGATATGAAGATTGATCGAAACGACATAACAGGATCCATGCCAGGTCCCCGCGCCGCGGCCGGCACCGCGCGCGGTCGAGCGTCCGCGGGCCATCTCCTTGAACGGATTGACGTTTCCGGCACACGTCCGGCTTGGGGCGGATCCGCGGAAACGCGGTGGCCGCCGCGTGGCGGTCATCGGACTTCCAGTCGGCTGGAAGCCCCGCGCCCGCCCCGGCCGTTCAGCCGGCGGCGCGGAGGTCCAGGGGCAGGCGCAGCGTCACCACGGCGCCGCCGCCCGGCGCGTTGGCGACGGCGAGCGAGCCGCCGTGGCGCTCGACCAGCCCGAAGCTGATCGACAGACCCAGGCCGGTGCCCTTGCCCGGTGCCTTGGTCGTGAAGAACGGCTCGAACGCGCGCGCGAGCCCCTCCTCGGAGAAGCCGGGCCCGTTGTCGCGGAACGCGATCTCCGTGCCGCGCCCGACGGTCTTCGCGCCGATGGCGAGGCGCGCGCCGGGCCTGCCCTCGGTGGCGTCGATCGCGTTCTGGACCAGGTTGACGATCACCTGCTGGAGCTGTCCCGGCGAACCGCGGACCGGCAGAGACGCCGGCAGGTCGGAATCGACGGTGATCGGGGAACCGGACGCCTTGGCCACCCAGTGTACCGACCGTTCGAGGACTTCGACGAGATCGAACGCGGCGTCCTCGCCGCGGTCGGCCGCCGAGAACCGCCGCAGGCCGCCGACGATGTCGCGCGTGCGCTCCGCGCCTTCGAGCGTGCCTTCGATCAGCGGCGCCATGTCGGCGACGATCGCGTCGATGCGCAGCTCGCGCCGCAGCGCGTCGGCCTCCGCGGGCGCGGCACCGGCGTGCAGCGCGGCGAGATAGCGGGTGAGCCGGTCGACGTACCGCGTGAGCGCGTGGACGTTGCCCAGCACGAAGCTGATCGGGTTGTTGAGCTCGTGCGCGACGCCGGCGACCAGGCGGCCGAGCGAGGCCATCTTCTCCGAGTGCACGAGCTGGCTCTGCGCGAGCTTCAGGTCCTCGTGCGCCTGCCTGAGCGACTCGTAGGCGCGCCGCAGCTCGCCGACCGGACGGCCGGTCAGCACGATGCCCATGAAGCGCCCCGCCGGCGAGATCCGCGTCGTGCAGTTGACCGCCACCGGGCTCGCGCCCTGGGCGGTCGCGAACGCGATTTCGCAGTCCTGCGGTGCCGCCCCGGAGCGGGGATTGCGGAAGTACGTGTCGAGCTTCGAGCGCGACGCCTCGTCGGCGAACAACCCGGCGAGCGGCCGGCCCTTGAGTTCGCCTTCGGGCCGGCCGACCAGTGCGGCCAGCGCGCGATTGACCTCGAGCACGACGCCGTGCCGGTCGCAGACGACCAGCACGTCGGACATCGATGCGACGACGCCGAAGATGAACTGGTGCGACTCCTCGAGCGCCGCGTTCTTCTCCTCGAGCGCGACCTCGTACTGCAGCAGCTCGTTGTAGACCTCGTCCATCTTGCGGATCACGTCGATCCACGCTTCTTCGCCGACGCCTTCGGGCGGGCGCGGAGCGACGGGCGGTGCCGGCGTGGCCGAGGCGGCCGGCGCCGGCGCGGCCGGCGTCGCACGCCGCCGCCGCGCGTCGGCGGAGGCCGGGCCGGCCGGCGGGCGACGGGTCATGTCGCCGGGCGGCCGTGCACGTGCGGCGCGTGCCCGGGCGCGTGCCGGTGTCCCGCCTGCGGCGGGTCGACTTCGACGGGCACGACGTTGAGCGCGCCGTGCCGGACGCCGCGCTCGGCGCGGATCGCGTCGGCGAACGCGCGCACCGACGCGGTCTCGCCGCGCAGGATCACCGTCTCCAGGCAGTGCGCGTGATCGAGGTGGGCGTGCATCGTGGACACGCACAGGTCGTGGTGCTCATGCGAGCGCGCGGTCAGGCGCTCGGCGAGTTCGCGCTCGCCGTGGTCGTAGACGTACGAGAGCGCGGCGACGCAGTGCGGGGCCTCGCCCCGTTCGAGGCGATCGGCCTCGATGCGCAGGCGCAGGAGGTCGCGCACCGCCTCCGAGCGGTTCGCGTAGCCGTGCGCGCGCAGCCAGCCGTCGAACTCCCGCGCGAGCCGGGCGTCGAGCGAGATCGTGAACCGTTCCATCGGCGGCCCCCGTCAGTGCACCGTGCAAACCATGCACGGGTCGAACGATCTTACGACGTGCTGGACGGCCACGGGAACCCGCTCGCCCGGGGCGACCGGCGTGCCCACGAGCGCCTGCTCCAGCGCGCCGGGCGTGCCGTGGCGGTCGCGCGGCGAGAAGTTCCAGGTCGTCGGCGCGACGATCTGGTAGCGCTCGATGCGACCGCCGCGAACGGTCAGCCAGTGGCCGAGCGTGCCGCGCGCCGACTCGACCATGCCGACCGCCTCGGCGTCCGCGGGCATCGGCGCGGAATGGCAGTACGGTTCGCCGGGGACGAGCTCGCGCGCCCAGCGCTCCATCGCCGGGACGACGCGCGCGATCTCGAGCAGCCGCGCGACGACCCGGCTCGCCACGTTGCCGCCCTGCGCCGCGACCAGGTCGCGGATCAGCGGATGGCCGTCGACGACCTGGCGCGCGATCGCCCCGGCCTCGACGACCCTGCCGTTCCAGCGCGGCGCCTTGCACCAGGTGTAGGCGCCCGGCTTGTCGGCGTCGGGTTCGGTCGTTCCGCGCGCCGGGTGCTCGACCGCCTCGGGCGACGACATCCATGCGCTCGTCAGGTCCTCGGTGATCGCCGAAGGGTCGAACCGGTGGAGCGCACCGTCGTAGACGCCCGCGGCGAAATGCCGGCCGGACGCCTGCGGGTAGTTGCCGGCGCTGACGAAGCAGTCGCTCGCGCGCCCCAGTCGCGCGAGGTCGAGATCCTCGGCGATCGCGAGGAACCGGCGGAAGTCGCCGCGGTCGCCGCGCCCGCGCCAGGCGTCGAGCGCGGCCGCCCCGTCGAGCGCGTCGATCGCCTCGAGGGAGTCGCCGAAGAGCGTCGACTCGAGGAAGTTCCGGAACGCGGTCAGCCGCGCGATCATCCGCAGCCGCTGCGCGGCCTGCACCGGCTGCGCCGTGCCGCCCGGCTGGACCGAGCCGGTGTGCGGCCAGCGTCCGGCGAGAAAGCCCATGAGTTCGAGGAACGCCGCGCGGGCGGGCAGCAGCTCGCGCGTGGCCTCGCCCTCGACCGCGCGGAACCGCGCGTGCGTGTGCCCGTGCCAGCGGCGGTCCCGGTACGCGTCGCGGGCGAAGTCCGGCATGACAAAGAGGTAGAAGTGGGTCAGGTGGTCGGCGAGATTCTCGGCCGCGAGGATCAGGTTCGCGGCGATCCGCCCGTTGGGCGGCGGCGTGACGCCGGCGGCCGACGCGAGCGCCTGCGCCGCAGCCGACGACTGCGACACACTGCAGATGCCGCAGATCCGGGGGACGAACACCAGCGCGTCGAGCGGGTCCCGGCCTTCGAGGATGCGTTCGAACCCGCGGAACAGCGGCGAATTGACGCGCGCCGAGCGGACGACGCCGCCGGCGACGTAGAGCGTCACCTCCAGATCGCCTTCGACGCGGTTGAACGGGCCGACGACGAGCCGCGTCACTTCGGCGGGCTCCGGCGCGCCGACGGCGTGACCACGAGGTGGTCGGCGCGCGAGTTCTCCCGCACGCGCCGCGGCGTCGCGGACTTCGACAGCGCGGCGAGCGCGACGAACCAGGCCTTGGGCATGTCCGACGGCAAACCGATCGGGATGCCGGCGATCTTCGGCGTCTGCGCGAACGGATGGCCCGGGTCCTCGAAGCCCGGCTCGACGCAGTTGATGCAGGCGTAGCCGCCGTCCGTGCACGAACCCTCGCCGTTCCACGACCGGAGGTTGCAGTCGGCGTGCGCCTGCGTCCCCTTGCAGCCCAGGTTCTCCATCAGGCAGCCCAGATCCGACGGCTTCGCGGCGCTCGCCTTGAATTCGTAGTACTCGTTGCGCGCGCAGCCGTGGTGGACGAGCTGGTCGGCGTACAGCCGCGGGCGTTGCAGCGAGTCCAGGTCGGCGGGCGAATAACCGCCCAGCCCGATCGCCATCAGCGTGTCGACGACCCACCCCGGATGGGTCGGGCATCCGGCCACGTTGACGACCGGCAGCCCGCCCGCCGACCGGTAATCGGCGCCCAGCAGTCCGCCGCGCAGCGCGCCTTCGTACTGGAGGCCGCAGGCGTCGGTGAGGTTCGCGCCGGCGCAGGCGACACCGCCCCAGGCGGCGCAGCTGCCGATGGCGAGCGTGTAGCGCGCGCGCCCGGCGATCGCCGCGACCCACTCGGTCATCGGGCGCCCGGTGCCCGCCATCGCGTGGTAGCGACCGGTGCCGTTGGGCCCGCGCAGCATCGCGCCCTCGACGCACAGGATGCCGGGCTCGCGCCGGCCGCTCGCGTAATCGTCGAGCCGGTCGATCGCCTCGGCGCCGCTCGCCTCGGAGAGCGCGGGGTGCCAGCCGATCGTGATGCCGACGCCGCGCCACTGGCCGACCAGGTCGGCCACGTCCGCACCCAGCAGCGACATCGTGCAGCCGCCGCAACCGCCCGACTGCAGCCAGACGAGCTCAAGCGTCTCCGCCACGGTCCCTCCCGATGCCGTAGCGCGCGAGCTTCGCGCGCAACCCGACGCGCGACAGGCCCAGCTCGTCGGCGACCCGGGTCTTGTTCCCGCGGTGGCGGCGCATCGCCTCCTCGATGACGCGCGCCTCGAGGGCGTCGAGCCGCGTGCGCAGATCGTCGTCCGCCGCCGCGGCGGCCGGCGTCGCCGGCGCGGCCAGCGGATCGCGCCCGGCGAACAGCTCGGCGCCGACCCACTCGCCGTCGCACAGCGCGAGCATCCGCTGGATCTCGTTCTGCAGTTCCCGCACGTTGCCCGGCCACGGGTAGGACACCAGGCGATCCATCGCCTCGGCGGTGAACCCGCGCACCGTCTTGCCGAGCTGCGTCATCGCGCGCTCGAGCACCTGGCGCGCGAGCGGCGCGATGTCGTCGGGCCGGTCGCGCAACGGCGGCACGTGCAGCTTGACCGTCGACAGGCGGTAGTAGAGGTCCTTGCGGAAGCGGCCGCTGCGCACGTCGGCCTCGAGGTCGCGGTTGGTCGCGGAGACCACGCGCACGTCCACCGACACCGTGCGCGCGCCGCCGACCGCCCGGATCTCGCCTTCCTGGAGCACGCGCAGGAGCTTCACCTGGAACGCGGGCGAGGTCTCGCCGATCTCGTCGAGGAAGATGGTCCCTCCGTCGGCCTGCTGGAACAGGCCGATGCGATCCTCGTAGGCGCCGGTGAACGATCCGCGCTTGTGGCCGAAGAGTTCGGACTCCAGCAGCTGGTCGGGCAGGGCGCCGCAGTTCTCGACGACGAAGGCCCGGTCCGCGCGCGCGCTGCGGAAGTGCATCGCGCGGGCGAGCAGTTCCTTGCCGGTGCCCGACTCGCCGGTGACCAGCACCGAGAGGTCGTAGGGAGCGATCCGCTCGACCATCGCGCACAGCGCGTTCATCGGGCTGCCGGGCGCGCGCACGATGCGGTCGAGGTCGAAGGCGCGCTTCACCTCCCTGCGCCGCGCCTCGACCCGCGCCCGCACGACCGGTTCGGCGCTGCGCAGGTCGACGTGCAGCCGCTGGTGCAGATGCTGGAGCCGGTGCAGCTCGGCCGCGGCGCGGACCGCGAGCCGCAGCGAGTCCGGCTGCCAGGGCTTGAGCAGGTACTGGTAGATCCCCGCCTCGTTGATGCCGGCGATGATGTCCTCGGTGTCGGTGTATCCGGACAGCACGATGCGGATGATGTCGGGCCAGCGCACGCGCATCTGCTTGAGCAGCGCGATGCCGGTCGTGCCGGGCATGCGCTGGTCGCACAGCACGACGGCGACCGTCTCGCGTTCGAGGACCGCGAGCGCCTCGTCGGCGCCGGCCGCGTCGTGGACGACGAACTCCTCGTCGAGCGTGCGCCGCAGCGCCTCGCGTGAACGCAGTTCGTCGTCGACGACGAGGATCGCGGGGTTCGTGGCCATGTTCCGTTACGCCGCCACGGCCCGGACCGCGCCGGCCGCCGCGATGCGCCGCCGGTGGCGCGCGAGGTGCAGCGGTGTCCAGGCGTGCGGCACGCGGTGGACGAAATGGTAGCGCGCGACGTGGTAGGACGGATCGAAGCCGTAGAAGTTGAGACGCATCCGCGCAAGTTCCTCGTCGCGGTAGCGCGCGAGCGGCTTCACCGCCTCGTCGGAGTCGCGCCGCCGCAGTTTCGCCGCCAGCGCGTCGGCGAATCCGGCGTCGGCCGCCATCGACGCCGCGACGTCGGCGACCTCCGCATCGAAGGCCTGCGCGGGAGCGCAACCGACCGCGTCGACGAGCCCGCGCCGCCCGGCGTCCGCTGCGAGCATCGGCAGTCGCTCCTCCATCAGCGCGCGTGCGCCCGCGTCGCCGACCCGTGCGGGCAGCCGGTAAGTCCAGTACTCCGACCCGTAGAGATTGCCCAGGGTCTTGTAGTGCGGATTGAGGACGACGCCGTCGCGGGCGATCACGCGGTCGGTGGCGAGCGCGAGGAAGACGCCGCCGGCGGCCGCGTTGCCGGCGAGCGCCGCGACGGTGAGCTGCGTCCGGCATTCGAGCAGCGCCTGCGCGAGGTCGTCGATCGCCACGATGTTCGCCCAGGACTCGTCGGCCGGGCTTTCCGCCGCCTCGATCGCGTTGAGGTGGATGCCGTTGGACCAGAAATCCGGCCCGCCGGCGAGCACGATCACGCGGGTCGGCCGGCGCGTCGCCTCGACGAACGCCCGGCGCAGCCGCTCGCACTGCGATGTCGACATCGCGCCGTTGTAGAAATCGAAGCGCAGGATGCCGACCTGTCCGCGCTCCTCGTAGCCGATGTCCTGCCACGTGCCCGTCTCGCGCGGCGGCAGCGCCGGCAGCGGGAGCACCGGGACGCCGGCGGCGACCTCGGGCAACGCCAGCGCCGCCGGCCGCTTGAAATCGCCCGCGTCGCACGGCCGGCGCACGTGACCTATCCACACCGCGCCGTCGACGGTGGCCCGGCACAACGCGTCGGCGCGCCGGGCGATCCACTCGCCCGGACGGCCGGTGAGGCGCGTCTCGGCGTGCGCGTCGAACAGCCGGCAGTCCGCGTCGCCGACCCGGTCGGCGACCCCGGGCGCACCGTCGGCCGACCAGAGCTTGCGCAGGACCGCGCCGGTGCGCTCGGTCGACCAGTCGATCCGGCGCTCGTCCGCGCGCACCGGCGGCCGCGGCCTGCCGCGCACGCCCGGCGCGCCCGGTTCGAACCGCTCGCCGCGCGCGTCGCCGCGTTCGATGCGCGCGATCGCCTC
Source organism: Burkholderiales bacterium (assembly GCA_020851255.1). Lineage (GTDB taxonomy): Bacteria > Pseudomonadota > Gammaproteobacteria > Burkholderiales > Casimicrobiaceae > VBCG01. The sequence goes on along the minus strand of JADZDA010000253.1, from coordinate 1,388 downwards.
GAACACCGCGGCGACCGCCGCCTCGGTGACCTCGTGCCGGTAGACGCTGCTCTTGCGTGCCGCCGGCAACGCGAACTCGCGGTGCGCCCAGACGTCGCCGCCGTCCATCACCGCGTTCGCCTGCAGGGCCGTGACGCCCCAGGTCGCCTCGCCGTCCAGGATCGCCCAGTCGAGCGACGACGGACCGCGGTCGCCGGGAATGCCCGGATGAACGACCAGGCAGCGCACGCGCCGCCACACGGACTCCGGGATCGCCCGCTTGAGGAACGGGGCGACGACGAGGTCCGGCGCATGCGCCGCCACCGCCTCCGCGGTCACCGCGTCGGCGATGTCGAGCTCGACCGAGACGTCGTGGCCGCGGCGCGCGAGCTCGGCGTGCAGCCGCTGCGCCAGGCTGTTGTAGCTGTGGGTGAGCAGCAGGATGCGCATCAGCAGATCCTGGGCAACTGCTCGCCGACCAGCCAGTCGACGACGCGACGCCCGCCGAAGGTCGTCTGCATCTGGACGAACCGGTGCGCATCCTCGTGGACCGAGCCGACCAGCGCGGCGTCGGCGCCCAGCGGGTGCGCGCGCATGACCGCGAGCAGGCGCTCCGCGTCCTGCGGCGCGCAGACGCACACGAGCTTGCCCTCGTTGGCGACGTAGAGCGGGTCCAGGCCCAGCAGCTCGCAGGCCGCGGCCACCTCGGCGCGGACCGGCAGCGCGGATTCGTCGATCAGCATGCCGACGCCCGACTGCGCGCAGATCTCGTTGAGCGTCGTCGCGAGGCCGCCGCGCGTCGGATCGCGCAGCACGCGGATCGACGCGACCGCCCCGACCATCGCGGCGACCAGCCCGTGCAGCGCCGCGGAATCGGACACGATGCCGGTGGCGAACCCCAGGCTCTCGCGCTGCGCCATGATCGCGACCCCGTGGTCGCCGAGCGTACCCGACACCAGCACGCGATCGCCGGGACGCGCGCGGTCGCCGCCGGTCTCCACGCCCGGCGGCACGACGCCGACGCCGGTCGTCGTGATGAACACGCCGTCGCCCTTGCCGCGTTCGACGACCTTGGTGTCGCCGGTGACGATCGGCACGCCCGCCTCGCGCGAGTCGCGCGCCATCGACGCGACGATGCGCTTCAGGTCGGCCAGCGGGTAGCCCTCCTCCAGCACGAACGCGGCGGCCAGGTAGAGCGGCCGCGCGCCGGCCATCGCGACGTCGTTGATCGTCCCGTGCACGGCGAGGCTGCCGATGTCGCCGCCGGGGAATTCGAGCGGCTCGACGGTGAAGCCGTCGGTGGTGATCATCCACTCCGCACCGGATGCGGCGAGCGGCAGCACCGCCGCGTCGACGCGGGTATCGAGCGCGCCGCCGAGAATGCGGGCGAACAAGCCGTCGATCAGTTC
>JADZDA010000252.1 GCA_020851255.1 Burkholderiales bacterium | reverse complement strand
GCCGTCCATGATCACGTACTGCGGCGGCCAGTAGGAACCGGCGATCGCGTACTTGTCCTCGAAGCCCTTGAACTTGGAGGTGTCGACCGAGCGCGCGTCGAAGCCGACCTTGACCTCGGCGACGACCGCGGGCTTCTCCATCCACAGGTCGATCAGCGACAGGCGGCCGTCGCGACCGATCACGTAGACGTAGCGGCCCGACTTGGACAGCCGCGAGATGTGCACGGCGTATCCAGTCTTGACGATCGAGCGGATCTCCTTGGTGTCGCCGTCGATCAGCGCGACTTCACCGGTGTCGCGCAGCGTGACCGAGAACATGTTCTTGAGGTTGAACTTGTTCATCTGCTTCTTCGGCCGCTCGGACACCGGCACGATCACCTTCCAGGAGTCGGTGGTCTCCTTCAGGCTGTACTCGGGCGGAACGTCCGGCGTCTCCATGATGTAGCGCGACATCAGGGAGATCTCGTCCTTGGACAGGATGTCGTCGAAGTTGACCATCCCGCCTTCGGTGCCGTAGGCGATGATCTTGTCCAGGCGATCCTTGCCCAGCTTGAGCGTGCCGCCTTCCTGCGTCGAGCCGTCGGGCAGCTTGCGCGTCCAATGCGGCTCGAGGTTCTTGCCGGTAGCGCCCTTGCGCAGCACGCCGTGGCATCCGGCGCAGCGTTCGAAGTAGATCTTCTTCGCCGTCGCCTTCTCGTCGGCGGTCAGCGCCGCTGCGCCGGCCGCGGGAGCCGCCTGCGCGAAGGCCTGCGAGATGGCGAGCGGCAGCGCCGCCACCATCGCCGCACCCATCAACCACTGTCTGCGTTTGCCCATGACTTTCCTCTCCCTCGTGGAAGCCCGCCGGATGAACGGGATCGTTTCGCTCGTAGGGGATTTTCGTTTCCCCTAGGGCGCCTTCCTTGACGAGAATCAAGGGCGACGCCGTCACCCCCTCATAGATTGCGGGAACTTGATCCGCTGCAAGAAAGCCGGGCGGCGGAGGACCGGAGGCGCAGGTGATGCACGCAGGGAAACTCCCGAGAGACACGGCGACGGGCGATACGCGCTGCGCGCTCGTGTCGCCGACGGCCGGCACGGCCCCGGGTGCGGGCGCCGCGGGCGCGTCGCCCGCCAACGTCGCCCCGGCGCGTGCTCGCTTCGGCATCGTCTACCTGGTCGGCGCCGGCCCGGGCGATCCCGAACTCCTGACGCTCAAGGCCGCGCGCCTGCTCGCCGACTGCGATGCGGTCGTCCACGATCATCTGGTCGGCGCGGGCGTGATGGCGCTGGTGCGCCGCGACGCCGAGCGCCACTACGTCGGCAAGGAGAGATCGCACCACACGCTGCCGCAGGGCGACATCAACGCGCTGCTGGTCCGGCTCGCAGGAGAAGGCAAGCGCGTCGTGCGGCTGAAGGGCGGCGACCCGTTCGTGTTCGGCCGCGGCGGAGAGGAGGCGCAGGAACTCGCGCGCGCGGGCGTCGCCTTCGAGATCGTCCCCGGCGTCACCGCCGCCTGCGGCATCGCGGCGTCCACGCGCATCCCGCTCACGCACCGCGATCATGCGCAAGCCCTCACGTTCGTCACCGGCCATCTGCGCGACGGCACGATGAACCTCGACTGGCCGGCGCTCGCGCGCCCGCGCCAGACGCTCGTCGTCTACATGGGACTCGCGGCGCTCCCCGACCTGTGCCACCAGCTGATCGCCCACGGCCGGGCGGCCTCGACGCCGGCGGCCGTCGTGCAGAGCGGCACGCTGCCGGGCCAGCGATCTGTCGTCGGGACGCTGGGCACGCTCGCCCGCCTCGTCGCCGCCGAGGGCCTGGTCCCGCCGCCGCTGATCATCGTCGGCGAGGTCGTCTCGGTCGCCGACGAGGTGAACGCGATGCGATCGATCGCCGAAGCGTACGCGCTGGCGGCGGACTAGGGTCAGCTGACGCTGCCGGGGCGCTCGCGCCGGCAGGGAGCAACCGCCCGGCCCCGGACGTCGGGCCCGCTGTTCGGGTGCGTCGCGGCGGGCCCGCGGACGCCCGCCGGCGAGGAACAGCGGTCGCGACCGCTCCGGAACGCGGGGACCCGCTCAGGCCGCTTGCGCCGCCGGCGCGGGTTCGCGCGCCGATTCGAGCAGGCAGCCGATCTGCTGGAGGATCGGGCGGGGCACCGGCTCGCTGCCCGCGAGCGCGCCCTCGATCCAGGCGCCCAGCGACACCGCGTCCCAGGCGCCCGGCAATGGCGACGGCGGCTCGATGGGCGCGTCGTCGGCCTCGACGGTGCGCACGAGCACGCCCTGGCGGTAGCTCTCGATGCGCGGACAACGCAACGGGTCGGCGAAGGGCTCCCCCTCGGTGCCGACCAGCAGCAGGACGTCGGCGGTGGTGGCGGCGACGAGGGAGCGCATCCGCGGGAGGTCGTCCGGATCGGCGACGCTCACCACCCGCACCGCCTGGCCCCGGTAGGGCGCGATGATCCGCGCGAGCAGGTGCGCCGGCGTGCGCACGCCCAGTCGCGCGCGCATCGCGAGCAGCGTCGCGAGTCCCGGCGAGAGCACCGACGTCGGCGCGTAGGCTATCCGGCGCTTGATCAGACGCTCCTCGATGTCGCGCGGGCTCTTCGCCGGCTCGACGCCCAGTTCCCAGAGCACGGCGGCCGTCGACACGCGCGCGGGCCTCGCGGCGGCGTCGGCCTCCGCGGTCTGCGTTTCGGCCGGCGCCGCGTGCCCGTGGACGAGCACCGGAACGCCGTAGCGCGCGAGCAGGAGCGCGAGCAACGCCGTGAGATTGGGCCCGCGCCGGGTGCCGTTGTAGCTCGGCAGGACGACCGGCCGCGGCAGGTTCGGCGGCAGCTCGAGCCGCGCGGTCCTCGGCGCGAGCGCATCGAGGAAGCCGAGCGCCTCGTCGGTCGACTCGCCCTTCATCCGCATCGCGATCAGGATCGCGCCCAGCTCGAGGTCGGGCACCTCGCCGTCGAGCATCGCGGCGTAGAGATCGGCTGCGAGCGCCCGGTCGAGGTCGCGCAGCCCGCCGGCCCCGCGTCCGATGTTGCGGATCACCGCTCGGTAGTCGACGGTCATTCGGTCGTCGATGCGGACGTCGGAGACGGCGGCCCGTGCGCGGCGAGCGGCGGGAAGCCTACTCGCGCGCCCAGATCGTGATTTCGTAGAGCGACTGCGTGCCCGGTTCCATCCGCCAGGCGTAGTTGTTCGCCTGCAGGATGCGGAACAGCGGCTTGGGTTCGCAGTCGATGACGAGCCTCAGCGTATCCCCGGCCTTGAAGTCGCCGATGGTCTCGAGCACGCGCTCGATCGGCTCGGGCGGCTGCATGCCACGCACGTCGAGCGTTTCGTGGCGGTGCTTCGGTCCGGTCATGTCGGGTCGCCGTTTCGTGCTCCCCCGGAAACGGAGAGCGGTGGCGCGATCGAATCGCGAGGCCCCATTCTGCCCGATCACCGGGGCGATCGTTCCTTGATGCCGGTCAAGCGACGCGAGAGCGTCGGCGACGCGCGCGGACGCGATCCGATCGAAAGGCGGAGCCGGGCCGCGCGCGTTCCCACCATCGGGAACGCGTCAGCGCAGCGCGTGGACGAGGTGCAGGGCCAGCGCGAAGAGGACCACGGCACCGGCCTGATGCGCCGCGGCAAGCGCGAGCGGGACGACCAGCAGCAGCGTCGCGATGCCGAGCGCGACCTGCACGACGAGCATCGCCAGCAGCAGGTTCGCGCCGAGCCTCACGCGCGGCGCCAGGTCGGCGCCTCGCACCTTCCACCATAGCACCGGCACGAGGAAGGCGAGCAGCCAGGCGCCCAGACGATGGTCGAACTGGACCGTCGCCATGTTCCAGAAGAAGTTCCTCCACCACGGCTCGATCATGAGGATCTCGGGGGGAACGATCGCGCCGTTCATCAGCGGGAACGTGTTGTACGCGAACCCGGCGCGGATGCCCGCGACGAGCCCCCCGGTCAGGACCATGGAGACGACGAGGGCGAAAACGCCGATCGCCCAGGCGCGCGCCGAGTGCCCGGCCGCGCCGCGCGGCCCGCCGCGGGACGGCGCGAGCAGGCTCATCGCGATCCATTGCATCGCGGCGAAGATCAGGAAGGCGAGCCCCAGGTGCGCCGTGAGCCGGAACTGCGACACGCGCGGATCGTCGACCAGCCCGCTCTTGACCATGTACCAGCCCATCGCGCCCTGCAGGCCGCCCAGCACGAAGACGCCGGCCAGCGGCCAGCCCCAGCCGGGGGGGATCCGGCGCCGGACCGCGAAGACGACGAACGGGACGAGGAAAGCGAATCCGATCAACCGCCCGAGCAGCCGGTGGAAGTATTCCCACCAGAAGATGCCCTTGAATTCGGCGAGCGACATGCCCGCGTTGACGAGGCGGTATTCGGGCGTGAGCTTGTACTTGCCGAAGGTCTCCTGCCACTGCGCGTCGTTCAGGGGCGGCAGGGTCCCCACGATCGGCTGCCACTCGACGATCGAAAGGCCCGAATGGGTGAGCCGGGTCACGCCGCCGACGACGACCATCGCGAAGACCAGCGCGCAGCAGGCGCTGAGCCACAGCGCGACGGGACGCGCGGGATTGCGACCGGCGCCGCCGTGGGGCGAAGATGGTTCTGCGGTCGCGGTCATTCCGGCAATCTTACCGCACCGCAGCGTCCCGCTCCGGAGACCGGCCGGTCAAGGAACGCTCATTCGGGCCGCACTTTCTGCCCGGTTCTTGACAGGTATCAATTCAGGGAATCGGCCCCCGGCCCGAGAATTCTGCGCATTACCGCGTACGGGAGGGTCGTGCGCGGTCGTCGTGTTCAAAAAAGGGAGGTTCCGCCATGGCCGCTGCGCACAACCCCGAGTCGACCGCTGATGTTCCGGAGGAACCCGTTCCGGCGATGCAGCAATTGCTCGACAACCCGTTCCTGCTGCTGTTCGTCGGCGTCGCGATGCCCACCGTGCTCTACATCGTGTGGGGCGTGATGGAGATCGTCGGCATCCCGGTCGCCAAGTAGGCGAGCCGCGACCGAGAAAGGGAGAGATCGAATCATGAGCGCACTTGTCCCCCCGCAGGGCGTCTGGTGGAAGCAGCCGCTGGACCGCGTCGAAGGCACCTGGATCGCGATCGCGTTCATCTGGTGCCTGATCATGTTCTTCATGATGCCGTTCTGGCACGTCTACGGTAAGCAGAACCTCTCCAACGAGGCGTACAAGACCACGCCGGAGATGTTCCAGGCGAAGACGCAGGCGATGGTCGACAAGTACAAGGTCCGCGAGGAGACCGACCTCAAGATCCCGGTCGTCCATCCGCCCGCGGGCAGCGACGTCTACCTGATCTCCCGGCTGTGGCAGTGGTGGCCGATGCTCGAGCTCGAGGAAGGCAAGACCTACCGGCTGCACGTCTCGTCGATGGACTGGCTGCACGGCTTCTC
>JADZDA010000251.1 GCA_020851255.1 Burkholderiales bacterium | reverse complement strand
GTCCTCGGTCTTGCCGGACCGGGCCACCTCGATCGCCTTCTTCAGGTTGATCACGTGCAGGTAGTCCATGTCGCGCTGCGAGGCGCCGGCCTCGAAGGGCGGGTTCTTGTTCTCGATGCCGCCCGTGGCGCGCTCGACGTTGAACGAGTTCATGAAGATCCAGCCGTCCGACACGCCCTTGCCGGCGTCGGACAGGTCCTGCCAGTACGGCGGCAGCTCGAAGCTGAACGACTCGCCCGGGAGCAGCCGGCCTTCCTTGCGGTCGAATTTCCAGTACGTCACGCCGCCGCGGTATTTCTCGTTCATGTCCTCGAGCGGGAAGAACTTCTTCGGCTCGAGCGGCGCCGGGTACTGCGCGGCCTCGATCACGTACTCGGTGTTGGTAGTGACGAACGCGCCACCGTGCTCGGACTTGAAGATCGGGTTGACGACGATCTGCTTGGTCTCGAAGTCGCGCAGGTCGATGACGGCGAGGCGCGGGTTCGCCTTGTCGTTGATGAACAGGAACTGCCCGTCGTACTCGCCGTTGGTCTCCGAGATCGCCGGGTGGTGCGTGTCGCCCCAGGTGATCGTCTTGCCGTCGATCTTGCCCTGGTCCAGCACCGCCTTGGAGTTCGCGTCGTAGCCGTAGCCCTGCCACGGCTCGGGCGTGAACACGCCGATGTACTTGAGGATGCGCATCGACGGCACGCCGTAGACGATGACCTGGCCGCTCTGCCCGCCGGAGCTGAACACGACGAAGTCGTCGCGCTTGCCGGTCGGCACGTAGGTCTTGGCGGCGGCCAGCAGGTCCTGCTGCGACAGGCCGCGGCGCTGCATCACGTCCTGCAGCGATTCGGCCGCCCATGCGGCCGGCCCGAAGGCCGCCGCCGTCGCGAGCGCGATCGGTGCGACCCACTGCTTTCTCGTTTTCATGGAGGATCTCCCCGGAGCGGTGACACGAAATTCCGATGTCGCCACGATCCCCCTGACGATGACGCGTGTACTTGATGCAGGTTAAGTTTGCCTTGCGCTGCACAAACGACAATTCGATGGCGGCCACCACCGCGATTCTTCGTCTCGCCACGCGACCACCGCCATGCGTCCTGCGCACGCGTGCGGCGCGGCGGTCGTGTCTTTTTGCGCCGCGCTCGCCGCCACCGCCCTCCCCGCGGCCGACCTCGATCGCGGCCGTGAGATCAACGAAGTCTGCGCGGCGTGCCATGGCGAGTTCGGGCAGGGCGGCAAGCGCGGCGAGTATCCGCGGATCGCCGGCCAGTCGTCCGAGTTCCTCAAGGACGCGCTCAAGTCGTTCCGCGCGCGCACGCGGATCAACATCCCGATGTATCCGTACACGCAGGACCGCGAGCTTCCCGATGCCGACATCGAGGACGTCGCCGGGTACCTCGCGTCGATCCGGCTGCCCACTCATCCGCCGGAGTTCAAGGACGGCGACGACGCGCTCGCGCGCCTGCGGGCGATGGAGCGCGTGATGATCGTCCCGCGTGCCGACGGCGACGTCGAGGCGGGGGAACGGACCTACGCGAAGGAGTGCGCGTCCTGCCACGGCCGCACCGGGCTCGGACGCCGGAAGTTCCCCCGGCTCGTCGGCCAGTACACCGAGTACCTGCAAAGGCAGGTCGCGGCGTTCGTCAAGGGCGAGCGGCCGCACGACGAGGTCGAGACCGGCGGCATCCTGAACCGGCTCGACGCGAAGACGACCCAGGACATCCTCGCCTGGCTCACGTCGATCCAGGGACGCGACGAATCCGCGGCGCCCTGAAGCGCCCCGGGCATCGGCGCCCCCGACCGCGGGTCTCATGAACGACGGGCGCGCCGTCGCGCGCCCGCGGACCCGCCATGAGCGATCCCCGCGTCTACTTCGCCGCCGAGCGCACGCTGCTCGCCTGGGTGCGCACCGGCATCACGGTGATCGCGCTCGGGTTCGTCGTCGAGCGCTTCGGGCTGTTCCTCGCGCTGTTCGCGCAGCAGGCGGGCATGGTCGCGCGCCCCGGGCACGCCGTCGCCTCCAATGTCATCGGCACGCTGCTCGTGGTCGCCGGCGTCGCGGTGATCGTGCTCGCGGCGGTCCAGCACGTCCGGTTCGTCCGCACGCTCCCCGACGACGACCTGCCGGCCGGACGGGGCGTCGATCTGGCCTTCGTCTTCGCGATCGCCTTCGCCCTCCTGGGCGCGGCGCTCGCGGCCTTCCTGGCGCTGAGCTGACCGCCGGGTCCGGCCGCCGGCCGGGCCGGGCCCGTCCGGGGAAATGAGGGCGGATTCGACCGCTGTGCCCGGCGCCCGCCCGCGCCCGCGCCGATAGACTCGCCTGACGGTTCCCGCGAGGCCCGGGACACGCGCGCATGGCCACGATCATCGGCATCCTCGGCAACAAGGGCGGCACCGGCAAGACCACGCTCACGCACCTGGTCGCGCACGGGCTCGCGCTCGCCGGCCACCGCGTCGTCGCGGCGACCACCGACGCCGGGCGCGAGCCGCTGTCCAAGCAGCACCGCCGCTACCTGCCGGTCGACGCGCGCACGCCCGAGGCGCTCGAGAAGGTCGCCGCCAAGCTCGCGAACGTCGATGGCTGGTACGGCGTGCTCGACGGCGGCGCGAATCGCCCGCAGACCGACGAACGGCTCGCGGCGCTCGCCGACCTCGTCCTGCTGCCGTTCCGCGATTCGCCCGAGGACCTGCGCGTGGTCCTGCGCGATCTCGAGCGGTTTCCCGGCGCGTACGCGCTGCCGTCGCAGTGGCCGACCAATGTCTGGCAGCGCGAAGCGGCGGAGCGCGCGCTCGGCCGCTCGCTGGGCGGCTGCGCGTCCCGGATCCTGCGACCGGTTCCGGCGATCTCGGCGACCAAGCAACTGCTCGAGATCGTTGCGCCGGTCCGCCTGCCGCCGCAGGTCGACACCGCGGCGCGCGACCTCGCCGACACGGTGCTCGCGCGGCTGGGTCACCGGCGGGACACGACCGACGCGCCTGCCGCGGTCGCGGCGACCTGATCCGCCGGTCGGGACGCGCGGTCCGCCCCGCTCAGCGCGGCGCGGGCTCGGCGGCGATGCGCACCAGCGCCTTGCCGATCGTCCGGCCGTCGAGCAGCGCCCGGAAATGCTCGGGCACGCGCTCGAAGCCATCGACGATGTCCTCGTGGTGCCGCAGGTCGCCCGACCGGATCCGGTCCGCGGCCAGCGCGCGGTATTCGGCCATCCGGTGGAGATTGCGCCGGACCGAGAATCCGCGCACCAGCGCCTGGTTCGCGAGCAGCGGGCGGAAGTCGTGCCCGTGCGCGCCCGCCCCGTACTCGGCGACCAGGCCGCACAGCGCGATCCGCGCGTCGCGCACGATCAGGCGCATCACCGCGTCGCTGACACGCCCGCCGGTGTTGTCGAAATACACGTCGACGCCCTCGGGACAGGCGCGCGCGAGCGCCGCGCCGAGGTCCGGGTCGCGATGGCTGACGCACGCGTCGAAACCGAGTTCGGATACCACGCGCGCGCACTTGTCCGGCGCACCGGCGACGCCGACCACGCGCGCGCCCGCCATCCGCGCGAGTTGGCCGGCGACCGAGCCGACCGCACCGGCCGCGGCGGAAACGACGACGGTCTCCCCGGTCTGCGGCCGCCCGATGTCGGTCATGCCGACCCACGCCGTCAGCCCGGTCGACCCCAGCACCGACAGCCACGCGGGCAGCGGCCCGAGCGCACGGTCGATCCGCTCGACCGACGTCGCGGCGGCGACCGGCGCCGTCTGCCAGCCGGTGTTGGCGACCACGCAGTCCCCCGGCGCGTAACCGGGTGCGCGCGAGGCGACGACCACGCCGATCGCGCGTCCGATCACCGTCGCACCCGGCACGGCGGCGGCGCCGTAGTTGCCGCCGCCGGCCATCCAGTTGCGCTGGTAGGGATCGACCGAGACGTAGACGGTCGCGAGCGCGACCTCGCCGTCGCCGGGCGGCGCCGCCGGCGCCTCGTCCAGCGCGAAGTCGTCGTCGCGCGGCGCTCCCGCCGGAATCCGCGCGAGCGTCCAGCGCCGGTTCGTGGCCGTCGCGCCCGCGGCGCCGATCGCGCTCATCGCCGGACCGGTCCCGGTCGTCGCACGGGTCGCCGCGCGGCGCGCGGGCGTCTCACTTGACCTTGAGGTTGAGCGGGACGAGCGCCGCCGCCCAGCCGTCGAACTGGCCGCGGAAGAACCGCTCGAAGTCCTCGGCGCTGCCGCCGGCCGGTGTCACGCCCGCGGCGACGATCCGCCGGTTGAGCTCCGGATCGGCGAGCGCCTTCTGCACCGCCGACCCGATCTCGGCGGCGATCTCCGGTGGCGTCTTCCCAGGGACCATCACCCCCCACCAGAACGACATCTCGAACGGCACGCCGGCCTCCTTCGACGTCGGCACGTTCGGCAACCCCGCGAGCCGCTGCGACGAGAACACCGCCAGCGGCCTGACCGCACCGGTCGCGATGTGCGACTTCGCCGAGGCTTCGGCGCCGGGCATCACATCGATGTGCCCGGCGATGAGGTCCTGCAGCGCCGGGCCTGCGCCCTTGTACGGAACGTGCGTCATCTCGATCCCGGCCGCCTTCGAGTACATCTCCATCGACAGGTGCTGGACGGTCGCCTGGCCCGGGGAACCGTAGTTGAGCTTGCCCTTGTTGGCCTTCGCGACCGAGATCAGATCCGGCATCGAGCCGATGTCGGCGCGCTTGCCTGAGGCGAGCAGCAGGATCGGCAGCGAACCGACGTGCGTGATGCGCCGCAGGTCGACGCGCCAGTCGAACGGCATGTCATGCAGATGCGGCAGCAGCGACAGCGCCTCGGAGCCGAACAGCAGCGTGTAGCCGTCGGCCGGCGCCTTCGCGACGAACTCCGCGCCGAGCAGGCTGCCGGCGCCCGCCTTGTTCTCGACGACGACCGGCTGCCCCCATTGCGACGCGAGCTTCTCGGCGAGCATCCGCGCGAGCAGGTCGGTGGTCGCGCCCGGCGCGAACGGCACGATCAGCTTGACCGGGCGGTCCGGATACGCGGCCGCGGCCGGTGCCGCCGCGACGATCGCCACCGCGGCGCAGGCCGCCGCCAATCCCTGCCAGAATCGCTTCATGTCCGTCCTCCTCGTTGCGAAAGTGGAATCGCGTTCCAGATCGGGCGCCGCCTCGTGCCACCTCGTCCCGGCGTCGTCAGGCGGGCTCGAGCCGCAGCGTGCCCAGGTATCGGCTGTCCGTCCCGTCCAGGCCGACGTCGACGCGGAGCGGCCGGCAGCCGGGCATCGCGACGACGAAGTCCACGCGACCGGCGACCGCGTCGACGCCGTCGACCTTGACCTCGCCGAAATCATCGCTGACGGCGGTCGCGACCTCCCGTCCGTCGCGCACGACCGCCGCGCGCGCACCGGCGACGCACTCGTCGACGCCGTTCACCGACCGGATCAGCGTCGCGCCGACGAACAGCTTCGACCAGCGCCCGAGGTGGCGGTAGTACACGCGCGGCTTCGCGCCGGCGCGCGAGTCGAGCGCCTCGTAGCCGTCGTCGGCGACCTTGCGCGCGAGCGCCGCGTCATCGAGCTTCGCCGAGGTCATCGCGCCGGTCGGGCAGACCTGCACGCAGCGCGGCTCCTTCCAGCCCCGGTCGATCAGGTGGGCGTCGAACGTCCACTTCTGGGGCAGGGAGAGCGCCTCGTTCCACGCGATCGCGCCGTAGGGGCAGCTCGACACGATCTCGCGCCGCCCCCGCGCCTTGACCGGGTCGATGATGACGATGCCGTCGTCGCGGCGGTACACCGCCCCGTCGGGGGCCGCCGCGACGCAGGGCGCGTCGTCGCACTGGTTGCAGGTCGACGGCAGGTGCGCGACGTCGACCATCGGCGCCTCGCCGCGCTCGCGCGTCGCGATCGCGATCCACTCGTGGCCGTGCCGGGGTTGCGGCGCGCTGTAACCCGGCCAGTCGTTGTCGACGTACTCGTCCTTGCACGCGATCGTGCAGTTGCGGCAGTTGTGGCACTTCGCCACGTCGATGAACAGCGCCCAGCGGGCGGTGGTCATGGTTCCTCCTCCCCCAGGCTAGCCGCCGGCGCGGCGGCGGCGCCGGTCCAGCGCTCGATCTCGATCAGGCAGGAGTTGGGCGCCGACGCGCTGGTCTTCTCGGTCTGCCAGCGGGTCGGCGCGAGCGTGTTCACGCAGCCGCCGCGGTCGATCCTCGCCTCGGGCGCGCCGACCGGGTCGTAGACGGCCGACGACGCGTACGCCTGGACCACGCCGGGCGCGAGCCGCCGCGTGAGCGTCGCTGCGCAGATCACGCTGCCGCGGTCGTTGTACAACCGGACCAGATCGTGGTGCGCGACGCCGCGCGCCGCCGCGTCGTCGGGGTGGATCCGCACGCTCCAGTAGTAGTAGCCGTCGACGAGCACGCGATGGTCGTCGATGTCGTTGATGAACGTGTCCTTGCCGTCGGTGTGCGTGTGGAAGCTGTAGCGCGGATGCGGCGTGATGAGCTGCAGCGGATAGCGGCGGTAGAGCCCGGTCGTGCCGCGCCCCTCCCACGACGGGATGTAGCGGTTGAGCGGCGGGCGGCCCGGATCGTCGATCATCTTGAGGCTCGACGCCTCGAACTCGATCTTGCCGCTCATCGTCTGCAGGCCCTCGCGGAAGCGCTCGCCGTAGCCCGCGGGCAGCGGATGCGGCTCGGGCACGTCCTTGCGGCGCCCCTCGGCGAACCAGCGCATCGCGTTGGGCTGCGGCGACGCCTTCGTGTCCTCCGGCGGCACGACGTAGTAGCCGCGCGCCAGGAAATCCTCCCAGGAGATCCTCCCGGGGAGGTCGGACGCCTCGAACTGGCTGCGGCACCAGTCGAGTTCGGTCAGGCCCTCGCTGTAGTAGGTGCCGAGCCCCAGCCGGTGCATGAGCTCGAGGAAGATCCGGTAGTCGGAGCGCGACTCGCCCAGCGGCTCGATGCACGGGTGCTGGATCGAGATCACGCGGTGGTTGAGCTGCCCGTTGTTGTGGTGCGAGTAGCCGCCGGCGACCGTCCACTCGCCGATGTCCCAGCGCTCGAAGTTCGTGCACGCCGGCAGGATCACGTCGGCGAACCTCGACTCGCCCTCGTGCCAGATCGACTGGTTGACGACGAATTCGAGTTCGTCCGACCGGTACGCGTCGGCCAGCCGGTGCGACTCCTGGACCGTGCCGAAGTGCGAGCCGCCGTAGTTGTACATCATCCGCACCCGCGAGTGCCCGGGCGCCGGGTAGTGGAAACGCATGAACTGCCCGTTGATCGACTTGGGATCGATCGGGTGGCCGTGCGCCTCGCCGACCAGGATCGCCTCGGCGATCCGGTTGCGCGTGATCCGCTGCGCGACCACGTTCATGCTGGGGAGCTGCGGCTGGCGCTGGTAGAGCTGGACCGCGGCGCCGGTCGTCTCGACGTCGCCGGAGAGTCCGCCCTCGCCGTAACCGGGGAAGTAGAAGTTGTAGTCGATCGGCGAGCCGTACTGCAGGTTGCCGAAGTTGATCCCGGGCTTGCCCAGTCCGCGCATCGCCATCAGGCAGACCATCGCGCGGGCCCATTGCGAGCCGGTGGCCGAACGACAGGCGCCGCCGAACGCGGTCCCCTTGCCGCCGGCCCCGAGGTAGGTCTTTTTCGTGCCCCACTTGCGCGCGAGCGCGCGCACCGTGTGCGCCGGCACGCCGGTCTCGGCCGCCTGCCACTCGGGCGTCTTGGGTACGCCGTCCTCCACGCCCAGCACGTAGTCGCGGTACTTCTCGAAACCGGTCGTGCGCTCGGCGACGTACGCCCGGTCGTAGAGGCCCTCGGTGATCCACACGTGCGCGATCGCGTGCGCGAGCGCCGGGTCGGTGCCCGGCACGATCGGAATCCACTTGCCGCCGAGCAGCGACGCGGTGTAGTTGAGGTGCGGATCGATGTGCACCATCTCGATGCCGATGTCGCGGGCGAACATCCGCCGCAGCGTGCCCTCGAACGCGGCGTAGGACCCGCCGGTCGACTCCGGGTCGCTCGACCAGAACACGATCAGCTCGGCCTCGTTCAGGCAGTCCTCGATCATGCCGTAGGGTTCCGCGGCGCCCAGCCGCATCGAGTAGCCGTAGTGGTGGGTCGCGCCCCAGTACCAGCCTTCCCAGCTGTCCGGGTTGATCACCATCTTGGTGTAGCCGATCGCGTTCATGCAGCGGTTGAACGCGGACACGTAGCAGCCGATGTTGCCCCAGGTGTGGTGCGAGCTGTGGCTGTTCATGATCGCGCCGTGCCCGTGGACGCGCTTCACGCGCCGGATCTCCGCGACCACGAGGTCGAGCGCCTCGTCCCAGGAGATCCGCACGTAGCCGGACTTGCCGCGGTTGGCGCAGTTGCGCTCGCCGTCCGGATCGAAGTCCACCCGCTTCATCGGGTGGAGCAGCCGGTCCTTCGAGTACACCATCGACTTCGACGCGAGCGTGTGCGCCGTCGTCGTCGTGCGCCGGGGCGGCGAGAACGACCGGCCGCGCGCCTCGATCGTCCAGGACTCGGGGTCGTCGGCGTCGAAGTCGATCGGCGTGACGCGCACGATCTTCCCGTCCTTCACGTACACGAACACCGGGCCGGAGTTGGTCGCGTTGCAGTAGCGTGTCTCGCCGTGGCCGACGTCGACGCCGATCTTCCAGCCGACCGAGCGCATCAGGCTCAGCGTTTCGGTGAACCAGCAGGCGAGCTCGTCGTCGCCGGTCACCTCGACCGCGAAGTTCTTGGCGAAGTTGACCGCGTCGCCGCGCTTCGCGCCGGGCTTGAAGATCCGCCAGGCGGTCGCCTCGTTCTTGAACGTCAGCACGACGTCGGGCTTGCCGTGCAGTCCCGGCGACGAGCGCACGCGCGCCGATCCGAACCGGAAGTGGCGCGCCGGCCCGCGGGCGTCGCGCATCCGGAGCTGGACGACCCGGTCGCGCCCGGCCAGCCGCGCCGCGAACGCCGGATGCCGCGCCGCGGTCAGGTTCATCGCCCACTCCGCGCCCTTGAGTGCCAACGCCACCTTCATGCCGCCACCCCGTCGTTCGTCGCCGCCGGCGCGGTCCAACGTCTCCGCGCGGCCCGGAAAATGCCGCCTTCGCGCAGGAGCCGCGCCTCGGCGGCCGTGTGGACCGCCGCGCGCGTCTCGAACGTCACCTCGCGCCCCGCGCCGCGCGCGCGCACCCGCACCGGCGCGCCGTCGGCCAGCGCCGCCGCGATTCCCTCGATGTCGTAGACCTCGGTGCCGTCGAGGCCGAGCGCACGCCAGTCCTCGCCCGCGGCGTGCGCGAGCGGCAGGATGCCCATGCCGACCAGGTTCGACCGGTGGATGCGCTCGAACGACGCGGCGATCACCGCGCGCACGCCGAGCAGCATCGGACCCTTCGCCGCCCAGTCGCGGCTGCTCCCGCTGCCGTAGTGGCGTCCGGCCAGCACGACGAGCGGAACGCCGCGTTCGCGGTAGCGTTCGGCGGCCTCGTGCACCGGGACGATCCCGCCGCCGGGCAGCAGCCGTGTCCAGCCGCCGGGACGATCGGGCGCCATCGTGTTCGCGCAGCGGTGATGGGCGAACGTCGCGCGGCGCATGACCTCGGGATTGCCGCGGCGCGCGACGTAGGTGTTGAACCGCGCCTGCGCGACGCCGAGCGAGGCGAGATAGCGTCCGGCCGCGCTGTCGGCCGGTATCTCGCCGCCGGGGGAGATGTGGTCGGTGTTGAGCGAGTCGCCGTACACACCGAGCGCGCGCGCGTCGCGGATCGCGTCGCCCGGCGGCTCGAACGGCAGGTCGAAGAACGGCGGCCGCACGAGGTAGCTCGACGCCGGGTCGAACGCGTAGCGCGGCCCGCTCTGCGCGGGGAGGCGCAGCCAGGGCTCGGGCCCGGCGTCGGCGCCGGCGTACGCAGACTCGAATAGCGACGGCGCGAGCACGCCCCCGGCGAGCGCGGCGACTTCGGCGGGGTCGGGCGCGATGTCGGCGTAGCGGACCGCACGCCCGTCCGCGTCGACGCCCAGTGTGTCGCGATCCAGGTCGACGTCGATCCGGCCCGCGATCGCGCTGGCGACGACCAGCGGCGGCGACGCGAGCCAGGCCGCGCGCACCAGCCGGTGGACGCGGCCCTCGAAGTTGCGGTTGCCCGACAGCACCGCGCAGGCGACGAGTCCCCGCGACTCGATCGCCCCGGCCACGCGCGGGTCGAGCGGGCCGGACTTGCCGCCGCAGGTCGTGCAGCCGTAGCCGACGACGGAAAAGCCGATCGCCGCGAGCGGTTCGAGCAGTCCCAGCGACGCGAGATAGCGCGGCACGGTCCGCGAGCCGGGCGCGAACGAGGTCTTGACCCAGGGCGCGGCCGACAGCCCGCGCGCGACCGCGTTGCGCGCCAGCAGCCCCGCCGCGATCATCGCCGCCGGGTTGGAGGTGATCGTGCACGACGTGATCGCCGCGATCGCGACGAAGCCGTGCCGCAGCGTCACGCGCCGGCCTTCGAAATCCACGTCGGCCGCCGCCGCCGCATCGGCGCCGTAGCCGTCGTCGGACGCCGGGCGGGCGAGCGCCGCGGCGAAGGCCGCCGGGACCTGCGAGAGGACGACGCGGCTCTCGGGTCGCCGCGGGCCCGCCATCGCCGGCTCGATCGCGGCGAGATCGACGGTCAGCGCGAGATCGTAGTCCGGCAGCCGGTCGCCGCGCTCGCGGTACAGCCCCAGCGAGCGCGCCACCCGTGCGACGCGATCGACATCCGTCGCGGCGCGTCCGGTCGAGCGCAGGAACTCGATCGCCGCGGCGTCGACCGGAAAGTAGCCGATCGTCGCGCCGTACTCGGGCGCCATGTTCGCGATCGTCGCGCGGTCGGGCACCGACAGGCGGTCGACGCCCTCGCCGACGAACTCGATGAACGCTCCGACCGGCGCGTCGCGGCGCAGCGCCTGCGTGACCGCCAGCGCGATGTCGGTGGCGAGGACGCCCGGCCGCGGGCTCCCGGCGAGCCGAACGCCGACGCAGCGCGGCTTCGGCACGATCAACGGCTCGCCCATCAGCACGGTCTCCGCCTCGATGCCGCCCACGCCCCAGCCCAGCACGCCGATGCCGTTGATCATCGGTGTGTGCGAATCGGTGCCCACGACCAGTTCGGTCCCGAACGTCGGCGCGGCGTGGCGCGGATCGCGCACGATCGGCGATGCGAGCCGCTCGAGGTGGATCTGGTGGATGATGCCGGTCCCCGGCGGCGTCACGCGGATGCCGTCGAACGCCTGCATCGCCCACTTGAGGAAACGGTAGCGCTCGTCGTTGCGCGCGAATTCCGCGTCGAGATTGCGCGCGGAGGCGTCGGGCGTGCCGGCCACGTCGACCTGCAGCGAGTGGTCGACGACCAGGTGCGCGGGCACGGCGAAGCGCACGTCCGCCGGATCGCGGCCGGCGCAGGCCGCGACGTCGCGCAACGCCGCCAGGTCCGCGAGCAGCGGCACGCCGCTCGAGTCGGGCATCACCACGCGCGAGACCGCGAGCGGCATCGCGGTGTCGGCCGGGGCGTCGTGCCAGCGGAGCAGCGTCTCCAGCCGGTCGTCCTCGCACAGGCCGAGCACCGACTGGCGCAGCAGGTTGTCGAGCACCGCGCGCGCCGCGTACGGCACGCTCTCCGGATCGACGCCGCGGGCGGCGAGCGTCCCGACGAGATCGACGCAACGCGGGCCCGCGCCGTCCGACGCCGGCGTGCGGAACGCGATCGGGGGAGTCGGCATGCCGCCTGCGCCGGTCCGGCCGGTCAGCCCGATCGCGGCCGCGCGCGACGCAGCGGGACGACCCCGCCGGCCGCCGCGACCCCGCCCGCGGCGGTGCCGGCCGCCCGCGTCCGGTCGAGCACGGCCAGCAGCGCCGTGCGGACCTTGCGCACGTGCGCGCGCGCCGCGTCCTCGGCCGCATCGCCGTCGCGCGCCTGGATCGCGCGCAGGATCGCCAGGTGCTCGCCGGCCGACGCGCCGTGCCTGCCCTCCTCGCGCGAGGAGATCGACCGCAGCATCCGGAACATGTTCATCGAACCGCGCATGAGCTGGCGCAGCGAGTCGTTGCGCGCGGCGCGCAGCAGCGCGTCGTGGAAGTCCGCCCGCGTCTCCGGCGCCGACTGGGCCGCGCCCTTGCGCAGCCGCTCGACACAGGCGCGCAGCCGCGCCACGTCGTCGTCGTCGGCGCGCTCGGCCGCGAGCCGCGCGGCCATCCCCTCGAGGGCCTCGCGGACCGCGAGCATGTTCTCGACTTCGTCGCGCGCGGGAACCTTCACCGTCGCACCGCGGCGCGGCTCGATCGCCACCAGTCCGGCCTGCTCGAGGCGCCGCAGCGCCTCGCGGACCGGCGCGCGGCTGCTACCGAACCAGCCGGCGATCTCGGGCTCGGACAGCCGCGCACCGCCGACGATCCCGCCGTCGAGGATCAGCCGCTCGAGGTGCGCCTCGATCTGACCGGTCAGCGAGACCAGCGGCGGCAGGGCCGGCGGGCGCGCGGCGGAGGTCACCGGTCAGCTCTTGAGCGTCGCGACGAACGCGGCGATTCCCGCTTCGGCTACCGCGTGGTCCTCGTCGGCCGCGCCGGAGCTGATGCCGACGCCGCCGACGATCTGCCCGTCGACGACGACCGGGATGCCGCCGCCGATGATCGTGAATCGCCCCTGGTGCTGCGTGTGCAGGCCGAACGCCGGACCGCCGGCGCCGGCGACCGTCTTGTAGTCGCGCGTGGCGCGCCCGCCGCCCGACGACGTGAACGCCTTGTTGATAGCGATGTCGATCGCCGTGAACTTCGCGCCGTCCATCCGGCGGAAGGCGATCAGGTGGCCGCTCTCGTCGACGACCGCCATGTCCTTGGGCGTGCCGACCTCGACCGCCTTCCTCTGGCATCCGTCGAGGATCAGCTCGGCGTCGGCGAGGCTCAAACGCTTGACATTCAACACGGGACTCTCCTTGGTTCTCCTGCCGCCGTCCGCGCGGCGCGCGACGGACGCGCCACCCCGCGGACCGAAACCCGCCGCGACTCAGGCGGCCGAACGCAACCGCTCGAGCATCGCGACGAGCTGCGCGTCGCCGATCGGCGCGCCCTGCTCCGCCGCGAGCGCGCGGACCTCGCCGACGAGCGCGTCGACGATCGCCGCGTCGTCGACGGTGAGTCCGAGCTGCGCGAGTCGCGCGCGGACGCCGGCGGCGCCGGTGAGCCGTCCCAGCCCGATGTGCCGGTCGTTGCCGAACGTCTCGGGAGGCACCGCCTCGTAGGCCGCCGGCCCCATCGTCACGCCCAGCACGTGCGCGTCCAGCTTGTGCGCGAAGGCGCGCGTCCCGACCACCGCCTTGTGCGGCGGGATCGGGAACCGGGCGACCGACGCGACGAGACTCGCGAGCGCGCAGAGGCGGTCGAGCTTCACGCCGGTGTCGACGCCGTGCAACACCGCGAGCGCCGCCGCGAGCTCCTCGATCGGCGCGTTGCCCGCGCGCTCGCCGGCGCCCAGCACCGTGGCGTCGAGCACGGTGGCGCCCGCCTCCGCCGCCGCGAGCGTGTTGGCGAGCGCGAGTCCGAAATCATCGTGGAAGTGGACCTGCACCGGGACACCCGCCGCCGCGATCGCGCGGCGGACCAGGTACGCGGTCGCGCGCGGGTGCAGCGCGCCGACGGTGTCGGCGACGGTGACCCGCTTCGCGCCCGCCGCGACCACGGCGCGGTAGACCGATTCGAGGAACGCGACGTCGGCGCGACCGGTGTCGGTCGGCGCGAATCGCACCCGCGGTGCGCGCGCCGCCGCGTAGGCGGTCGCCTCCGCCGCGCGGTCGAGCATCTGCGCGCGCGAGACCTTCTGCACGATCGACAGCCGGATGTCCGACACCGGGTAGATCAGGTCGATCCAGTCGGCGCCCGACTGGATCGCACGGTCGATCTGCTCGCGCCAGTCCTTCTGGAACACCTGCGTCACCGCCTCGACGGTCCAGTCCGGGAACCGGCGCTTGATCGCCACGACCGTGTCGAAGTCGATCTGCGAACGACCGGGGTAACCCGCCTGCACCTGCGGCACCCCCGCCTCGTGCAGCGCCTCGGCGATCGCGAGCCGCGCATCGAGGCCGAAGTTGACCTCGCTCGCCTGCTCGCCCTCGCGCAGCGTGCAGTCGTTGAGCACGACGCCCGGCGCGAACGCGGACTCGCGCACGACCGCCGGGTCGGCGTTGAGCGCGCTCGCCGCCCAACGGACGTCCGCCGGAGCCGCGGTCGCGCTCATGGCAGCGAGATCCCGCCGTCGATCACCCAGGTCTGCCCGGTGACCATCGCCGTGCGCCCCGACGCGAGCAGCACGATCGCGTTGGCGATGTCGTCGGCGGTCGGGATACGCGCCAGCGGGATGGCCGCGAGCTTGCCGCGCTCGTAGGCCGGGTCCGCGAACAGGTCGGCGGTCATGCCCGAGCGCACGACCGTCGGCGCGACCGCGTTGACGCGCACCCGGGGCGCGAGCTCCAGCGCGAGGATCCGCGTGAAGTGGATCAGCGCCGCCTTCGACACGCCGTAGGCCGCGCCGGTCTTCGCCGCGACGATGCCGTTGACGCTCGCGACGTTGACGATCGCGCCGCCGCGCGCGCGCAGGTCGGCGGCGAAGACCTGGCTCGTCCGCCAGCAGCCGCCGACGTTGACGTCCAGCACCCGCGCGAGGTCCTCGTCGGAGCATTCCATCGCGCTCCTGCGGATCTGCAGGCCGTGGGAATTGACCAGGATGTCCACCGGCCCGTGCGCCGCGATCGTCCCGGCGGCCGCGACCAGCGAGTCGCGCGAGCCGACGTCGGCGACCAGCGCACGCACCCCGTCGACCGCTGCGCGCGCCGCCTCCCGGTCGACCGACCACACGTCGGCGCCCTGCGAGGCGAGCAGCCGGCACACGGCCGCGCCGATCGCGCCCGAGCCGCCGGTGACGACCGCGCGCCGTCCCGCGAGCCCGAGGTCGAAGTTCGCGGCGCTCATCGGCCCGCGGCCGCCGCCGTCGGTGCGCCCGCGCCCGCGGCCGATGCCAGGGACGCGTTCCCGCCGCCCAGCGCCAGCGCGCGCAGGCGCACCACATCCCCCGGGCGGGCGCCGATCATCGCCGCGCCCTCGGTGCCCAGCCAGACGCAGCCGTCGGGCAGCGCGTCGTTGATCCGCGTCCACGCGCGGAGCGGCGCTCCGACGTCGACGACGATCTCGACCGGCGCGCCGTCGGCGAGGCCGTGCGTGCGCGCGAGCGCCGACGCCACCTGCACGTAGCGCCTGCCGTTCGCGTACTCGCCGTCGGCGAGCGCGTGCGCGACGACGCGGGCACGGCAGCGTCCGGCCGCGAGCGCGGCGCGTCGGGTCGCGGTGGCGGCCTCGTCGACGTCGCCGCCGCGCGCGAGGACGACGCCGTAGGACTCGCGGGCCCCGGCCTCGGTGACGAAACCGAGCGCGATGTCGTCGGCGACCTTGCGCGGATCGCGCTCGAGCGGATCGCCGTAGCCGCCGCCGCCGGCGGAACGCATCAGCACGACATCGCCGCGCACGACCGGGCAGGCGGTGGCCTTGCCGGGGATCTTGCCAGGCTGGCGCTCGGCGCCTGCGTGCCGGTCGGTGAAGGCGTTGGGGGCGCCGGCCGCGCCGCCGTGCAGGCCGTACGGCGGGATGATGCAGCGGTCGGAGAGCACCGAGTAGGAAGCGCGCTCGGTCGCCACGCGCACGTCGCGCTCGATGCCGAGCCCGCCGCGCGTGCGGCCCGGTCCGCCCGAATCGGTCCGCAGCGCGGTCCGCTCGATGACCAGCGGCAGCTCGTTCTCGATCGACTCGACCGGCTGGATCGACGAGAAGTCGCCCTCGTCGAACGAGCGGAACGCCGAGCAGCCGTCGGACTCGAGCCAGCCGCCGGTGCCTCCGGCCGGATACTCGTAGAAGATGAAGTGCGTGCGCGTCTCGGGGTTGAGGCCGCCGACGTAGCAGTGGTTGGCGCTGCCCTTGACGTCGCCGGCGATCGCCTCGGGCAGCGCGCGCGACAGCGCCCCCATGACCACCGACTGCGTGCGCCGGCGGATCTCGGCGAAGCCGCCGCAGGCGGCCGGGAAGCGCGCGTTGAGGATCGTGCCCTCCGGTGCGCTGACGCGGACCGGCCGGAACGCGCCGTGGTTGACCGGCAGATCCGGATCCAGCACCGTCTTCAGGATCGTGAACACCGCGGTGGTCGTGACCGCCAGCGAGGCGTTGATCGGCCCGGCGACCTGGGCGGCGCTGCCGGTGAAGTCGACATGGATGTCGGTGCCGGCGACGTCGATGCGCGTCTTGAGCAACACCGGGTCGTCGGTCGTGCCCGAGGCGTCGAGGTAGTCCTCGTAGACGTAGGTGCCGTCGGGGATGCGGCCGATCAGGTCGCGGATCTGCGCCTCGGTGCGGTCGAGGACGAGCCCGATCGCCTCGAGCAGGCGGTCCATGCCGAACTTGGCCGCCATCTCGTGGATCCGGCGCTCGGCGGTCCGGCAGGTCTCGATCATCGCCTGCAGGTCGCCGCGGCGCTCGGGCTCGACGCGCATGTTGGCGAACATGAGATCGGCGACGCCGCGGGCGAGCTTGCCCCGCTCGTAGATCTTGATCGGCGGGATGCGCACGCCCTCCTGGAAGATCTCGGTCGACGTCCCGGACAGGCTGCCCGGCGTCATCCCGCCGACGTCGGCCCAGTGCGCGCGGATCGCGGGGAACAGCACGAGCTCGCCGCCGACGAACACCGGGCAGATGACCGCGACGTCGTTCAGGTGCGTGCCGCCCGAATACGGGTCGTTGATCAGGATCACGTCGCCGTCGTGGATGTCGCCGGCGAACCGCTCGATCGCGATGCGCACCGACCAGGGCAGCGGGATGATGTGGCCCGGGTTGTCCTCGGACTGGGCGACCGCCTCGCCTTTGGCGTTCATCACGACGCACGAGAAGTCGCGCGCCTCGTAGAGCACCGACGAGTACGCGACGCGGGCGAGCGTCGCGCGCATCTCGCGCACGATCGAGATCAGCCGCTCCTGGATGACCTCCAGCGTGATCGGATCGACCATCGCCTCACCTCTCCGCGGAAGACGGGTCGTCGGCGCGCACGTCGACGACGAGGTTGTGCTGCGGATCGACGCGGAACCGGTCGCGCGGACCGACGACGGTCGTCGCGCCCAGCTCCTCGACGATCGCCGGCCCGGCGACCTCGGCGCCGATCGCCAGGCGGTAGCGATCGTACACCGGGCAGTCGACCCAGCCCGACTCGCGGAAATAGACGCGGCGCCGCGACAGCACGCCGTTCGCGTCGAAATCCGGATTGGCCGCGGGCGGAGAAAGCCGCCCGAGGTCCGCCTTCTCGATCGCGCCGACCGCCATCGCGCGGATGTTCACGATCTCGGTCGGCGCCACGCGCTTCGTGTGCCCGTAGCGCTCGGCGTAGACGGCGAAGAACGCCTCGTCGATCGCCTGCGGCGAGAGCCGCGCGAGGTCGAGCGGCACCGGCAGCTCGGATTTCTGGCCGACGTAGCGCATGTCGGCGGTGCACATCGTCCGGATCGCGGAGCGCGCGATGCCGTCGCGCGCGAGCGCCTCGGCCGACGATCCGGCGAGCCGTTCCAGCCGCGCCCCGAGCGCCGCCGGGTCGAACCCGGCGGTGCGGGCGAGCAGCGTCTCCGAGCGCTCGGCGACGACGTCGGTCACGAGCAGCCCGAACGCGCACAGGTTGCCCGGCGCCGGCGGCACGACGACCTGCGGAATCGCCAGGTCGCGCGCGAGGTCGCAGGCGTGCATCGGACCGGCGCCGCCGAAGGCGACCAGCGCGAACTCGCGCGGATCGTGTCCGCGCTGGATCGAGATCTCGCGGATCGCCGAAGCCATGGTCACGTTGACCAGCCGCAGGATGCCGTCGGCGGTCCGGTCGGGCGCGAGCCCGATCGCCGCCGCCAGTTCGCCGACGACCGCCTGGGCGCGCTCGGGCCGGATGCGGATCTCGCCGCCCAGCGCGTACGACGACGAGAGCCGGCCCAGCATCAGGTTCGCGTCGGTGACGGTCGGGACGTCGCCGCCCTTGCCGTAGCACGCGGGACCGGGATCGGCGCCGGCGCTGTGCGGCCCGACCTTGAGCGTGCGCCCGCCCACGAGCGCCGCGATCGACCCGCCGCCCGCGCCGACGGTCTTGATGTCGATCATGTGCGTCTTGATCGGCAGGTTCGAGATCCGGGACTCGGCGGTGCGCACGACCTTGCCGTCGGTGATGAGCGCGACGTCGGTCGACGTCCCGCCCATGTCGTAGGTGATCAGGTTGCGGAAACCCGAACGCTCGGCGACATGGATCGCGCCCATCACGCCGGCGGCGGGACCGGACAGCAGCGTCTCGACCGGGTAGCGGC
This sequence comes from Burkholderiales bacterium, assembly GCA_020851255.1. Taxonomy (GTDB): domain Bacteria; phylum Pseudomonadota; class Gammaproteobacteria; order Burkholderiales; family Casimicrobiaceae; genus VBCG01. Next base: position 4,186 of record JADZDA010000251.1, on the reverse strand, counting down.
GCGCCGTCGCGGCGCGCATCAGGCCGCCGGAGGACTTCATCATCTCGACCTGGCCGCGGAAGCCCGCGTCAGCGAGCCGGGTCTCCAGCCGCGCGAGGTAGCGGTCCATCACCGGCATCACGTACGCGTTCAGCGCCGCCGTCGAGAAGCGCTCGTACTCCTTGTACTCGCGCACCACGTCGGCCGACGCGGTCACGTGGATCGACGGTGCCCGCTCGCGGACGATCTCGGCGGTCCGCTCCTCGTCGCCGCTGTCGAGGTACGAATGCAGGTAGCAGACGGCGATCGCCTCGACGCCCCGCGCGAGGCACGCCTCCACCGCCGAGGCGATGTCCCGCTCGTCCAGCGCGATCGCCGACTCGCCGTTGACGTAACGACGCTGGCGGACCTCGAAGCGCAGCGGCCGCGCGACCAGCGGCGCCGGCTTGACGAGCTTCATGTCGTAGACCTTCGAGCGGTTCGTGCGCCCGATCTCGAGGAGGTCGCGGAACCCGGCGGTCGTGAGCAGCGCGACGCGCGCGCCCTTGCGCTCGAGCACCGTGTTGGTGGCGACCGTCGACCCGTGCGCGAAACGGCGGATCGTCGCCGCGTCGACGCCGAGCCGCGCGAGCCCGTTCAGGATCCCGACCGACTGGTCTCTGGGCGTCGACGCCGTCTTCGCGACCTCGAGCCGCCCGGCGGCCCGGTCCAGCAGCACCACGTCGGTGAAGGTGCCGCCCACATCGATGCCGATCTCGATCACGCCGTCCGCCTCACAGATCGCCCAGCGCCCGGTCGAACCGGTCGACGAAGTCGTCCACCGTCGCCACGGTGTGCTGGAGACTCACGAAACCGCGCGCGCCGGTGATGTGCACGCCGCGCCTGAGCAGCGCGTCCCAGACGCGCTTGCGCCGCGTCCGGTCCTCGGCGAGCGCGTCGCGCGCGTCGCGGACGTCGGCGTCGGCGAAGAAGATGTGGAACAGCGGCCCGACGCCGAACACCCGCCCCGGCACGCCGCGCCGCGAGAACGCGCGTTCGAGTCCGCCCCGGGCGCGTTCGCCGAGCGCGAACAGCGTGTCGTACGCGCCCGGCCGCGCCAGCACGTCGAGCGTCGCCGCGCCGCCGGCCGCCGCGACCGCCTGCCCGGCGAAGGTGCCGGCCATGTACACCGGCGTACGCGCGTTCCTGCCCGCCACCGCGTTCATGATCTCGGCCGTGCCGCCGATCGCGCCGTTCGGGTAGCCGGCGCCGATGATCTTGCCCAGCGTCGTCAGGTCCGGTCGCACACCGTAGTGTTCCTGGGCCCCGCCGGGCCCGAAGCGGAAGCCGGTGACGATCTCGTCGAAGATCAGCAGCGCGCCGTGCGCGCGCGTGAGTCGGCGCACGAGGTCGAGGAACCCGGGTTGCGGCTCGATGAAGCGCTGGAACGGCTCCATGATGACGCAGGCGATCCGGTCGCCGTAGTCGACGAAGATCCGGCGGATCGCGTCGGCGTCGTTGAACGAGGCGACGAGGCACAGTTCCTGGATCACCCTGGGGATGCCCGGACAGTCGGGTATCGGCCTCAGCGACGGCTTCTTGTCGCGGTCGTGCGCGGTCAGCGACGCGAGCTTGTTCGACAGCGAGACCATGTCGAGGTGGCCGTGGTAGGCGCCCTCGAAACGCACGATCAGGTCGCGACCGGTGTAGGCGCGCGCCATCCGGATCGCGTGCAGCGTCGCCTCGGTGCCGGACACGACGAACTTGACCGAGTCGATCGACGGAACCGCCGCGATGATCCGCTCGGCCAGGTCGATCGCAGCCTCGTTCATCGCGCCGAAGTTGCCGCCGGCCGCGACCTGGCGCTCGAGCGCGGGCAGCACGTCCGGGTGCGCGTGTCCCAGGACGAGCGCGCCCGACGACAGGTGGAAGTCGAGGTACTCGCGGCCGTCGACGTCGACGATCCGGTCGCGCAGGCCGCGCGCCATCACGACCGGGAACGGGCGCGTGTCCGCCGCGCTCAGGCGCGCGTCGGGGAACGCGGCGGCGGCGCGCCGGGCGAGCGCGGCGGTGCGGGGTGCGTCGCCCGCACCGGGCGGCGGCGTCGCGGTGGAGTCGGCGGGCATCGGCGATCGGGTGGCGGAGTCGTCGCGACAGGGGTCGGGCCGAAGGCTAGCCCGGAGCCGGCCACTTCGTCAACAGTCGCCTGTCGACAGTTTTACCGAATCGGCGCCCGGCCGGGGCGGCGGCGGACACGGCGTCCGCCGCGGGCGAGCGTTCCGGATGCGCGCGCCGCGGACCGGATCCGGGCGCGCGGTTCAGCCCGGTTCCGAGTCCGCGGCCGGACGCAGCACCTCGATACGCCGGTGGTTCCAGTCGGCCAGGTCGCGCTCGGTCGCATCGATCAGGAACTTGCCCGGCTTCACGCCCGGCCGGTCGTCGCCGGAGAAATCGAAGTGCTCCGCGGACTTCGCCCGCTCGACGATCGACCAGAGCACCGCGTCGGCGGCACCGGCGTCCACGTCGCGGTTCACGGCGACGAATCCGCGCACGCTGGAAATCGACCACAGCCGCTCGGCGATCGTGCGCGGATCGAATCCCGCCTCGACGACCAGCACCGCGAGCCGGCCACCGGCGTAGCGCGGCAGCCGGTAGTCGACCAGGCCGGGCGTGCCGCGCCGCAACCGCTCCAGCACCGCGCGCGGGCCGAGCGTCACCAGCTCGACGTGCTCCGCGGACACGCCGCCGGCGATCACATGGTGGACCACGCCGTGACGGACGCGGATCTCGTCGACGACGCAGACCGGGTTGCGCTCCTTGAGCGAGTACAGGCCCTTCTGGTCTCCGACCGGTCCCTCGCGCACCCAGTCGGGAACGATGCGACCGAGCAGCGCGACCTCGGTGGTCAGCGGGATCGGCACCGGGTCGTCGGAATACGCGAGTTCGTCGCCGGCGTACGACTGGGCGATCGCGTACTTGTCGACGGTCACCGGCGCGGTGACGCACGCCGCGAGCGTGACCGCCGCGGGCGCACCGACCAGGATCGCGACCGGCAGTTCCTCGCCGGCGCCGACGGTGCGGCCGACGATGTCGCGGATGCGCGCGGTCGCCGGATTGACGATCACCCGGTCGCCGCCGGCCAGCGCCATCCGCACGAAGCACAGGTGGTGGCGGCCGTCCGCCGGATCGCGCGCGACCAGGATGCCCGACATCAGGTAGGCGGTCGCGTCGTCGCGGCTGTGGCGGATCGCCGGCAGGTGACGCGCGAGATCGGGGCCGCGGGTCGATTCGCCGTCGAACCGGTGCCGGGAGCGGCGTTCCAGCGCGCGCGGCGCCGCGGCCGCCGCGTCGTATCGCTCGAACAGCGCGCGGGTGTCATGGGTGCCCAGCGCCGCGCAGACGCGGTCGGTCGCCCCGTAGAAGTTGCCGACGACCGTGCCACGGACGCCGGCCACGCGTTCGAACACCAGCGCGTGGTTCCCGCCGCGCTCCTCGCCGGCGATCGCCGCGGGGATGGCGTCGCACCCGATGGCGCCGGCGATCCGGATCGCGCCGCCGTCGTCGAGCCGCGCCCGCACCAGATCGCGGAACGCGCTCACCGGAAGACCCGCAGGGACCCGGGCCCGGACCCGCTCGCCCCTACCGCCGATGCCGGGCCGTGACCGGCCTCGACGAGCGTCCGGTCGACGATCGACTCGACGAGCGTCCCCTGTTCGGCGTTCGAGGCCGCCTTGACCGCGATCCACTCGTCGTCGGCGAGGAACCGCGCCCAGGCCCGGTCGCGCGTGCGCGCGTCCGGCCACGCGAGCAGGTAGACGAACTCGTCGCGGCCATCGTGCGACGCGAGCCACGATCCGACGATCGTGAAGCCGTGGCGGCGCATGATCGGCGCGCAATGGCGCTCGAACCGGTCGACGTAGGCGTCGCGGCGCCCGGCGGCGATCGTGTAGATGCGAAGCTGGTGGATCACCGCCGGTGTACCGTTCCCGCGCGCCGCGAGCTCACCGAGGGCTCACGACGCGGACGCGCCGGTCGCGCGCACCGCATCGACCCAGACCTTGCGCTCGCGTGCGAGCAGCGCCTCGGCCTCGAGAGGCGAGATGCTGGCGATCGTCGCCGCCTGCTTGCCCATCTCGGTCGCGTAGGCCGGCGACGCGATCGCGGCCGCGAACGCGCCCCGCAGGCCCGCGAGCGCCGCGCCCGGCGTCGCGGCCGGCGCGCCGGCCGC
>JADZDA010000250.1 GCA_020851255.1 Burkholderiales bacterium | reverse complement strand
TCGGACCCCAATTTCCCCGATCCCAATTTTCCCGATCTCACCGGGCCGGGCAATTCGAGTCTGACCCCAATTTCATCGGTTGGCGGAGTCTACCAAGGCCGGCGCCGGGCCCGGATCGGCCGGAATATCCGTCAAAATGCAGGGGTTCGCGGAACCCGGCGGCGGTATCGAGGCTCTACGGGAAAATCGAGTCTGACCCCACTTTCGGCCGCCCGGACGCTGCCCGGCGACATCCTCTTGAATCGACACATGAATTCGCTGTTCCGCCGCTTGGCTGCCTCGATGGTGGCCGCGATCGTCTGCACTGCGGGCGCGAACGCGGCTGGCCCGGTCAGGACGCCCAACGTCGAGGCGGAACTCGTCCCGGCGACTTCGGCGGCGGTGCCAGGACAGCCGCTGACCGTCGCGCTGCGGATCAAGCACCGCGACGGCTGGCACACCTACTGGCGCAACCCCGGCGATTCGGGCCTGCCGACGACGATCGAGTGGAAGCTCCCGGCCGGGTGGACTGCCGGGGAGATCGAATGGCCCACTCCGCACGCGCTGCCGGTCGGGCCGCTGGTCAACCATGGCTACGAGGGCGAGATCCTGCTGCCGGTCGCGATCGCGGTGCCGCGCGACGTCGCGGCGGGCGAGGCGAAGATCGCCGCACGCGCCGACTGGCTGGTCTGCAAGGAAACCTGCATCCCCGAAGGCGCGGACCTCGACCTCGCGCTGCCGGTGTCCGCGTCGGCGGGAGCGCATCCGAAGTGGGGCGCCGCGATCGACGCCGCGCGCGCCGCGAGCCCCAGGCCGCTCGCCGGCTGGACGGTGACCGCGACCGGCGAAGGCCCGCGCGTGAAGCTCGCACTGACGCCGCCCCCCGGCACGCCCGATCCAGGCAAGGTCCATTTCTTCCCGTACGACGAGCGGCGGATCGAACCGTCTTCGCCGCAGAAGCTCGCGCGCGAGGGCGACGCGCACGTGCTCACGCTGCCGGTCGCCTACCAGCTCGCGCCCGGGTTCACGCGCGTCGCCGGCGTGATCACCGCGAGCGCCGGCTTCGGCGGCGCGGTGAAGGCCGCGACCCTCGACGTGCCGCTGTCGGGCAGCATCGTCGCCGGTCCCAAGCCGGCCGAGGCGCCGCCGCCCGCGTTGCTGCCGCCCCGGCAGGCGAACGCGGTGCCGATGTCGCTCGCGCTCGCCGCGCTGCTCGCGTTCGTCGGCGGCATGATCCTGAACCTCATGCCCTGCGTGCTGCCGGTCCTGTCGATCAAGGTGCTGGGATTCGCCGAGCACCACGACAGCAAGGCGACGATGCGCCGCGAAGGGCTTTGGTACGGCGCGGGCGTCGTGCTCACGGTCCTCGCGCTGGCCGCGGCACTGCTCGCGCTGCGCGCGGCGGGCGAGGAACTGGGCTGGGGATTCCAGCTCCAGTCGCCGGGGGTCGTGAGCGCGCTCGCGGTGCTGTTCTTCGTGCTGGCGCTGAACCTCTCCGGCGTGTTCGAGTTCGGACAGCTCGCACCGGCGTCGGTGCGCGGCTGGACCGCGAAGAACCGCACGCTCGACGCGTTCGGTTCGGGCATCCTCGCGGTCGTCGTCGCCTCGCCCTGCACCGCGCCGTTCATGGGCGCGGCGCTGGGATTCGCGCTCGCGCAGCCCCCCGCCGAGACGCTCGCGGTGTTCATCGCGCTGGGGCTGGGCATGGCGCTGCCCTACGTCGCGCTCGCATGGTTCCCCGCGTGGCGGCGCGTGCTGCCCAGGCCCGGCGCGTGGATGGTCCGGTTCAAGCAGTTCCTCGCCTTTCCGCTCTACGCGACCGTGGCCTGGCTGGCCTGGGTGCTCGGCGCGCAGCTCGACGTCGACGCGATGCTGCGGCTCGCGGTCCTGCTCGTCGCCGTCGCGTTCGCGTTGTGGGCCTGGCATGCGTCGCGCACCGGCGGAAGCCGCGTGTGGAAGGTCGCCGCGATCGCCGCGGCGGCCGCTGCGCTCGTCGTCGCCAAGCCGCTCGCGACCGCCGAGCCCGGCCCGGTGTCTTCGGCCGACGCGTCGACCGGCGCGACGGCCGGGCACTGGACGCCGTACACTCCGGCGAAGCTGGCCCAGCTCGCCGCCGGCGGTCCGGTGTTCGTCGACTTCACCGCCGCCTGGTGCGTGACCTGCCAGGTCAACAAGCGCCTGGTGCTCACCGATCCGTCGATCGTCTCGGCGTTCGGTCAGCGCAAGGTGACGCTGATGCGTGCGGACTGGACCCGCCGCGACCCCGACATCACCCGGGCGCTCGCGGCGCTCGGCCGCAACGGCGTCCCGGTCTACGTGCTGTATCGTCCGGGGCAGGAACCGCTGCTGCTGCCCGAAGTGCTCACGACCACGATCGTCCACGACGCGCTCGCCACGCTCGGCGGCCCGGCACTCGCCCTCTCGGAGAATCCGCGATGACCCAGGACACGATCCGACGCACCTCCCAGCGCGTGGCCTCGGCCGCGCTCGCCGCCGCGTTCACGTCGATCGCCTCGGCCGCGACGCCGGGCACGATCGCGCCCGACATCACCGCGGTCGACGCGAACGGCACGACGGTGAAGCTCGCCGACCAGCGCGGCAGGTTCGTCGTGCTCGAATGGACCAATCCGGATTGCCCGTTCGTCCAGAAGCACTACGACTCGAAGAACATGCAGGCGCTGCAGAGGGAATGGGGTGCGAAGGACGTCGTCTGGCTGTCGGTCAACTCGACGCGCGAGGGCCACTCCGAGTACCGGAGCGGCACGCAGATGGGCGAGTGGATGAAGGCGCAGGGCGGTGCGCCCCGGCACGTGCTGATCGACGGGAGGAGCGCGGCGGGTCGCGCGTACGCGGCCAAGACCACGCCGCACATGTTCGTGATCGACCCGGCCGGCAGGATCGTCTACGCCGGCGCGATCGACGACAAGCGCAGCGCGAATCCGGCCGACGTCCGGACCGCGAAGAATTACGTGACCGCCGCGCTCAACGAGGCGAAGGCCGGCAAGCCGGTGAGCGTCGCGAGCACCACGCCGTACGGGTGCAGCGTCAAGTACTGATCGCGCGGTCCCCGCGGCAGGTCGTGCGGTGACGCTCCGCCGGCGCGCGTCAGCCGGCCGTCGCGGGAATCACGGCCGTCCCGCGGTCGTTGCGCCAGACGCTCCCGAGCACCGCGAATCCGAGGACGGGGAACAGGATCAGCGACGGGAGCGCCGCGAACTCGAGCCAGGGCGCCGCGTATCCGCCGGCGACGAACGTCGAGATGTCCCAGGCGCCGTGCGCGACCATCGCCGGCCAGAGCACGCCGGTCGCGCGACGGAACGCGTAGAGCAGCGCGCCGCTCGCGGTCGCCGCCACGATCTGCACGATGCCGATCCATCCGGTGCCCATGAACAGATTGGGCAGGTGCAGCAGTCCGAAGCACACCGAGGTCCAGACCACCGCAACGGCCTCCGATCGTCCGCCCTCGCGCAGGCCGCGCAGCACGATGCCGCGGAAGAGGATCTCCTCCGCGAAACCGACCAGGACCCCCGTCGCGACGATGGCGGCCAGGAGGTCGAGTGGCACCTCGTTCCAGCGCACGCCGGCGAAGCGCAGGAAAATCGCCGCCCACCACAGGATCAGCGCGGTCTTCATCAACCGCGTCGTGGTCAGGCGGACCGGTTCGCGCCACAGGTGGTCCCACCGCGCGACGACGAGGAACGCGGCGAGCAGCGCGCTGCCGGCGGCGAGCGACAGGACCCCGGTGCGCCACGCGTTGGCTGCCGTCTTGAACCAGTCCGCGTACGCGATGCCCGAACTCGCCTGGACCCCGACCGCGACGACCATGTAGGCGATCCAGACGCCGACCGCTACCGCGAACGACGGGCGGATGCGCGGCGGGGCGTCCGGGGCGGGGGCGGGAGCGGGGGTCATGGGCGGGGTTCCCAGGTTTGGGCTCGCGGGCATGCGGACCCGGAGTCGGCCGGGCGGGTCCGGCCCGACGCGCGAGCCTACCCGACTCTCCGTGCCTCGGGCAGTCCGGGACCCGTGCGAACTTTCAGCCGGCCGTCGGGTCACAGCCGGACTCCTCTTGAAGGCGCGGTGCGATCACCGCCGCGTGGGTGAGGCAAAGGGCCGGGAAACCGGCTCTTTGCTTTTTTTGCGCCCGACCAAACGGTCGGGACGGGGGGCGCGCCGCCCGGGCCATGCCCGCGTACCTCCCCATTTCAGGGGATTTCTCGGCCGATCCGATACTCGCGCCAATTTCGGTGAGGGGTCCCACGTCCATCTCGTCTCCGATGACGCGTTCGTCGCCGACGACCCGTTCGATCAGCACTTCCTCATTCCCTGCGGCGGCCGGTACGCGTTGGCGACCAAGCTCGTCGACGACGAGGAAAGGATCGTCGACGTAACCGCCATGCGCGGCGTCGGCCGGGAGCCCCCGACCGGCGAGGAATTCGAGGCCCTGCGCCGGCTCACCCGACATCTGCGCCAGACGATCGGCATCCGTCAGCGCCTGCGCGACCCGAAGGTCGACGCGGTATTCACGATCGCGATGCGCGCGGGGGAGGCCGTTCGCCGTCCTCGTCCGAGGGGCCGAGCAGCGCGAGCGAAATTTGATGTGCGACAAATACCATCATTTTCAGATGGGTAATGGTTTCGTACCGCCATCGCGAACGCGACGGTTCGAGGCCAGCGACCGTACCCGGACCCCGTGGGGTCCGGGGTCGCCCCGTCGCGGCGCGGCCGATGGTGGGGCCGACATCGGGAGTTGCGCCCATGAGCAAGGTCGCGTCCGCCGACGAACTCTCCGACCTGATCGGCCTGGTCTACGAGGCCGCGCTCGATCCTTCCCGCTGGAACGCGTTCCTCGAGGGTTTCGCCCGTGCGGTCGGCGGGCGCGGGACGGCGCTGTTCATGCACGACTTCGCGAGCTCGGAATCGGTCGTCGACGGCAGCGGTCCGGGACTCGGCGCCGTCGTCAATTTCGATCCGGCCTACATGCAGAGCCTGGTCGAGCACTACGACCGCAAGAACGTCTGGGCGCAGAACGAGGCGACGCTGCAGGAAGGCGTCGCGGTCACGAGCGACATGCTCTACCCGGACCGCAAGCTCCTCGCGACTGAGTGGGGCAGCGACTGGCTGCGGCCGCAGGATCTCAAGTTCGCACTGGGCGGCATCATCCTGAGACGCGGTTCGCTCGCGGTGAAGCTGAGTTCGTTGCGCGCGCCCTCGCAGGGGGCGTTCGGCGAGGAGGAGCTGCGCCTCTGCCGGCGGCTGATCCCCCACCTGAGGCGCGCGAGCGCCATGCACCTGCGCATGCACCAGCTCACCGGTCTGCGCGACGCGGCGATCGAGCAGATGGACGCGCTGCCGTTCGGCGTGCTGTTCCTGGCCGCCGGCGGCGCCGCATTGCACATGAACGCGTTCGCGCGCTACCTCGTCGCGCGGCGCAACGGATTCTCGCTCGACGCGCAGGGACGTTGCCAGTTGGGCCTGCGCAGCGAAGACGCGCGGTTGAAGCGCCTGATCCACCTCGCCGCCGACACCTCGACAGGCCGCGGGGCGAACGCCGGCGGATCGATGCGAGCGACACGAAGCGGCGCGGCCCCGCTGCTGATCAGCGTGGCCCCGGTGCGCTCGGCGCACGCCCGCGGGGTCTACGAGCTCGGCATCACGCCGGCGGTCCTGCTGCTGGTCAGCGATCCCGTGTCCGCGCCGCGGACGACGGCGGACACGGTGGCCGCGCTCTACGGGTTGACACCGGCGGAGGCCGAATTGACGGTGGCGCTGATTCGCGGCGACCAGCTCGACGAGCACGCGCAGCGTCGTGGGGTGGCGCGGGCGACGGTCGTCTCGCACGTGAAGTCGGTCATGCACAAGATGGGCGCGCGCCGGCAGGCGGACATTGTGCGCATCGTGCTCTCGGGGCCGGCGGTGCTGACGCCGCCGGAATGGCCGGTGTAGACGGTCCGGGGCGGCGAGCGGCGGGCCCCTGCTAGACTCGGGCGATGTCGCTCGAAACCTGGCTCGCGTTCTTCGTCGCGTCGTGGCTCATCAGCCTGTCGCCGGGCGCCGGCGCGATCTCGTGCATGGCGGCCGGGATGCGCTACGGCTACGCGCGCGCGTTCTGGAACATCGTCGGGCTGCAGTTCGGGATCCTGTTCGTGCTGGTGATCGTCGCGGCGGGGCTGGGCGCGGTGATCGCGGCGTCGACCGCGCTGTTCACCGCGATCAAGTGGCTGGGCGCCGCGTATCTGGTCTACCTCGGCGTCCAGCAGTGGCGGGCGCCATCCGCGCCGGTGACCGAAGACGCTGCGGCAGGCGACGAAGGCGGGACGCCGCGTGCGCTGCTACTGCGCGGCTTCCTGGTCAACGCGACCAACCCCAAGGGCATCGTCTTCATGCTCGCGGTGCTGCCGCAGTTCATCGATCCGCACGCGCCGCAATTGCCGCAATACGCGATCTGCGGGGCGACGCTCTTCTTCACCGACCTGGTCGTGATGAGCGGCTACACCGGGCTCGCCGCGAAAGTGCTGCGGCTGCTGCGCGAGCCGCACCACGTCCGCTGGATCAACCGGACGTTCGGGGGCTTGTTCGTCGCGGCGGGCGCGGTGCTGGCGACGTTCCGGCGCTGAGCGCCGCGGCGCGTCAGCGTTCCGCGAACGCCGACTCCATCTCGCGCCGGAAGCGCACCGTCTCGTCGCCCGCGTCGAAACCGACGTCGGCCCAGCGCACGCTCGCGTGGGCGGCGACCTGGCGGACGAGCCTCACGCCGTGCGCGAGCCCGAGCGGCAGCGCGCCGGCGGCGAGCGAGTCGGCGGCCGGTGCGAGCTTGCCGTAAACCGTGTAGCCGCCTTCGCCGTCGAGTGTCTCTCCCGCTTCGAGGTCGCGCTTGGCGGTCGCGACCACGTCGCCGCGCCATCCGGTCGCCGCGCCGGTCGGCTCGCCGCGCAAACCGACGGAGGCGACGGAAATGCCCAGTTCCAGTCCGATCGCGTGCGTCGGCTTGTACATCGCCGAATAGCGGCCGGACGAATCGACAGGGAAGCCGTACTCGCGGAAGCAGCGGCGCACGTAGTCCTCGCCTTGCGCGGCGCCCGCGCGGAAGGTCACGTACACGCCCCAGCGCAGGTCGCGGAATACCGGGCGGCCGTCGCGTTCGAGCGAGCTGATCACTTCGACCTGGCCCGCGTGGTGCAGGTGGCCGCCTTCGTCGCGGGGCCGCAGCACGCGCGGCAGGTCGTCGACGCCGCAGGGCGGGAACTCGAGCCCGCCGGGTGCAGGCGTCAATCCGGTCGCATTGGCGACCGCGGCCATCTCGATCGCGCTCTTGGTGCCGTCGAGGAACGAGTTGAACATCTGCGCGTTGAAATCGCCGGCGGCGACCTCGCCGGGCGTGAAGCCGTAGTGCGGCCAGACGGTCGACGGCGTCGACTCGTGATACACGGGCAGGTACTTCGTCCCCTTGCCTGCGGCGACGACCTCGAAGCCGGCGGCGCGGCACCAGTCGACCTGCTCGCAGATGAGCGCCGGCTGGTCGCCGTAGGCGAGCGAGTACACGATCCCGGCTGCCCGCGCGCGCCGCGCGAGCAGCGGCCCCGCGAGCGCGTCGGCCTCGACGTTGACCATGACGATGTGCTTGCCCTGCGCGCAACAGGCGAGCACGTGGCGGATGCCGGCCGCAGGGCTGCCGGTCGCGTCGATCAAGATCTCGACGTCGGGCGAGGCGATCACCGCCGCGGCGTCGTCGGTGACGCAGGTCGTGCCGCTGCGCCCGGCCTCGGCCGTCGTGCGCGCGGCGTAGCGCTCCGGCGGCCAGCCGACGCGCGCGAGCGAGGCCTTCGCGCGATCGGGAGCCAGGTCGGCGATCGCGACCAGATGGATGCCCGGCGTGTGCTTCGCCTGCGCGAGATACATCGAGCCGAACTTGCCGGCGCCGATCAGGGCGACCCGCAACGGCCGGCCGGCGGCGGCGCGTTCGAGAAGCTGGGCGTGGAGGTTCATGGTCGGTGGGGTCGCGGATACGCCGGACCGCGGTCGTCACCGCGCGATGCCGGCCGGAACGGTGGGATTGTGAGGCGCGCGACTGGAATCGGCATCAGCGGACGTTTTTCGTAGCATACAAGCAGACTGTCCGTGCCTGCGATCTGCCTCCAAAGTCCCACGAATCCGGTCGGTCTCTTTTGATCCTTGTCGAGGAAAACGTTAATCAACGCGCCAGACGACCGGCGCCGATGGTATACGGGCAATTGTTACATTGGACGGTACAAGTGGAGGCCCGTCATGATCCGACTCATCGCACTGCTGACCGTCGCCGGACTCGCGGCGGCGCTGCCGGATGTTTCGCATGGGCAAGTGTCGCTGTCGACGGCGATCAACAAGTCCGGCCGGATGCGGATGCTCTCGCAGCGGATCGTCAAGGCGCAGGCGCAGTACGCCCACGGCATCCTGCTCGACCGCGCGGGTGATGTGCTGCGCACGTCGGTGCGCGAGATGGGCGAAGGGCTCGATGAACTCAAGCGGGTGCAGCCGACGGCCGAGATCAAGGCGACCTACACGCAGCTCGACGCCAAGGCGCGGCCGTTCCTGTCGGCGGCGGCGGTGGTCGCGAAGCACGACGCGACCCGGCTCGCGGCGCTCAACGCCCAGGCCGACGAGGTGCTCGAACTCGCGCACAAGCTGACCGGCCTCTACGAGCAGGCGGGCAAGGCGGCCGGCGCGAAGCTCATCAACGTGGCCGGGCGCCAGCGGATGCTCTCGCAGCGGATGTCGAAGAACTACTTCCTCATCCACCTGCGCGTGCAGGGCGTCACGCCGGCGGAGATCGCGCGCGACCAGAAGGAGTTCGTCTCCGCGCTCGCGATGCTCAGGGGGGCGCCGCTCACCAACGCACCGATCAAGCAGGACCTCGATCTCGCCGATGTGCAGTGGGTGTTCTTCGACAACGCGCTCGGCGCGAAGACGGCCGATCGCAGCGCGCTGCAGAACGTCGCGACGACGTCCGAGCGCATCCTCGAGGTAATGGACGACTTGACGCTCCAGTACGATCAGGCGCTGAAGGACCTGCTCTGACCGGACCGATGGGGTAAATGGGGTCAGACTCGAATTTTGGGGTAAATGGGGTCAGACTCGAATTTCGCCCTGGGAAATGGGGTCAGACTCGAATTTCGCCCTGGGAAATGGGGTCAGACTCGAATTTCGCGTTT
>JADZDA010000249.1 GCA_020851255.1 Burkholderiales bacterium | reverse complement strand
GCAGGTTGCAGTTGATGACGAAGATCAGGTTGTCGAGGGTCTCGCGCGAGGCCATGCCGATCGCGCCCATCGACTCGGGCTCGTCCATCTCGCCGTCGCCGCAGAAGCACCAGACCTTGCGGCCCTCGGTGGTCGCGAATCCGCGGTCCTGCAGGTACTTCATGAACCGCGCCTGGTAGATCGCCATCAGCGGCCCGAGCCCCATCGAGACCGTGGGGAACTGCCAGAAGTCCGGCATCAGCCACGGGTGCGGGTAGCTAGAAACGCCCTTGCCGTCGACCTCCTGGCGGAAGTTGTCCATCTGCTCGTCGGTCAACCGGCCGAGCAGGTAGGCGCGCGCGTAGACCCCGGTCGCCGAATGTCCCTGGACGTAGACGAGGTCGCCGCCGTGGTTCTCCGACGGCGCGTGCCAGAAGTGGTTGTAGCCGACGTCGTAGAGCGTCGCGGCCGAGGCGAAGCTCGCGATGTGTCCGCCGACGTTCGTGTCCTTGTTCGCGCGCAGCACCATCGCCATCGCGTTCCAGCGCACGTACGAGCGGATCTTGTGCTCGATCGCCTGGTCGCCGGGCAGGCGGACCTGGTGGTCCGTCGGGATCGTGTTGATGTACGCGGTGTTCGCCGAGAACGGCAGGTACGCGCCGTTGCGGCGCGCCCGCGCGATCAGCTTCTCGATCAGGTAATGCGCGCGATCGGGGCCCTCGTTCTCGATGACGCCGTTGAGTGCGTCGAGCCACTCGAGCGTTTCGATCGGATCGGGATCGTCGTGATGGGGCGTGTCCATGGTCGTCTGGGCTCCGTCATCCCCCGCCGCCGGGCGGGGCAGGGACGATTGTAGGGAGGACGACCGGGCGTGTATTGCTGCGGCGCGCGGATGCCGGGGCGGAGCCGGGCCGGCGCGTCCTCCCGGCACGTCGGCCCGGGCACATTACCACAATGTGGAAATATTTTCCAAAATGATGGCGCCGGCGATCCCACCGTGCCGGACGTTCGGCCTGTGGGCTGGCGACTCCGGGCCAGGCCGCCATCTGCCGGCGATCAATGAGACAGTAAGCGCCTACTCCGGTATTCGGCCCAACGCTCGGTCGCGTGGCCCCGGACGGGATCGCCGTTGCGCGCCCAGCAACGCGAGGCCGGTCAACCCGGCCACCAGCGCGACCGCGACGAATCCGGCACGCGTGCCCCCCGCGGTCGCCGACAACGCGCCGAAGGCGAGCGGCGCGATGATCACGCCGGTGAACGAGATCACGCCGGCCGCCCCGGTCACGGCGGCCGCCTCCCCCGGCGGCGCGTGGCGCGCGAGCTCCGCGAGCTGCACACCGTTCCATCCGATGGCGGTCGCTCCGAACGCGGCTGCGATCAGGTGGATCGACCAGTCCGGCCACGTCACCGGCGCGAGGCTCAAGGCGGTCGCGCAAGCAGCGGCGACGACACCGATCGTGCCCAGCACCGCGAACGGTGCGCCGGTGCGGTCGGCGAGCGTGCCCCAGGCGACCCGCCCGGCGGCCGCGGCGATGGTCGCGGTCGACAGCGCGAGCCCGGCGGCGACCAGCGACCAGCCGCAGGTCAGCGTGAGGTGGACGACCAGGAAGCCCATCAGGCACACCTGCGCCGACGCGAAGGCGAATCCGACGAACGCGAGGGCACCGAGCTTTCGATCGCGCACGACCCGGCCGACGCCGGCGAGCGCGTGCGACAGGGCGACCGGCGCGTCCGCTCGGCGGTCCGCGTCGAACGCGGCCCGCACCGATTGCGCGAACAGCGCGGCGACGAGCACGACCGCCGCGGTGACCACGAACGCGCCGCGCCACCCGATCGCCAGGGCGAGCGGCGGCAGCGTCGCACCGGCGATCGCGGCGCCGGCCGGGACGCCCGACTGCTTGATCGAGAAGACCAGATTGCGGCGCGAGGGCGGCGCGGTCTGGGCGAGGACGTGCGAGGACGCCGGCGTCATCGGTCCGTACCCCAGGCCGAAGACCAGCGCGCCGGCGGCGGCGAGCGCCAGCGTCCGCTCGCCGGTCGCGGCCACCGCGAGGACCCCGATCGCGCACAGCCCGAGGCAGATCTGCGAGGCCCGGATCGCGCCCAGTCGGGCGATCCAGCCGCCGGCGACCAGGCTCGCGGCGACCATGCCCACGTAGATGAGCGAGATGAACGGACCGATCCAGCGCGCGGGAACGGCCAGATCGGCCGCGATCGCCGGCGCGAGCACCGACGCCGAGTTCCAGGCGAAGGTCGCGATCGTCTGGATGGTGAACGTCAGGCCCAGCGCGAACCCGGCGGTGCGCCGCCGATCCGGCGACCGCGATGCGGTCATGCCGGCCGTGCCCGCTCGAACTCGAGCCCGCGTTCGGTGACGAGCGCGTCGACTTCGACATCGTACGGCGCGCTGGGTACCTCGTCGACCACCTGGACCGCGTACGCCGCGGCGACACGCGGCGCACGCGCCGGAAGCGTCGGCAGCATCCGGTCGTAGTATCCGCCGCCGTATCCCAGCCGGCGACCGGCGCGGTCGAACCCCAGTCCGGGAACGAGCACCCAGTCGATGTCGGCATCGGGCACGGTCTCGCATCGCGGCAGCGGCTCGGGTATGCCGAACACGCCCGGCGCGAGGTCCCGCCCGAGATCAGCGACCCGTTGCAGGCGCAGGACCCGGGCTTCGCGGTCCACGCGCGGCAGCACCACGCGCTTGCCCAGCGCCAGCGCGCCCTCGAGCACCGGCCGGGTCTGCCATTCGCTGCCGAACGACGCGAACAGCAGCACCGTGTGCGCCCGCAGGAAGGATTCGAGCGACGCGACGGTGCCGGCGATCGCGGCGGAGGCGCGCGACCGGGTGCCGGCATCGAGGGCGTCCCGCAGGCCGACGATCCGGGCGCGCAGGATCTGCTTCGCCTCGCGCAGGGGGGCGCCGGCCGGCGCGGCGGCAGGGTCCGCGGCCATCCCGCGATTCTAATCCGGGGTTGTTCCGCGGATGGACGACCGGGCGCCGATGCGCGGCTCCGGCGCGCTCTACACTCTATAATGCGCGTCCGCTCGAACGATCCGGCGCCCGGTCGCCGGCGAGGCCGCGCCGATGAAGAACGCCCATCTGGTCCATCGCGAACGTCGCACCGCGATCGCCGGCCGTCTGCGCGAGCAGGGCGGCGGCATCGTCGTCCTGCCGACCGCGCCCGAAGCGCTGCGCAACCGCGATTCGCACTGGCCCTACCGGCACGACAGCTATTTCTACTACCTGACCGGATTCCCGGAGCCGGACGCCGTCGTCGCGCTGGTCGCCGGTGCGGACGCCGATCGCCACATCCTCTTCTGCCGCGAGAAGAACGTCGAGCGGGAGATCTGGGACGGATTCCGCTACGGGCCCGATGCCGCGCGCGAGGTGTTCGGCTTCGACGAGACCTACCCGATCGGCGAACTCGACGGCCGGCTCTCCGACCTCGTCGCCGACCAGCCGGCGCTGCATACGTTCGTCGGGCTGAGCCCGGAATGGGACCGGCGGATCGCCGCGGTGCTGAACGAGGTGCGCGGCCGCGTTCGCAACGGCGTTTCGGCGCCCGACCAGATCGTCGACGTCCGCGGCGTGCTCGACCGGATGCGTCGCGTGAAGGACGCACACGAACTCGCGCTGATGCGCCGCGCGGCGTCGATCTCCTCCGACGCGCACGCGCGTGCGATGGCCGCGGCGCGGCCGGGCTGGCACGAATACCAGGTCGAGGCCGAGCTCGTCCACGAGTTCCTTCGCCAGGGCGCGCAGGCGCTCGCGTATCCGCCGATCGTCGCGAGCGGGCCCAATGCCTGCGTGCTCCACTACCGCGACAACGACCGCGAGATGTCCGCGGGCGACTTGCTGCTGATCGACGCGGGTTGCGAGTACCGCGGCTACGCGTCCGACATCACGCGGACCTTCCCGGTCGGCGGGCGGTTCGACGGCGCGCAGAAGGCGATCTACGAGCTCGTGCTCGAAGCGCAGATGCGCTGCCTGGACGCGGTGCGCCCCGGCGTCGCGTACGACGAATACCACCGCGTGGCGGAGCGCGTGCTCGCGCAGGGCCTGATCGACATCGGCCTGATCGCCGGCCCGCTCGACGCCGCGCTCGAGTCGGGGAGCTACAAGCGCTTCTACATGCACCGGGCCGGACACTGGCTGGGCATGGACGTGCACGACGCCGGTCTCTACCGGCACAAGGGCGGGCCGGTGCCGCTCGAACCGGGCATGGTGCTCACCGTGGAGCCGGGCCTCTACATCCGCCCCGGCGAGGGCGTCCCCGAGGAGTTCCACGACATCGGCGTGCGGATCGAGGACGACGTCGTCGTCACCGCCGACGGCCACGAGAACCTGACCGCGCGCGCACCGAAGACGGTCGCCGATGTCGAGGCGGCGTGCGGCGTCAGGTGACAGGAGTCGGAGGACGGGGATCGGAGCGGCGGCGGCATGCCGCCGCCGCTCCGATCCCCGTCCTCCGATCTCTGACTCCCGATGCCTGACATCTGCATCGTCGGCGCCGGACCGGTGGGCTCGGCGCACGCGCTCGCGCTCGCCCGCGGCGGTGTCGACGTCGTGGCGCTCGACGCGCGCACGCGTGGCGCGACGCTGCGCGGCGACCGCACGCTCGCGCTCTCGCACGGCTCGCGGCTCGTGCTGGAACGGCTGCGGGTCTGGAGCGATCTCGTGTCGGCGCCCGGTGCGGTCACGCCGATCGAGCGCATCGACGTCTCGCAGGCGCGCGGATTCGGGTCGACCGCGCTGAGCGCGTCCGACGCCGGCGTGCCGGCGCTGGGCTATGTCGTTTCCTACGTGGCGCTCCAGGCGGCGCTCGATGCGGCGCTCGAGCGCCAGGGCGTGGACGTCCGCTACGGGACGCAGGCCGACCGCATCGACGCGACCGCGGAGCGCGCGCGGGTGCAAGGCGGCGGCGAGCCGATCGACGCGGCCCTCGCGGTCGTCGCCGACGGCACCGGGACCGCGGTTCCCGGCATCGAGCGGATCCGTCACGACTACGGACAGGTCGCGGTCATCGGCCGAGTCGCGGTCGACGGCGGACACGGCGGGCTCGCCTACGAGCGGTTCACACCCGACGGCCCGATCGCGCTGTTGCCCGACGGCGATCACTACGCGTTCGTCTGGACGCTCGCGCCGGCCCGCGCCCAGGCGATGCTCGCGCTGTCCGACCAGGACTTCGCCGACGCGCTGGGCGCGAGCTTCGGCCGCCGCCGGCGCGTGGCCGGGCGGGTGTCCGGCCGCCGCTCGTTCCCGCTGGTGCTCGAATTCGCGCGACCGCCCGTCGCGGCGCGCACGGTCGCGATCGGCAACGCGTCGCAGACACTGCATCCGGTGGCCGGACAGGGATTCAACGTGGGCCTGCGCGACGCCCACGAGCTGTCGCGCATCGCCGTCGACACGCCGGCGGACGGCCTGGGTTCGGGCGCGATGCTCGCCCGCTACGTGGCGGCTCGCCGCGCCGACCGCTGGGCGGGCATCGCGTTCACCCACGGGCTGGTCCACGTGTTCGCGAGCGACCTGCCGGCGCTCGGCTGGCCGCGCGGCGCCGGCCTCGCGCTGCTCGACGCCGTGCCGCCGCTGAGGCGGGCGTTCACGCGCGCGATGTTGTTCGGCGTCTGAGACGGGCGGCCCGGCGCGAACGCGCGTTCGTCGCGCCGCACCGGCGTCCTCCCGAGGGTGCGCGACGCTCGCGACCGGCAAAGTCGGTATAATTCGCCTCCCCTTGGAGGCGCTTGGGTTCCGCTCCGGTGCGCATCGGTCCCTACGAATTGCGAAACGCCCTCGCCGTCGCTCCGATGGCGGGCGTGACCGATCGGCCGTTCCGCCCGCTCTGCCGCCGGCTCGGCGCGGGCTACGCGGTCTCCGAAATGGTCGCCTCGAATCCGGCGCTGCGCCACACCGCGAAATCGCGCCGGCGCATCGACCACTCGGGCGAAGCCGCGCCGATCGCCGTGCAGATCGCCGGCGCGGATCCGGGCACGATGGCCGACGCCGCGCGCTACAACGTCGACCTCGGCGCGCAGATCATCGACATCAACATGGGCTGCCCGGCGAAGAAGGTGTGCGATGTCGCCGCCGGGTCCGCCCTGCTGTCCGACGAATCGCGCGTCGCCGCGATCCTCGAGGCGGTCGTCGCCGCCGTCGACGTGCCGGTGACGCTCAAGTTCCGGACCGGCCCCACGCCACAACGACGCAACGCGCCGCGCGTGGCGCGGATCGCCGAGTCCGCGGGCATCGCCGCGCTGGCGATCCACGGTCGTACGCGCGCCTGCGCCTTCGTCGGCGCCGTCGAGTACCAGACCATCGCCGAGGTCAAGCGCGCGGTGTCGATCCCGGTCTTCGCCAATGGCGACATCGACACGCCGGATCGGGCGCGCCAGGTGCTCGAGGCGACCGGCGCCGACGCCCTGATGATCGGCCGCGCCGCGCAGGGCCGGCCGTGGATCTTCCGGGAGATCGCGCACTACCTCGAGACCGGCCGGCGGCTCGCGCCACCGACGGTCGACGAGGTGCGGTCGATCGTGCTCGAGCATCTGCGCGACCACGTCGACTTCCACGGCGAGGTCGTGGGAGTGCGCACCGCGCGCAAGCACCTGTCCTGGTTCTGCGCGCGTCTGCCCGGCGGCGGGCCCTTCCGCTCGGCGATGCTCGCGCACGACACGGTCGCCGGCCAGCGGGGCGAGGTCGAACGCTATTTCGACGCGCTCGCCGCGACGGGCGCGGTCATCGACAACGAGGCGAGCGTGGCGCACGGACGCCGCGCCGCCGACGGCGCCGCCGCGGCGCGCCGCTCCACCGTGCCGTGGGTCAGGGAGGCCCTCGCCGCATGACGCGAAAGACCTCACGCCTGAACGGCGGCAACGACATCGGCCGCAGCGTCGAGCGCTCGCTCGACGAGTACTTCCGCAAGCTCGAGGGCGAGCCGGCGCGCAACGTCTATTCGATGGTGATCGGCCACGTCGAGCGCGCGCTGCTCGCCTCGATGATGGCCCGCGCCGAACAGAACCAGACGCTCGCCGCGGACATGCTGGGCATGAACCGCAACACGCTGCGGGCGAAGCTCGCCAAGCACAAGCTCCTCTGATGGGTGCGCCGATCCAGCGCGCGCTCCTGTCGGTCTCGGACAAGACCGGCGTCGTCGAGTTCGCCCGTGCGCTCGCCGCGCGCGGCGTGCGCCTGCTGTCGACCGGCGGCACCGCACGCGCGATCCAGGACGCCGGCGTCGCGGTCACCGACATCGGCGCCTACACCGGCTTCCCCGAGATGCTCGACGGCCGCGTGAAGACGCTGCACCCGAAGGTCCACGGCGGCATCCTCGCCAGGCGCGACGACCCGGCGCACGTCGACGCGCTCGCCGCGCACGCGATACCGCCGATCGACCTGGTCGTCGTCAACCTCTACCCGTTCCGGGAGACGGTGGCGAAGCCGGGCTGCACGCTCGACGACGCGATCGAGAACATCGACATCGGCGGGCCGACGATGGTGCGCGCCGCGGCCAAGAACTGGGCGCACGTCGGCGTCGTCGTCGATCCCGCCGACTACGCGGCGATCGTCGCCGAGCTGGCGCGCGCGGGCAACGCGCTCTCGGACGCGACGCGTTTCGCGCTCGCACGCAAGGCGTTCGCGCACACGGCCGCGTACGACGGCGCGATCGCGAACTGGCTCACCGCACGGTCGGCGGACGGAACGGCCGAGCCGCTCCCGCAGTCGTTCCGCTACGCGGGCGAGCGCGCGCAGCCGCTGCGCTACGGCGAGAATCCGCACCAGGCGGCGGCGTTCTACCGCGACGAGGCGTCGCCCGCGGGATCGATCGCGACGTTCGTGCAGAGGCAGGGGAAGGAACTCTCCTACAACAACATCGCCGACTCGGACGCGGCGTGGGAGTGCGTGAAGTCGTTCGACGCGCCCGCGTGCGTGATCGTCAAGCACGCCAATCCCTGCGGCGTCGCCGTCGGGCCGACGCCGCTGGACGCCTACCGGCGCGCGTTCGCCACCGATCCGGTGAGCGCGTTCGGCGGCATCATCGCCTTCAACCGCGCGGTCGACGCGGCGACGCTGGAGGCGGTATCGGCGCAGTTCGTCGAGGTGCTGCTCGCGCCGGGCTACACCGACGACGCGCTCGCCGTCATCGCGCAGAAGAAGAACGTGCGCGTGCTCGAAATCGCGCTGCCTCCGGTGCCGCCGCCCCCGCAGCTCGATTTCAAGCGGGTCGGCGGCGGACTGCTGGTCCAGACCGCCGACGTGCACGCGCTCAGGCGCGCCGACGCCAGGGTCGTCACGCGCGAGGCGCCGACGCCGGCCCAGTGGGACGACCTGCTGTTCGCCTGGCGCGTCGCCCACTACGTCAAGTCCAACGCGATAGTCTATTGCGGCGGCGGGCGCACGCTCGGTGTCGGCGCCGGCCAGATGAGCCGCGTGGATTCGTCCCGGATCGCGGCGATCAAGGCGGCCGGCGCCGGACTCGATCTCGCGGGGTCGGTCGTGGCGTCCGACGCGTTCTTCCCGTTCCGCGACGGACTCGACGTGGTCGCGGACAACGGCGCGATCGCGGTGATCCAGCCGGGCGGCAGCGTGCGCGACGACGAAGTGATCGCGGCCGCGGACGAGCGCGGCATCGCGATGGTGTTCACCGGCATCCGGCATTTCCGCCACTGACAGGGACCAGGGGCGCGGCGGGCGGACGCGCGGCGTCCGGCGCCCGACGCGACCTCGCCAGGGAGCGACAGACGATGATCGAACGACCACGCAGACTCGGGATGCTCGCCGCGATCGCGGTGGGCGCAACGCTCGGTTGCGCCGCCGCGGGCGCGCAGTCGCCGGCCGCGCCGGCCGCCGAGGCGCCGGCGAGCAAGAAGTGGATCGCCGATTGCGGCAACTACAAGGGCTGGATCGGATCCCAGTGTTCGGGTCTGCGCGACGCCTGGTACGACGGAAAGCCGGTGGTCATCGTGTCCGGCTACACCTGGCACGACCCGGCGACCTACGACGACGACAAGCTCGAGGAGTTCAATGCGAAGGCCTGGGGCGGCGGTTTCGGCTGGGGGCGGCGCGACGCGAAGGGCGACCACTACTCGTGGTACGCGCTCGCGTTCAAGGACTCCCACGACGACTGGACCAAGGCGGTCGGCTGGACCTGGGTTACCTACTGGCCGGAGAAGTCGGACTACGCCGTGGGCCTGGGCTACACCGCGTTCATCATGTCGCGGCCGGACATCGCGAACAACATCCCGTTCCCGGCGGCGCTGCCGCTCGCGTCGGTGAAGCTCGGTCCCGCCGAGCTGCTCGGGACCTTCATCCCGAAGTTGAACGGCGGCGTGAACCACGGGAACGTCGCCTATTTCTTCGGCCGCATCCAGTTCTGAACGGGCCCGCATGAACGTCCTGGTGATCGGCGGCGGCGGACGCGAGCACGCGATCGCCTGGAAGGTCGCGATGTCGCCGCGCGTCGCGCGCGTCTACGTCGCACCGGGCAACGCGGGGACGGCGCGGGAGCGCGGGGTCGCCAATGTCGCCGCCACCGCGGTCGCCGACCTCGTCGCCTTCGCGAAGCGCGAATCGATCGCGCTGACGATCGTCGGTCCCGAGGCCCCGCTCGCGGCCGGTGTGGTCGATGCGTTCCGCGACGCCGGGCTCGCGATCGTCGGGCCGACGATGGCCGCGGCGAGGCTCGAATCGTCGAAGGACTACGCGAAGGCGTTCATGGCCCGCCACGCGATCCCGACCGCCGACTATCGGACGTTCACCGACGCGGCGGCCGCGAAGGCCTACGTCTCGGCGCGCGGCGCGCCGATCGTGGTCAAGGCCGACGGCCTCGCCGCGGGCAAGGGCGTGGTCGTCGCCGCCGGCGTCGGCGAGGCGCACGCGGCGATCGACACGATGCTGACCGGACGTTCGCTCGGCGACGCCGGGGCGCGGGTCGTCATCGAAGACTTCCTCGCCGGCGAGGAGGCGAGCTTCATCGTGCTCTGCGACGGCCGGCACGTGCTCCCGCTCGCCTCTTCGCAGGACCACAAGCGCCTCGGCGACGGCGACACCGGGCCGAACACCGGCGGCATGGGCGCGTACTCGCCCGCGCCGGTGGTCACGCCGGCGGTCCACGCGCGCATCATGCGCGAGATCGTCCAGCCGACGGTGCAGGGCATGGCGGCCGAGGGCCACCCGTACACCGGCTTCCTCTACGCCGGCGTGATGATCGACGAGACCGGAGCGCCGCGCGCGCTCGAGTTCAACTGCCGGCTGGGCGACCCGGAGACCCAGCCGATCCTCGCGCGGCTCAAGTCCGACCTGGTGGATGTCTGCGAGCACGCGGCCCTGGGCACGCTCGATCGGGTCGACGTCGAGTGGGACCGGCGCGCGGCGCTCGGTGTCGTGCTCGCCGCGGGCGGCTATCCGGACGCACCCAGGCTCGGCGCCGCGATCGCCGGACTCGATCGGGTCGACGGCGCGCGCCATCCGGACGTCCATGTGTTCCACGCGGGCACGACGCTGGACGGCGACCGCGTCGTCGTCGCCGGCGGCCGGGTGCTCTGCGTGACCGCGCTCGGCGACTCGGTGCGCCAGGCGCAGCGCGCCGCGTACGCCGCGATCGCCGAGATCCGGTTCGACGGCATGCAGTACCGCTCGGACATCGGACACCGGGCGGTCGCCCGCCGCGCATGACCGCGCGCGCTCCGTGCGGGCGTGGCCGTCGCTGACCCGGAGTCCCGGCCGATGGACATCGACATCGACGCCGTCCGCGATTTCCTGACCGGCCTGCAGGCGTCGATCGTCGCGCGGCTCGAAGCGGTGGACGGCGGTGTCTTCCGTCGCGACGAGTGGCAGCGGCCCGAGGGCGGCGGCGGCGTTTCGCGCCTGATCGAGGACGGCGCGGTGCTCGAGCGCGGAGGCGTGAATTTCTCGGACGTGCGCGGCACGAAGCTGCCGCCGTCGGCGACCGCGGCGCGACCCGAACTCGCGGGCCGGTCATGGCGGGCGACGGGCGTGTCGCTGGTCGTCCATCCCCGCAATCCATACGCGCCGACGGCGCACATGAATGTCCGGATGTTCGTCGCGACCCGCGACGACGCGCCCCCGGTCTGGTGGTTCGGCGGCGGCATGGACCTCACGCCGTTCTACGGCTTCGACGAGGACGCCGTCCACTTCCACCGTGCGTGCCGCGACGCCGTCGCGCCGTTCGGCGCCGACCTCCACCCGAGGTTCAAGCGCGCGTGCGACGAGTATTTCTACCTGAAGCACCGCCGCGAGCCGCGCGGCGTGGGCGGGATCTTCTTCGACGACCACGTCGACGGCGGGTTCGAACGCGCGTTCGCGTTGACGCGCCGCGTCGGCGAGTCGTTCGCCGACGCCTACGTGCCGATCCTCGCGAGGCGCAAGGACGCGGCGTACGGGGAACGCGAGCGCGACTTCCAGGCGATTCGCCGCGGTCGCTACGTCGAGTTCAACCTGGTGTGGGACCGGGGCACGCTGTTCGGCCTGCAGAGCAACGGGCGCACCGAGGCGATCCTGATGTCGATGCCGCCGGTCGTGAAGTGGCGTTACGACTGGCACCCGGCGCCGGGCACGCCCGAGGCGCGCCTGACCGAGCGCTATCTCGTTCCGCGCGACTGGGCCGACGAAGGGCCGTAGGCTCGGGCGAGGTCGAGCGGCGCGCCGCGCGTGACCGTCAGCACATCGACGGCCGCGTCGAAGTCGCGCTCGGTGGCCACGACCCCGTCGAAGCCGACGCCCACCATCGAGAGCGTGAGGTTCGCGGCCTGCGTCGGATAGCCGTGGCGGCGCACGTACTCGCGCGTGACCGGGCCGGCGTCGCCTCCGGCGATCTCGACCAGCATCGCGGGATTGAGCATCGCGACGTTGGTGAGGAGCGGCAGCGGCCGGGTCTCGTGGATCGAGGAGAGCAGCGCGGTCGCCGTACCGAAGCGCTGGACGTTCTCGGGCCGGTCGCGCACCAGCGACTCGTGCGCGTCGATCAACTCGTCGAGCAGCGGGGCGCCACGGTCGGCGACGACCACCGCCTGATTCACGCCGAACATGAACGCCGCGCCGTCCCGCTGCGGCTGCATCCATGCCTCGCGGCATAGCGCGAAGCCCTCGGGGGCCTCGAGCGTGAATCCGCCGGGATCGTAGACCAGGATGTCGGCGTCGAGCCAGATCGCGCGTTCGGCGCCCTCGGCCAGCGCCTCGCGCGCGTAACGCAACCGCGCCAGGTTGGTCTGCTGCAGGATGTGCGAGCCGAGTCGTTCGCGATACCATCCGGGCAGCACGTCGAGGAACGGCTCGCCCAGGCGCCGGTACTCGAATCCCCGCGTACGCGCCCAACCGGCCGCCGACGCCATGCAGCGTTCGATGAACGGGGGGGCCGGGCGCCCGACCCACGCCTGGAAGACAACGGTCCTTCCCTCGCGATGCGCATCCGGTTCCATCGAATCATTCTAGAGCATCCGTCCGGCGGCTTGCGCCGCCGAATCGACCGGACGCGACGCCGCGAGCCGCGGAACGCGTCGCCGGCATGCGCCCTCGGGAGCTTCGCGACATGACCGGTGGCGCGAAGACGCCGGTCGCCGACGCGCACCTGGTCGAGTCGAAGCTCCACTCGGAGCGCGTCTTCGACGGGCGCCTGCTGCACGTGCGGCGCGACACGGTGCGGCTCCCGTCGGGTCGCAGCGCGACGCGGGAGTACATCGTCCATCCGGGCGCGGTGCTCGTCGCGCCGCGCCTTCCCGACGGTCGCTGGGTCGTCGAGCGTCAGTTCCGCTATCCGGTGGGACGGGTCTTCGTCGAATTCCCCGCCGGGAAGCGCGATCCCGGCGAGTCCGCGCTCGAAACCGGCCGGCGCGAACTGGCCGAGGAGGCCGGCTACCAGGCGGCGACCTGGACGCGACTCGGCAGCATCCATCCGTGCATCGGCTATTCCGACGAAGTGATCGAGCTCTGGCGCGCCGACGGGCTCACGCATGTCGGCGCGAGGCTCGACGAGGACGAGCACCTCGAGGTCCTGTCGATGAGCGGCGCGGAGCTCCTCGCGGCGCTCGACCGCGGCGAGATCACCGACGCGAAGACCGTCGCGGCGCTCTTCTTCCTCGAACGTCTCGGCGGACTTCGATGATCGCCCGCCGGGTGCGTGTCCACGGGCGCGTGCAGGGCGTCGGTTTCCGCGACGCGATGGTGGACGCCGCGCAGCTCACGGGCGTGCGCGGATGGGTGCGCAACCGGCGCGACGGCCGCGTCGAGGCCTGGGTGCAGGGCGACGATGCGGCGGTCGAGCGCGTGCTGGACTGGGCGCGGCGGGGGCCGGGCCCCGCGCGTGTGGACCGACTCGACGTGGACGAGGTCGAGGCCGACACCACGCTCGCCGGGTTCCGGCGCGTGCCGAACGCCTGAGTCGGCCGGGACGCGCGAACGCTCAGGGGCGCGCGCGCAGGTCGCGCCACGACGCGACCGTGGCGCAGGCGACGAGCGGCAGCGCGACGACGAGCCCGATGCCCATCGTCAGCAGTCCGACGGTGACGAGCGCGAGCGCGATCGCCCCGTAGACGAGGAGCGCCGCCGCGTTGCCGGCGAACAGCCGGGCGCTGGCGCGGAACGACTCGGCGAACCCACGGCCGGCGAGCAGCGTCTCCAGCGGCACGAAGGTCATCGGCAGCGATGCCAGGATGCCGGCCGCGTAGACCGACAGGACGACGCCGGCGGGCACCTCGGAGGTGATCTCGGCGGGCCGCAGCAGGTCCACGCCCCCGAGCGCGCGCGCCACCGCCCACTCGGCGCCGAACGTGAGCAGGCTCGCGACGACGATGGCGCCGATCGCGCCGGCCGTTGCGCCGAACGCGCGCGCGGCGAACGCGAAACGGATCCGCTCGCCCGACTCCGACGCGGCCGCGGCGTAGAGCATGCCGCAGGCGACCAGCGGGGCGACGATCCGCGAGACGAGGGCGCCGGCCTCGGGAACGAGCTCGAGCGCGATCTGCACGGCGAGCGCGATCGCGCCGAGCGCGCAGTGCATCATCGGCGCGCGCTTCCACAGGCGCATCGCCTCGCCGTACCAGGCGAGGGCGCTCGCGACCGGCGGTCGCGTCGTCAAGGCGGACCGGCGGACGGGGTCACGCCGCCCCGAGGTAGGCGGCGCGCACCTTCGGGTCGTGCAGCAGCGACTTCGCGTCGCCGGAGAGCGTGATCTCGCCGGACTCCATCACGTAGCCCCGGTGCGATACCTCGAGCGCGAGCTTCGCGTTCTGCTCGATCAGCAGGATCGTCACGCCTTCGCGGCTGATCGCGAGCACCGTCTCGAAGACCTTCTGCACCATCAGCGGGGCGAGGCCCATCGACGGCTCGTCGAGCAGCAGCAGCCGGGGCCGGGACATCATCGCGCGGCCCATCGCGAGCATCTGCTGCTCGCCGCCCGACAGCGTGCCGGCGGTCTGGCGGCGCCGCTCGTGCAGCCGCGGGAACAGCGTGTAGACGCGCTCGATGTCGGAGCGGATGCCGTCGCGGTCGGTGCGCGTGTACGCGCCCATCGCGAGGTTCTCCTCGATGGTGAGCGCGCCGAAGACCCCGCGCCCTTCGGGCACCATCGCGAGCCCGCGGCGCACGAGCTCGAACGCCGGCCTGCCGGTGACGTCGTCGCCCTCGTAGCGGACCACGCCGCCGGAGACCGGCTGCAGCCCCGTGACGCCCTTGACCGTCGTCGTCTTGCCGGCGCCGTTCGCGCCGATCAGGCAGACGAGCTCGCCCTTGCCCACGACCAGGTCGATGCCCTTGACCGCCTGGATGCCGCCGTAGGCGACCTGCAGCCGTTCGAGCGAAAGGAGGGGTGTGGCGTCCGCGCCCATCGCCGCCTAGGCCCCCTTCAGGTTCAGTGCGACCTCGCCGCCGAGGTAAGCGGAGATCACCGCCGGATCCTTCTGGACGTCGGACGCCGGACCCTCGGCGATCTTCCTGCCGTAGTCGAGCACCAGCACGCGGTCGCAGACGCCCATCACGAGCTTCATGTCGTGCTCGATCAGCAGGATGGTCGTGCCGTCGCGGCGGATGTCGTGCAGCAGTTCCTCGAGCGACGCCGTTTCGGTGGCGTTCATGCCGGCGGCGGGCTCGTCGAGCGCGAGGAGCTTGGGTTCGGTCGCGAGCGCGCGCGCGATCTCGAGCCTGCGCTGGAAGCCGTAGGGCAGGTGCTTGGCGAGGTCGTTGGCGCGCTCGGCCACGCCGACGTAGCCCAGGAGCTCCATCGCGCGCGCCTCGATGCCCTTCTCCTCGCGGCGCGTGCGCCGGTCGCGCGTGATCGCCCCCCAGACGCCGGCGCGCGTGCGCACGTGGCGGCCGACCATCACGTTCTCCAGCGCCGAGAGGTT
>JADZDA010000248.1 GCA_020851255.1 Burkholderiales bacterium | reverse complement strand
CCATCAGGATGAGCCGGACCTTGGCGCGCAGCGCCGAGCAGAAGGTGAGGCCGCGCTGCTGGCACTCGACGACGTCGAACGCCGGCGCGAGCAGCGAGTAGCCGACGAACTCGAGCCTCGCGTTGCCCGAGTGGCTCGATATCGGGAAGATCGACGTGAACGCGGCCTGCAGGCCCTCGTTCCTGCGCGACTCGAGCGCGGCGCCGGCCTGCAGGAACGCGCGGTAGGACGCGAGCTGCGTCTCCAGCAGGAACGGCACGCCGAGCACGCTGGCGCGCTTGGCGAAGCTCTTGCGGATCCGCTTCTTCTCGGTGAACGTGTAGTGGGTGGACGTGGTGGTCGCCATGGCGTTCGGTCGATCCTTCGGGTGGTGCTCGATACGGCGGCGCGTGGTGGCCCGCGTCGGGCCGCGGCCGGCTGGTACGCCGTCGCGGTCGCTCACGTCGACTGTCCGGGGGCGTTGCACCCCTGGCCTGGTGGCTGGCCACTACCAGCCGCTGGCGGACGACGCGCCCCGTCGCGGGGAACGTCCGACCAAACCCGTCTGCCGCAGTCGCGTCGGTAGACGAAGCACGAAGGCCTGGACCCCAAGCCCCCGTGCTTCGTTCCCTCGTTTCGAGGGAACGACGCTCCAGCTCCCGCCGGGAAGACCGACGGGCTCCGCCCGCGGTCTTCCACATCCCAGCTTCTACGTCAGGCTGTCGGTGGAGCGATCTTTCCAGGGCGCGCGGCCGTCGGGCCCCGCGCGCCTTCAGGCCCTGTTACTTGATCTCCGCCTTCGCGCCGGCTTCCTCCAGCTTCTTCTTGGCGGCTTCGGCGTCGGCCTTGGACACGCCTTCCTTCACCGCCTTGGGCGCGCCGTCGACCAGGTCCTTCGCTTCCTTCAGGCCGAGGCTCGTGAGCTCGCGCACCGCCTTGATGACGTTGACCTTGTTTTCGCCGGTCGCGGTCAGCATGACGGTGAATTCGGTCTTCTCTTCGACGGCGGCGGCGGGCGCACCGGCGGCGGGCGCGGCGACCGCGACCGCGGCGGCGGCCGAGACGCCGAACTTGTCTTCCATCGCCTTGATGAGCTCGGAGAGCTCGAGCACGGTCATCGAAGCGATCTTGTCGAGGATTTCGGTTTGAACGGCGGACATCGTGGACTCCTGGGACGTTGAATGGTGTTTGCGTTGCGGTTGTGGCGGTTCGAACGGTCCGTTGTCAGGCGGCCGGCCTGGCGTCGCGCACGGCGGCGAGCGTCCGGACGAACTTGCCCGGAACCTCGTTCAGCGTGCGGACGAACTTGGCGATCGGCGCCTGCATCGTGCCCATCAGCTTCGCGATCAGTTCCTCGCGCGACGGCAGCGCGGCCAGCGCGGCGACGTCCTTCGCGGACATCACCTGCCCGGGCATCGCACCGGCCGTGATCACGAACTTCTCGTTGCCCTTGGCGAAGTCGTTCAGCACCTTCGCCACGGCGACCGGGTCGCGGCCGATGCCGTACGCGAGCGGCCCGACCATCCGGTCGGACAGCTTCTCGAACGGCGTGCCGGCGACCGCGCGGCGCACCAGGGTGTTCTTGACCACCCTGAAATACACGCCGGAGGCCCGCGCCTTCGCGCGCAACCGCGTCATGTCCGCGACCGGCATTCCCCGGTTCTCCGCGAGCACGATCGCCTGCGCCGATGACACCTGCTTCGCGACTTCCGCGACTACCGCTTCCTTCTGCTGCAGATCGAGACCCAAGTTCACCTCCGTTTCAGGGGGCGGGGCCGGGCGACAGGGATCAGGAACGATCGCTTGCCGACCGACTGCCTCCGGTGCGAGCCATCCGGCTCCCGCGTCCGGCCCGACCGCGGCCTCGCGCGTGTTTCGGTGACCATCGAGTCCAGGAATGTCCTGTCCCGCGAGGGCACCATCTGCGCGGGGGGTCGGTAACCGGAAGCCGGCAGGCGGAAGACCTCTCCGCCCGCCACTCCGATCCGCCGACCGATTAAGCTCTCGCTCCCGCGGTCTTTGACGGCCGGCCGCCTCTCGCGAAGCGACCTTCCCTCAATCCTGCCCAGGCACGCGACATCGCCACCGGCGTTCGCGTGCACCGCCAATCTTCGACTGCCGGTCGACTCCCGGTCAGTGCGCCGCGCTCTGCACGATGTTGAGGCTGGCGGTGTCGATCCGCACGCCCGCGCCCATCGTCGAGCTCAGACTGACCTTCTTGAAATAGATGCCCTTGATACCCTGCGGCTTCGCCTTCGACAGCGCCTCGATCAGCGCGGCGAGGTTCGTCTTGAGCTGGTCGGGGGTGAACGAGGCCCGGCCGATCGTGCACTGGACGATGCCCGCCTTGTCGGTCCGGTACTGGACCTGGCCCGCCTTCGCGTTCTTCACGGCGCCGGCGACGTCGGCCGAGACGGTGCCGACCTTCGGGTTCGGCATCAGTCCGCGCGGACCGAGGATCTGGCCGAGCTGGCCGACGACCTTCATCGCGTCCGGGGAGGCGATGACGACGTCGAAATCCATGTAGCCTTCCTTGATCTTCGCGGCGAGATCGTCGAATCCGACGATGTCGGCGCCGGCCTCGGTGGCCTGCTTGGCCTTCTCGCCCTGCGCGAACACCGCGACGCGGACCTTCTTGCCGATGCCGGCCGGCAACACGACCGAGCCGCGGACCGTCTGGTCGGACTTCTTGGCGTCGACGCCGAGGTTGACGGCGACGTCGACCGACTCGTCGAACTTGGCGACCGCGGTCTCCTTGACGAGCTTGAGCGCCTCGTCGACCGGATAGGCCTTGTTGCGGTCCACCTTGCCGCGGACCGTCTTCATGCGCTTGGACAGGCGCGGGGACTTCTCGGAGGCCGCCATGGTCACTTCACTCCTTCGACGGTGATTCCCATCGACCGGGCGCTGCCGGCGATCGTGCGGACCGCGGCGTCGAGATCGGCGGCCGTCAGGTCCGGTTGCTTCATCTTCGCGATCTCCTCGGCCTGAGCGCGCGTGAGCTTGCCGACCTTGTCGGTGTGCGGCTTCGGCGAGCCCTTGTCGACCTTGGCCGCCTTCTTGATCAGCACCGTGGCCGGAGGCGTCTT
>JADZDA010000247.1 GCA_020851255.1 Burkholderiales bacterium | reverse complement strand
TCGCGCGCTGCGGCGAGGCGCGCGTATCGCTGCCCGGCGGCTGCGCGATCGGCCTGAGGCCGGTCGACCAGCACGTCAAGGGCCTGCAGGCGATGGGCGCGGAGATCGACCTCGAGCACGGCTACATCAGCGCGCGCACGTCGCGGCTCGCCGGCGTCCGTTTCGTGTTCGACGTGGTCACCGTCACCGGGACCGAGAACCTGCTGATGGCGGCGACGCTGGCGCGGGGGACGACGGTGCTCGAGAACGCGGCGCGCGAGCCCGAGGTCGTCGACCTGGCCGAGTGCCTGACGGCGATGGGCGCGCGCATCGTGGGTGCGGGCACCGACCGGATCGTGATCGAGGGCGTCGAGCGGCTGCACGGCGCGACGCACCGGGTCATGCCCGACCGGATCGAGACCGGCACGTTCCTCGCGGCCGTCGCCGCCGCGGGCGGGGACGCGACGCTCACCGGCACGCGGGCCGACACGCTGGAGGCGGTCATCGACAAGCTGGTCGAGACCGGCGCGCGGATCGACGTCGGCGCCGGCACGATCCGCGTGCGCCGGGACCGCGCGCTGGCCGCGGCGAACCTGCGCACCGCGCCGTACCCGGCGTTCCCGACCGACATGCAGGCGCAGTTCATGGCGCTCGCCACGCGCGCGCAGGGCACGTCGGTGATCACCGAGACGATCTTCGAGAACCGGATGATGCACGTCCAGGAGCTGAAGCGCCTGGGCGCCGACATCGACGTCGAGGGCGGGACCGCGATCGTGCGCGGCGTCCCGCGCCTGACCGGCGCGACGGTGATGGCCACCGACCTGCGCGCGTCGGCGTGCCTGGTCATCGCCGGCCTGGTCGCCGAGGGCGAGACGACGATCGACCGGATCTACCACCTCGACCGCGGCTACGAGCGGCTCGAGGAGAAGCTCGCGGCGCTGGGCGCGCGCGTGCGGCGCGTGAAATGACCGGGCCGCTCGCCGGCGCGCCGCTGGGACGCGCCGCGCCGACGCCCGAGCGCTACGACGCGGGGTTGCTGTTCCCGGTCGAGCGCTCGGACGCGCGCGCGTCGATCGGACTGGTCGAACCGCTGCCCTTCGTCGGCCACGACGCGTGGACCGCGTGGGAGCTGGCCTGGCTCGACGGCACCGGCCGGCCGCAGGCCGCGGTCGCGCGATTCGACGTCCCGGCGGCCTCGCCCCGGATCGTCGAGTCGAAGTCGGTGAAGCTCTACCTCAATGCGCTCAACCACGAGCGCCACGCGACGCGCGACGACCTGGTCGCCACGGTCGCGCGCGACCGGGCCGCGGCGGTCGGGGCGGCCGTGCGCGTCGCGCTCGCGCTGCCGCCCGCGTACGCCGGGCTCGCGCGCGAGCCGGCCGACGGCGCTTCGATCGACGGCGCGGCGCTTCCGGCGATCCCGGATGCGCCCGATCCCGGCTGCCTGCGGACCACGGCCTGGGACGGCGACGAGACGCTCCACACCTCGCTGTTCCGGTCGGTGTGCCCGGTGACCCGGCAGCCGGACTTCGCCACGGTGATCGTGCGCTATCGCGGCCCGCGCATCGATCGCGGATCGCTGCTCGCCTACCTCGCGTCGTACCGGCGCCATGCCGGATTCCACGAACATTGCGTCGAGCGGATCTTCGTCGACCTCGCCGCCGCCTGCCGGCCGCGCGCGTTGGCGGTCGAGGCGCGCTACACGCGCCGCGGCGGCGTCGACATCAATCCCTACCGCACCAACGAGCCGGTCTGGCGCGCGCGGTCGGCGCCCGATCCGCGCCAGTAGCGGCCGCGCGCCGGAACCGGGGGGCGCTCCGGTAGAATCGGGGTAGCGGCGGACGGAAACGCTCCGCGCCGCGACCCCATGACCGCGCTCACGATCGCCCTGTCGAAGGGCCGCATCCTCGACGAGGCGCTGCCGCTGCTCGCATCCGCCGGCATCGTCCCGACCGAGGATCCGGAAACCTCGCGCAAGCTCTTCCTGCCGACGTCGCGCCCGCGCGTGTCGATCGTGCTGGTTCGCGCGTCCGACGTGCCGACCTACGTCCAGTGGGGCGCGGCCGACCTCGGTGTCGCCGGCAAGGACGTGCTGCTCGAGCACGGCGGCCAGGGGCTCTACCAGCCGGTCGATCTCGGCATCGCGCGCTGCCGGATGTCGGTCGCGACGCGCCGCGGCTACGATTGGGAAGGCACGGTCCAGCGCGGCGCGCGCATCCGCGTCGCCACCAAGTACGTGTCGATCGCCCGCGAGCACTTCGCGGCCAAGGGGATGCACGTCGACCTCATCAAGCTCTACGGGTCGATGGAGTTGGCGCCGCTCTCGGGACTCGCCGACGCGATCGTCGACCTCGTGTCGACCGGCAACACGCTGAAGGCGAACGACCTGGTCGAGGTCGAGACGATCATGCCGATCACCTCGCGGCTCATCGCCAATCCGGCGGCGCTCAAGTTGAAGCGCGACGCGGTGAAGCCGCTGGTCGACGCGCTCGCCGCTGCCTCGGCGTCGAACCGGGCGGGGCCGTGACCGCGCTCTCGATCCGCCGGCTCGACACCCGCGACGGGGGCTTCGACGCGGCGCTCGACGCGCTGGTCGCCTTCGAGGCGGCGCAGGACCCGGACGTCGACGAGGCGGTGGCGCGGATCGTGCAGGAGGTGCGTGCGCGCGGCGACGAGGCGCTGCTCGAATGCACGAAGCGCTTCGACAAGCTCGACGTGCCGTCGGCCGCCGCGCTCGAGATCTCGGCGGGCGAGATGCGCCGCGCCTGCGAGCTCCTGCCCGACGCCGAGCGCGACGCGCTCGACGCCGCCGCGCGGCGCATCCGGGCCTACCACGAGGCGCAGAAGGCGCACGCCGGCGAGTTCACGCTGACCGAGCCCGACGGCACGGCGCTCGGCCAGCGGATCACGCCGATCGACCGCGTCGGACTGTACGTGCCGGGCGGGAAGGCGGCCTACCCGTCGTCGGTGCTGATGAACGCGATTCCGGCGCAGGTCGCCGGCGTCGGCGAGATCGTGATGGTCGTGCCCACGCCGGGCGGCGTCCGCAATCCGCTGGTGCTGGCCGCCGCGCACCTGGCCGGTGTGTTGCGCGCGTTCACGATCGGCGGCGCCCAGGCGGTGGCG
>JADZDA010000246.1 GCA_020851255.1 Burkholderiales bacterium | reverse complement strand
CGTCCACATCTGCGCGAGCGCCTGCGCGATCTTCGCGTCGTTCACGTAGCGGTTGTTGGTCGCGTGCAGCGTGAGCGCGAAGCCGTCCGGGTATCCGGCCTCGGCCAGCAGCTTCTTCGCGCCTTCGGGATCGACCTTCTCGACCTTCAGGTTCTTCGTCGCCCCGAACAGGAAGTCGGGCACCAGCTGGCCCGCGGGGACCGCCTCGCCTTCCATCACGCGCTCGACGACGAGCGGGCGATTGACGGCGATCGACAGCGCCTTGCGCACGCGCGGGTCCTTGAGCGGGTTCTTCGCGAGCGGCTTGCCGTCCTTCGCGGTCACGAACGGCGTCACGTCGCGGTGGCTGTCCATGTGCACGTACATGAGCCGGTCGGACGTCTGGCGGAAGAGCCCGAGCCGCCTGTCCTGCTTCAGCTTGGCGACGTCGGCGGTCGGCACGTTCTCGATCGCCTGCACGTCGCCGGAGAGCAGCGCCGCGACGCGGGCGGCGTCGTTGGTGATGAGCCGCAGCGTCACCTTCTCCCACGGCGTCCTGCCGGCCCACCAGCTGTCGTTGCGGCCGAGCTCGATCCGGTCGCCCTTCGCGTAGCGGACGAGCTTGTAGGGCCCGGTGCCGATCGCGGCCTTGCCGCTGTTGAACTCCTCGGTCGACGCGTTGGCCGCCGTCTTCGACACGATCGCGACCTGGACCATGTCCGAGGGCATCAGCGGGTACGGCTGCGCCGTGCGGAACCGCAGCGTGTACGGGTCGACGACGTCGATCTTCGTGATCTGCTTGGTGTACGCGGTGAACGGGCTCGGGCTGTTCGGGACCTTGGGCACGCGCTCGATCGACGCGACGACGTCCGCGGCGGTGAACTCGGCGCCGTCGGAGAACTTCACGCCCCTGCGGAGCTTGAACTCCCACACGGTTGGCTCGATCGGCTTCCACTCGGTCGCGAGGCCCGGGAGCAGCCGCGACTTCTCGTCGCGCGTCACCAGATAGTCGAACAGGTGCGTCGCGACGTTGTTGTTCGGCGTCAGGTTGTGGTAGTGCGGATCGATCGCGGTCACGTCGGCGGCGACGCCGATGGTGAGCGCGGCCCCGTGCGCGGTCGCGGCCGCGAACACAGCGGCCAATCCCAGGGTCGCTCCGCGCGAGGCGGCGCGCAGTTTCCCCCGGGCGGAGGCGAGACGGCGGGCGATCCACATGGCGTTCTCCGGTGTCGTCGGTTTCGGCCGGATCGGGCGTGCGATGCCGAGCGGCGCAGGGGCGAGGATAGCTCAGGCCGGCGCGGTTGTAACAGTCCGTTTCGCCGCGACCCGCGCGGTCAACGCCGCCCGGAACCGCGGCGTTGGTCGGCCTGAGCGCGATCCCGCGCCCTTCGAAACGAGGAACCCCATGCCCGTCCGACCCGAGATCCCCGCCGTCACCCTGGCCGCCTGCGCCCTCGCGGCCGCCTTCGCGACGCCCGTCCACGCGCACCGTGTCCACGCGACGGTTCCGGTCGCGCTCGCCCCGGCGCGCTACGTCGCGCCCGCAGCGGTCGTCCATGCGCCGCTGCCGCTGCTCGTCGCGACACCGGTCGCGCGCCCGGTCGTGTTCCTGCGGCCGGTCCCCTTCCCCGCCCTCGTCGTGCGCCCGATCGCCCCACGCGCGGTCGTGCTGCGCGTGACCGGCTGACCGGCGCCGGCGATCAGCGGCCGGTGGCGCGGATGCGGTAGATCGCGCCCGCGTGGTCGTCGCTCACGAAGAGCGAACCGTCGGGGGCGACGCCGACGTCCGCCGGCCGACCCCGGACGCCGCCGTCGGCGGCGAGCCAGCCCTCGGCGAACGTCTCGTAGGAAAGCGCCCGGCCGTCCGCGTCGAGGCGCACCAGCGCGACACGGTAGCCGATGCGCGTGCTGCGGTTCCACGAGCCGTGCTCGGCGATGAAGATCTGGTGCCGGTACCGGGGAGGGAACTGCGTGCCGGTGTAGAAGCGCATCCCCAGCGCCGCGACGTGCGGGCCGAGGTTCTGCGCCGGCGCCACGAAATCGCGGCACGCCCGGCGGGCTCCGTACTCCGGATCGGCGAGCGTGCCTCCGTGGCAATACGGATATCCGAAATGCTGTCCGGTGCGCGCCACCCGATTGAGCTCGTCGGGCGGTGAATCGTCGCCCAGCCAGTCGCGGCCGTTGTCGGTGAACCACAGCTCGCCGGTCACCGGGTGGAAGTCGAAGCCGACGCTGTTGCGCACGCCGCGCGCGACGACCTCGTAACCGCTCCCGTCGGCGTTCATCCGCGCGATCATCGCGTAACGGTCGGGATCGGGCTCGCAGATGTTGCACGGCGCGCCGACCGGCACGTAGAGCTTGCCGTCCGGACCGAACGCGATGAATTTCCAGCCGTGGTGTCGATCGGAAGGAAACCGGTCGGTGACGACCACCGGCGGAGGCGGCGCATCGAGGCGGCGCTCGCTGTCGTCGTAGCGCAGGATCCGGTCGATCGCGGCGACGTAGAGCGCCCCGTCGCGGACCGCGATGCCGCTCGGCATCGCCAGGCCGCTCGCCACGACGCGCACGCGCGGCGCGCCGGCGTATCCCGGCGCCGGCCAGGTCACCGCGTGCACGCGCCCGTCGGCCCGCGAACCCACGAACAGCGTCCCGTTCGCGCCCCAGGCCATCGCGCGCGCGTTGGGCACCCGGGCGACTTCCTCGATGGCGAAACCCGGCGGCAGCCGGCTCGATTCGATCGGCAGGGTCTGGGCGGCCGCGGCGCCGAACGCCAGCACCGTCGCGGCGAACGTCGCCACGCGGGCTCGCAACCGCGGCGGGTTCGCCGGCATCGCATCGCTCGTTACGCGGGTCATGTCGCGATCGGGTCCTGTTCGCCTGCGCGTCGTCGTCGATGATCGCACGACCGGCGCGGCGGATGCGAACAAGACCCGGCCGTGCATCCGGGCTTCCGGGGGCGCGATGTCCGGTGACGCATCGCAGCACGCCGCGCGCGGCGCGGAGTGCTATGCTGATTTCATGTCCGTCCCGGCCTACGCCCGTCGATGAACGCGCGCGACCACGCGGCCCCCTCGGCCGGGAGCGCCGGACCCGCCGGCGCGCCGGTCGACACGCTGGCCGCCTGGCCGATGCTGGGCACGCTGGTCGGATTCGACACGACGAGCCGCGAGTCGAACCTCGGTTTGATCGAGTGGGTGCGCGACTGGCTCGCACATCGCGGTGTCGCGGCGACGCCCACCTACGACGACGCGCGCCGCAAGGCGAATCTGTTCGCGACCATCCCCGCGGCCGACGGCAACGCGAACGTCGGCGGCATCGTGCTCTCCGGCCACACCGACGTCGTCCCGGTCGACGGTCAGCCGTGGACGACCGACCCGTTCGTCGCCACCCCGGTCGGCGACCGCGTCCACGGGCGCGGCGTCTGCGACATGAAGGGATTCTGCGCGACCGCGCTCGCGCTCGTGCCCGAATTCACGGCGCGGCGGCTCGTGCGTCCGCTGCACATCGCGCTCTCCTACGACGAGGAAGTCGGCTGCCTCGGCGTGCGCCGCCTGATCGACGATCTGGTCGCGCGCGACGTGCGTCCGGCCGGTTGCATCGTCGGCGAGCCGACGCGGATGCGACCGGTCGTCGCGCACAAGGGCAAGCGGTCCTGGCGTTGCCGCGTCCAGGGCCACGAAGCGCACAGCTCGCTCGCGCCGCGCGGCGTCAACGCGGTCGAGATCGCCTGCCGGATGGTGACCCGGCTCTCCGACCTCGCCGCCGACTACCGCGACCGCGGCCGGCGCGACGCGGCCTACGACGTGCCGTACACCACCGTGCACGTCGGCACGATCCGCGGCGGCACCGCGCTCAACATCGTGCCGCGCGAGGCGACGTTCGATTTCGAGGTCCGCCACCTGCCGCACGACGACCCGGAGAGCGTCGTCGACGCGCTGCGCCGCGACGCCGCGGCGCTGCTGCCGGCGATGCACGCGGTCGCGCCCGACACCGGATTCGAGATCGAGCGGCTCTCGACGATGCCGGGCTTCGACACCTCCGGCGACACCGCGATCGTCGCGCTGGCGCGCTCGCTCGCCGGCGACGACGCGGAGGTGTCCAAGGTGTCGTTCGGCAGCGAGGCTTCGCGCTTCCACGCCGCGGCGATCCCGTCGGTCGTCTGCGGCCCGGGCAGCATCGACCAGGCGCACCAGCCCGACGAGTGGATCGCGGTCGACCAGCTCGCGCGCTGCGAATCCTTCGTCCGCCGCCTCGCCGATCGGCTGGCGGACCCCGCCCGGTAGCCGCGTGGACGCCGAAGTCGGTCCGCTGCCCGCGATCGAGGTCGATTTCCCCGACCTCGGCCGCCACCGCAGCGGCAACCGCGGCATCCCCTACGTCTGGAGCTTCGAGGCGCGCGCGCCCGGCCCGCACGTGGTCGTGCAGGCGCTCACCCACGGCAACGAGGTGTGCGGTGCCATCGCGATCGACCGCCTGCTCGGCGAAGGCGTCCGGCCCTCGCGCGGCACGCTGACGTTCGTGTTCGCGAACGTCGACGCCTACGGCGCGTTCGACCCGTCCGATCCGTACGCGTCCCGGTGCGTCGACGAGGATTTCAACCGGGTCTGGTCGGCCGACGTGCTCGACGGGCCGCGCCGCAGCGCCGACCTCCTCCGCGCCAGGGAGCTGCGCCCGGTCGTCGACCGCGCCGACTGGCTGCTGGACCTGCACTCGATGACCGATCCCTGTCCGCCGCTCGCGCTCGCGGGCAGGCGCGCCAAGGGGCACGCGCTCGCCCGCGCGGTCGGCGTCCCGGCGACGATCGTCATCGATGGCGGCCACGCGGCCGGCCGGCGCCTGCGCGACTATGCGCACTTCGACGAACCCGACGATCCGCGCGCGGCCCTGCTGGTCGAGTGCGGACAGCACTGGGAGCGCGCGGCGCCCGCGGTCGCCCGCGAGGCGACGCTGCGCTTCCTCGATCACCTGGGCGTGGTCGATCCCGGGTTCGCCGCCGAACACCTCGGCACCGCGCCTCCGGTGCCGCAGCGAACCATCGAGGTCACCGACGCGGTGACGATCCGGACCGAGCGCTTCGACTTCGCCCTGCCGGTCCACGGCCTCATGGTCGTGCCCCGCGCCGGGACGCTGCTCGCGCAGGACGGCGACACCCGGCTGGTCACCCCGTACGACGGCTGCGTGCTCATCATGCCGACCCGCCGGCCGCGCGTTGGCGAGACCGCGGTCAGGCTCGGCCGATACATCGCGCGTTAGGTTTCTGCCCTCCGTCGCGCGATAATCTGCCCATAGTCCACGAGGAGGCCCGAACATGTTGCTGACGGCCGTACTTATCCCCGCCCCCGAAGGCGGCTTTACCGCACTGAATCCCGAGACCGGCTCGACCTCCCAAGGCGAGACTGTGGAGGAGGCGGTTGCCAACCTTCGCGAAGCGACCGAGTTGTACCTGGAGGAGTTTCCCTTGAAGTCGACTGGCCAACCATTGGTCACGACGTTTCAAGTGGCAGTGAATGCCTGACCTTCCCCGCGTATCCGGCGGCGAAGTGGTTCGAGCGCTGGAGCGCCTTGGCTTCGTTGTCGCGCGACAACGTGGAAGCCACATCGTCATGCGCCGTGGTTCGACCGGTTGCGTGGTACCGAATCACCGCGAGCTAAAGGTCGGAACCCTCGCCGGCATCCTGAAGCAAGCGGGCGTCACCCCGGACGAGTTCATCGGGCACCTGCGATGAAACCTTACCTTGCTCGAGCCGACCCGCTACGGCATGCGCTGTAAGCCCGGTCCGTGGTACTCCGTACATTCTCACGCACCGGGCTTACAGCGCATGCCTCCGCGGGCAGCTTAGCTCGAACTCTAAGGACTTCCCTTCTGCAAGCGGTTTGTTGCTGGCCTGACGGGACAGACTGCAGATCTCTAAACGGCCTCAAGTGAGCGATGTGGATATCGCTTGGGCCAGCATAACCAGCCGCGCGCGCGGTCCCAATTCGTTAGTCGGCCTCGAAGGCGGCCTGCAAGTTAATCGGGTTGTCCGCGCGCCGGTCTGACCTGTTCAGCAGTAGCGTTGACGCTCGCAGTCGATGGAATCGAAGTAAGTTGTTGGGCCGGTCAGGTGACCGGAGCGAAGGTGCTCTGCTTGGCGAGCAGCGCCCAGATGATGCGGGCGTTCTTAGCGGCGATAGCGATGACCGCACGGTGGTATCCGCGACGCTCGCGCAACGCCACCGCCCAGCGCGAAAGCCGGTCGGATTTCTGGGCAGCGGTCTGGAGGACGGCGCGGGCGCCGAGCATGAGCAGGGTTCGCAGATAGGCGTCGCCGCGTTTGGTGATACGGCCGAGCCGCGTCTTGCCACCAGTGGAATGCTGTCGTGGCACTAGGCCGAGCCAGGCAGCGAATTGGCGGCCATTGCTGAACTCGTGGCCGGAGGCGACGCTGGCGGTGATAGCGGAAGCTGTGAGCGGCCCGATGCCGGGCATGGTCATGATCCGGCGGGCCGGTTCGCATACGCGATTCAAGGACGTGAGCTCCTGCTCGTAATGGGCGATGCGGGCATCGAGGTGGGTGAGATGGGCGCGTAGATCGGTTATCGCCTCGCGTGCGAGTATTGGAAGTTGCTCGGCGAGGACAACCGCGGCGCGACGCACCTCGACAGCGCGCTGTGGCAAGACGATCCCGAAGTCGGCGAGCAGCCCGCGAATGCGATTGATGGTGGCGGTGCGCTGCTCGACGTAGCCTTGGCGCACGCGGTGGAGCGAGAGGATGGCTTG
>JADZDA010000245.1 GCA_020851255.1 Burkholderiales bacterium | reverse complement strand
GGTGGACGGTGAAGAAGCGATGTCGCGGCTGGCGGAACGGATCCGGGGGTACGGGTACCGGACGTGGATTCAGGAGACGCCGTTGTACCGCGCGGGCAATTTCAACCGGCGGACGAACGACGTGTTCGCGGGAAAGCGGGCGTTGACGCTATTGGGGTTGGCGGAGGAACGGGAGTGGGGCGAGGTGGCGGAGGGGACGGTAGAATGGAGATGAGGAGAGATGTCCGGGAATAGAGGGAGGCGGAGGGGGAGATGGCGCGCCGATCGACGACGGTAGTCATCGCGAGGCCGGCGGTCGAGTAGCCGGCTGCGTCGGCGCAGGCGTCACACGGTCGTACGTCCCGGGCGGCGGCGTGGCCGGCGCGCACAGACTCCGGTATGCCGACCCGTTTCGATCCTTCGATGGCGTTGGAACTGCCTGCCGCGCTCTCCGACGTCGATCGGCGACTCCGAACCGCGCCGGGCGACGGCGCCGCTCGGCTCGAACGCGCCACGATCCTGGCGACCTGGGGTCGCCGACGGGAGGCGAGCCGTGAGTACGCGCGGGCGCTCGCTGGCGGACAGGAGCGCGCGCCGGTCCTCTGCGCGATCGCACGCACCGATCTCGATGCCGGCGATAGTGATCGTGCGTTGATCGTGGTCGAGCACGCCTTGAGGCTCGATCCGACGGACGATCGGGCGAAGCTGCTCATGGCCCGCGTCCGCGCAGCGCGTTCGGAGCACGATGCCGCGCGCTCGATTCTCCGGGAACTCCAGTCCCGGCTCGGCACGAACGCGGAGTACTCGTTCACGTACGCGGACTGTCTGCGCGGTTGCGGAGATTTCGAAACTGCGATCGAGGTCGTCGATCGGGCGATCATGGTTCATCCCGAGGACCACGCGCTCCATGATCTGCGCGGCGTGCTGCTCGGACGACTTGGTCGCCACGACGAGTCCTTCGCCGCGTTCCGTCGTTCGATCGAGCTGGGTCTGCGCGCCGGTCTTCTGGTGAGCGCGACGACGAACCTCGGCATCGGGCTCGCGCACGCGGGTCGGGAATCGGAAAGCGTCGAGGTCCTCACCGAGTGGCTGCCCCGGTACGCGGACGAGAACGGGCACCTGCAGTTGGCGCAGTCGCAGATCGCCCTGGGCCGGTACGCACAGGGCTGGCGACAGTACGAGCATCGCTGGTTCTCCGGCGAACTCGCCCGCATCCGACCGGACCCGGGGATCCCCGCGTGGAGCGGGCAGGAACTCTCGGGAGCGACGATCCTCGTGCGTTCTGAGCAGGGCATGGGAGACGTGTTCCAGATGGCGCGTTACCTGCCCGCGCTGGCCGGGCTCGGCGCGCGCGTGCTGTTCGCGCCGCTTCCCGGGCTCGAGCGGATCAGCGCGCGCTTTCCCGGGGTGCACGCTCTGGTCGACAACGTCGCTCCGCGTGAGCCGGCCGATTTCTACGCCAACCTGATGAGCCTGCCTCGCGCTTTCGGAACGACCGTGGACACGATCCCGGCGCCGGTACCTTACCTGACCGCCGAATCACGATTGGTCGAGTCCTGGGCAACGCGCTTCACGGACGATCGACGCCTGCGGGTGGGCATCACCTGGGCGGGACGGCCGCAACACGCGCGCGACCGCGAACGATCGATACCGCTCGAGCGACTCGCACCGCTGCTCGCGGTCGAAGACGTGCGTTTCTATTCCTTGCAGAAGGGAGGCG
Source organism: Burkholderiales bacterium (assembly GCA_020851255.1). GTDB lineage: Bacteria > Pseudomonadota > Gammaproteobacteria > Burkholderiales > Casimicrobiaceae > VBCG01. The sequence continues at coordinate 10,685 of JADZDA010000245.1, read as the reverse complement.
CCGCCGCACAGGCCGAGATCGTGCCGGCGTCGGTGGACTGGGTCGGTGTGGGTCCCGAACTCGACGACGTCGAGGACGCTGCCGCCGTCCTGTGGCATCTCGACCTGCTGATCAGCGTCGACACCGGACTCGCGCATCTCGCCGCCGCCATGGGCAAGGAAGTTTGGTTGGTCCTGCCCCGGCCGGCCGACCACCGATGGATGCTCGAGGGTGAGCGTACACCGTGGTACCCGACGATGCGTTTGTTCCGACAGGAACGTCCCGGGGCATGGAAGGAAGTCGTCGCGCGCGTGGCGGGCGAACTTCGCCGCAGAGCCGCCGCCCGCCCGCCGTTCGAGGCGACGGCGACCGGGAATCGCATCGTCGAGTCGCCCGATCGTGCACCGCTTCGACCCGCGGTCGACGAGCCCACGCCGCATCTCGCGGTGGCCGTGCAGACGCGTCTGGGATTCGTGCGGATGGATCCTGACGCGGGGGATGAGGGGCGGTCGCTGGAGTACTACGGAGAGTGGTTGGAGGGGCGAGGCGCGTACGTGAGGAAGCTGGTGAGGCGGGGAGACGTGGTGGTGGAGGCGGGGACGGGGGCGGGGGTGTGCGCGCTGGAGACGGCGAGGATGCTGGGACCGGAGGGGGAGTTGCTGGTGTACGAGAGGAGTGCGGCGCTGAGGGGGTTGCTGGCGCGCAATCTGGAGGCGTGCGGGATAAGGCAGGTGACGCTGATGAGTCGGGAGTTGGTGGGACGTGGAGGGTTCACGAAGGAACGGGAGCGGTTGGACGATCTGGGGTTGGAGCGGTTGGACGGGTTGAAGGTGAACGAAGGGTGGGATGCGGAGGCGGTGGTGGAGGGGGCGGAGCAGACGCTGTGGCGATGCCGGCCGTGGATGGTGATGGCGGTGGACGGTGAAGAAGCGATGTCGCGGCTGGCGGAACGGATCCGGGGGTACGGGTACCGGACGTGGAGGATGGAATGGCCACTCTTCAGCGCCGACAACTTCAATCGCCGGTACGTCGACCTCTTCGACGGCAGGGCTGCGCTCGCGCTGATCGCTCTACCTGAGGAAGAGCAGCAGCGAACGATTCCGGGTGAATCTATACTCCTGACATGAGTTCGACAAGTGATCCTCGGGCGGGATCGTCCCGGAATCGGCCGTGAGCGTCCTGCGTGGCCTGTTCGGTCGTATGGTCCGACGAAGTGGGCGAGCGGCAGGCCCGTTCGATGATCTCGATCGGGGCGATGACGGCCGGGGATCCCGGAAGGAAGCGAAACCCGCTGATGAGAGACGAGGGTGTGAAGTTCTGCCACAGCCCAGAGATACCGCGGCGATCGGTGCTCTGTTAGGGGACGGGAATCTGCCAGAGGCATTGCGCCTCGCGGATGCCTGGGTTGCGCAGGAGCCGAACGCCGGCGACGCGCATTTCTGGCGCCATGAAGTACTCGCCGGCTGGGGGAGGCATCGCGAGGCCCGGAAGGCTCTGGAGTTGGCCGCGTCGATGCAGTGCGAGACGGTTGCATTCCTGTCGTCGATGGGCTGGTCTCGGCTTCGGGCAGGGTGTGTCGTCGACAGTTCGGCTTGGTTCGCGAAAGCGCTGGAACGCGACCCGACCAATCTGGACGCGTTGGTCGGCCGCGCAGCCGTCGAGAGGGCGTCAGGTCGATCGATCGCGGCGATGAGCGCGCTTCGTGATCTCTCCGCGCGGTTTCCCGACAAGTCCGCGCTGTCGATACTCTGTGCTCAATGGGAAATGGCCGAGGGCGACGTTGAGTCGGCGGAACGTCGACTGCGTGAAGAGATCCTCCGGAGACCTGCGGGAATCGACGCGCGTCGTGTACTAGCGAGCATGTTGTACTCGGCCGATCGGAGTGAAGAGTGCATACGTGAACTTCAGGCCGCGTACGGTCTCGAGCTGACCCAGGGATTCGAGGGCGCCTACGAAGACCTCGCAATTGCCCTTTGCGGCTCAGGTCGATACCAGGAGGGATACGAGATTCTCATCCGGCATCTTCCTGAACTCGCGAGCCCTAGGGGGCATCGGCAACTCGCCGTGGCGATGCTGGCCCTGGGCTTCGCCGATGAAGCATGGTTACAAATGGAGTATCGCTGGTTCGAGGGTCCCCAATCGGGGCTCAGGCCAACGTACACGATTCCATGCTGGAACGGGCAGGAGCTCCGCGGCCGGACGATCTTGTTGCATCCGGAACAGGGCATCGGCGACACCATTCAGTTCGTTCGCTACGCGCCGCTGCTCAAGGCTCTCGGCGCGCATGTGGTCATGCGGCCGCTGATCGGGATGGAGCGGCTCTCGAGGCTGTTCATCGGTGTCGACGACGTGATCGACGGCGAGGAAGCCGCAGCACGATCCGACTTCTACGCAACGCTCATGAGCCTTCCGGGCGTGTTTCGGACGAACGAGAAGACGATTCCACCGCCGATTGCGATCCGCGAGGCGGACGGATCGCCATCACTCGCGGAGGAGTTGGCCGGGGCCCGAGCTGGCATCGTCCGAGTCGGCATCGTTTGGGCCGGACGTCCCGACCACACACGAGATCGTTACCGCTCACTGAGCTTCGACGCGCTGACACCGCTCTTCGAGGTCGAAGGTGTCGAGTGGATTTCCCTGCAGAAGGGCGTCAGCGCGGCGGAAGTCGATCGGATCCAAACCTCGATCTCGCTGCGGGCGATCGGACCGAAGCTCGACGATCTCGTCGATGCGGCAGCGGCCCTGCGCGCACTGGACCTGCTGATCGCCGTGGACACGGGCATCGCGCATCTGGCCGGAACACTTGGACTCCCGGTCTGGGTGCTTGTCGCGGAGCCTGCGGATGCACGCTGGCTCGTTGCCAGGAACGACACGCCCTGGTATCCGACGATGAGGTTGTTTCGACAGCGAGCGCCGGGTCAGTGGCGGCCGGTAATCGTCGAGATGGCCGAAGCGCTTGGCGGCGCGTTGCGTCGAATCCGGGCGGGCTCGGACGCACGCGTTGTGTTCTCGATGGGCGCGCAGGCCGCCGGGCGCGCGATCGAGCGCCGCCAGGATGACTTGGCCGTCACACACCTGGCCAGGGTCGCACGAACGCCCGTGGGCTTGCTTCAGTACGACCCGGACGATGGCGTCCGGGGCAGGTCGATCGAGCACTATGGGGAGTTTCGTGATCTTGAACGACGGATGATCGACGTACTTGTGCGTTCGGGCGATCGTTGCGTCGAGGTGGGCCCGGCGTACGGCTGGCGCACGATGGGGCTTGCGCGAGCCGTCGGCGAGAACGGGGAAGTCTGGGCATGCGAGTCGCGCAAGACGTTCGCTCGGATGCTCCGCAACAACCTTGCTGCGAACGCGGTCGAGAACGTGACCGTCGTCACGCGTGCGGTAGGGAGCATCCATGCATCCGGGGGAGGCGGCGACACGATCGACGATCTCCGTCTCGAACGCCTGGATTGCGTGATTCTGAACGACGGCGTCGACACCTCGGCTTGCATCGAAGGCGCCTCCGACACGCTCTGGCGTTGCCGGCCCTGGCTCATGCTCGCCCAGGAAGACGATGCGGCGCTGGCGGCCCTGGCCGCACGAGTCCGGGAGTTCGGCTACCGGACCTGGCGCATGGAGACGCCGCTCTTCAATCCCGACAACTTCAACCGCCGCACCGACGACATCTTCGGCGGCAGGACCGCGCTGACGCTGATCGCGCTGCCCGAGGAGAGCGCGCTGCCCGAGCCGGGCCCCGGCTGTGTAGAATTGGCCTGAAGCCGGGTGCCGGCGTCGCCGTGATCGCGACGCAGGCGCGATACCGGCACAGCGGAGGATGGGGCATGGCGTTCCTGGGCCTGGTCGACACGAAGGAGGTCGAGGCGTTCGCGACGACGCTCGCGGAGGACCTCGGGCGTCGCTTTCCGCCCGCGTCGGAACAGCGCACGGACACGGGCGCGAAGAACCAGCTCGCGGTGATCCTCGACGGCCTGGGCACGCGCGCGGCGCGCTTCCGCGACGAGAAGCGCCTGGGTCTCTACAAGAAGGCGAAGCTCGGCAACGTGGTCCGCTGGAAGCTGAAGGACCTGGGCTACAGCGACGCGTTCGTCGACCAGGCGACGACGGCGATCATCACGCGGGTGGCGGTCAGGTAGCCGGCTCCGCGGGCGCGGGGGTCGCGCGGTCGAACGGCGTCGGCGGTCGCGGCGGGGCCGATGCGCACCAGTCGCGCCACATGCCCCGGAACGCCGCCTCGATGTGGCGCGCGAGCCCCGTGTAGTCCATCGCGACCGACGAACGGATCCGGTCGCGCAGGCTCCGCCTCACGTCGGCGAGCGGTGCGGGATCGCGTGCGAGTTCGGCGGCGATCCTGCGATACCCGTCGACATCGCGCGCGACGAATTGCGGAATGCCCACGCCGGCGAGCGTCGCCGGGGTCGCGCGCGCGAGTTCCGAGTCGCCTTCCAGGGCCACCACCGGCACTCCCATCCAGAGCGTGTGCAGCGTGGTCGTGCCGCCGCCGTACGGGAACGGATCGAGCGCCAGGTCGACGTCGCGGAAGAACGCGAGGAATTCCGCCATCGGCAGGAACGGCAGCACGTCGATCCGGCCGCGATCGACACCCCGATGCGCGAACTCGCCGAGGACGGCATCGCGCACGCGCGGCTCGTCGCCGCCCCGGGCGATCACCTTGAGGCGCGCCGTCGGCGCGTCGCGGAGTATCGACGCCCACGCGTCCTTCACTCCCTCCGAGACTTTCGCCCAGTTGTTCGCGCTCGCGCAGGTGACGTACCCGTGCCGCTCGAACGGCGGCGGGCCGGGATCGGGACTCGACGGGTCCGGCGTGAAGCAGGCGAGGAAGGGCACCCGCCACAGCTTCTCGGTGTAGTAGGCCTCGGCGCCCGGCGGGTCGTGCTGGGCGTCGGTGATCCGCCAGTCGATCGTCGTCAGTCCCGAGGTGTTCATGTAACCGAACCAGCTCGCCTGCACCGGCGCGGGCTTGCGCGCGAACGCACCGAGGCGGTGGTGGCCGGTATGCCCGGCGAGGTCGACCAGCACGTCGATCCGCTGGCCGCGCACGAGGTCCGCGAGCTCGTCGTCGTTCATCGACGCGCACTTGTACCAGTGATCGAATTTCCCCCGCAGGCGCTGCGAAACCGCGTCCTCGGCGTAGGGCGACACGTCGAACGCGTGCGCCGGGAAATGTTCGCGGTCGTGCGCCGACAGGTAGCCGTCGAGCCAGTAGGCGATCGCGTGGTTGCGCAGGTCCGGCGACACGAAACCCACGCGCAGCCGGCGGTCGGGCGAGCGGTCGTTGTAGTGCGGGCGCCGCCTGGGCCCGAGCGCAGCTTCCAGTCGCGCCCCCCAGGCGCGATGCTCGTCGAACGTGCGCTGCCGGTCGTAGAGGCCGAAGTGGTTGAGCAGGAACAGCCGGCTGCTCTGCAGCGGGTAGTTGTCCGGCTGTCGTGCGATCTCGCGCTCGTAGGCCGCGATCGACTCCGCGCCGCGGCCGAGGAAGGCGAGCTGCTCGCCGATCCGCGCGTCGAGGCCGGGCATGTCCGGCCGCGCGGCACGCGCCTGCCCGAAGCGCGCGATCGCGCCCGCAGGATCGTGCGCGGCCGCGGCGATCGCGCCGGCGAGGAGCAGCAGGTCGGCGTTGCCCGGCAGCCGTTCCAGCGCGTGATCGCAGGCCGCGCGGGCTTCGTCGAGCCTGCCCGCCGCGAATCGCGCGTTCGCCCGCTGGTAATTCGCGACCAGATGCGCCGGGTCGATCGTCGCCGCCTCGTCGAAAGCGTCGATCGCGGCGTCGTGGCGCTTGCTGTCGAACAAGGACTGGGCGCGTGACACCAGCGCGTCGACGCGCTCGCGGGCTTCCCGCGACGGTTCGGAGGGCGGACCGGCATCGACGGCGCCGGCCACCACCGGCGCGGTCGCCGGCCCCGATTGCGGTTCCTTGCGCCGGAACGGCCAGCGGATCATCGTCGTGGTGTCCCCGTTGCGTCGAGGCCGATCCGGATCGCGTCAGCGCCCGGTGCTGCCGAAGCCGCCGTCCGCGCGCGCCGACGCCTCGAACGACTCGACGACGCGGAAGCGCGCCTGCGCGACCGGCACGATCACGAGTTGCGCGACGCGGTCGAGCGGCTGCACGGTGAAGGGCTCCCGGCCGCGATTCCAGCAGCTCACCATCAGCGGGCCCTGGTAGTCGGAGTCGATCAGTCCGACCAGATTGCCGAGCACGATGCCGTTCTTGTGGCCCAGGCCCGAGCGCGGCAGGATCAACGCCGCGTAGCCCGGGTCGGCGATGTGGATCGAGATGCCGGTCGGCACCAGATGCACGTCGCCCGGTGCGAGCGCGATCGGCGCGGGCACGCAGGCGCGCAGGTCCATGCCGGCGGCGCCGGGCGTCGCGTAGGCGGGCAGGAGCCCGCGCACGCGATCGTCGAGGATGCGGACGTCGATCGTGGGATGTGCCGCCGTCACCGGCTGTCTCCTCGGCGGCCGCGCGCACGGGGCGGCAGCCGCGCGGCGATCTCGACGATGAGCCGGCGGGCCAACGCGAGCTTGTCCATCCGCGGAAGCCGCGTCGCTCCGCTCGCATCGAGCAGCGTCACCGCGTTGTGGTCGGCGCCCAGCGCGTCCTGCGCGCGGTTGGCGACGAGCAGCGCGAGCTTCTTGCGCTTGCGCTTCTCCTCGCCGAACTTCTCGACATCGTGGCTCTCGGCGGCGAATCCCACGCAGAACGGCGGCCTCGGTCCGGTCGCGACGCGCGCGAGGATGTCGACGGTCGGCTCGAGCGCGATCGTCATCGCCTCGGCCTTCTTCTTGAGCTTGCGTTCGTGCGCGGTCGACGGCCGGTAGTCGGCGACCGCCGCGACCGCCACGAACACATCGTGCTTCGCGACGCGCGCGAACACCGCGTCGGCCATCTGCGCGGCGCTGACGACGTCCACGCGCTCGACACCGGCAGGCGTCGGCAGCGAAGTCGGCCCGGCGACCATCGTCACCGTCGCTCCGGCCTCGGCCGCCGCGCGCGCCAGCGCGAACCCCATCTTCCCCGACGACAGGTTGGTGATGCCGCGCACCGGATCGATCGCCTCGAACGTCGGGCCGGCGGTCACCAGCACGCGACGGCCCGCGAGCGACTTGGGCACGGTCAGCGCGACGAGCGCGTCGAAGATCTCCTGCGCCTCGACCATCCGGCCGTCGCCGACCTCGCCGCAGGCCTGGTCTCCGCTGCCCGGCCCGAGGAGCATCACGCCGTCGGCGGCGAGCTGCGCGACGTTGCGCTGCGTCGCCGGGTTCGACCACATCTGGCGGTTCATCGCCGGCGCGACGGCCAGCGGGCATTCGCGCGCAAGGCACAGCGTCGCGAGCAAGTCGTCGGCTCGTCCCTGCGCGAGTCGGGCGAGGAAGTCGGCCGAGGCCGGTGCGACGACGATCGCGTCCGCGCCGCGCGAGATCGCGATGTGGTCCATCGCGTTCGCCGCGCCGGCCTCCCAGAGATCGGTCGCGACCGGGCGGCCGGTGAGCGCCTGGAAGGTCATCGGCGTCACGAACCGCGTCGCGTTCCGGGTCATGACGACATCGACGCGGACCCCGTCCTTGACCAGGAGGCGCGCCAGCTCGGCGGCCTTGTAGGCGGCGATTCCTCCGGTCACGCCGAGAACCACGCGCGCAAGCGGCCTCGGAACGGGCGGCGCCGGGGAGGGCCCTGCCGGCTTGGGATCGGCCATCGGTCGTAATGAGCGGGACGGGCGCCGCAGTTTACCCTCTTTGCATGCAGACCCGACCCTCGGCCTGTGCGCTGGTCGCCGGCGCCAGGCGCGCCCACGTTCCGGCGCGGGCGCCGCTCCCGGACCTCGGCCATCCGGCCATCGAAGCCGAGGCGCGCCCGCGTGAAAGGCTGATCGTTCACGGCGCCGGCTGCCTGACCGATGCCGAACTGGTCGCGGTGATCGTGGGAACCGGCGCGCGGGGCCGATCGGCGCTCGACATCGGCCGGGAACTCGTCCGGCGCTTCGGCGGGCTCGCAGGGCTCGCCGGTGCGCAGGCGAGTCCGCTGGCCGGTGAGCCCGGCATGGGACCGGGAAAGGCCGCCCGGCTCGCCGCCGGATTCGAAATCGCGCGCCGCGTCCTGCTCGCCGAGGTCGCCCGCGGCAACGCGATGAACTCGCCCGAGGCGGTGCGCGACTGGCTGCGCTCGACCATCGCGATCGAGCCGATCGAGGTGTTCGTCGGGTTGTTCCTCGACAGCCAGCACCGGTTGATCGCGGCGGTCGAACTCGCGCGCGGCACGCTCGCGCAGACGAGCGTCTACCCCCGCGAGGTGGTGAAGACCGCGCTCGCGCGCAACGCCGCCGCGGTGATCTTCGCGCACAACCATCCGTCCGGTGTCGCCGAGCCGTCCAGGGCCGACGAACTCCTCACGCAGGCGCTCAAGAACGCGCTGGCGCTGGTCGACGTCCGGGTGCTCGACCACTTCGTGGTCGCCGGTGCCGCGGTCACCTCGTTCGCCGAGCGCGGGCTGCTTTGACGGATCGCCGGTAGCCGGCTACCGGGGGCTGGACCCGGTGCAGGGCCGCCCGCCGCGCCGATCGGCGGCGATCGCAATGCAACATGATGATTACAAAGGTGTTCGCGGGGGCGTCCCGGCAAGGCCGGGCTGCCGGGGCCCGCGCCGGAAAGGTGCCAAGGGGTTGATCCAATGGCGAAAACGGGCGATAATCGCGGTCTTTGCCGTCCCGGCAGCGAATCACCGAAGGAGCGAGCGATGGCTCGAGTCTGTCAAGTCACGGGCAAGGCCCCGATGGTCGGCCACCACGTGTCCCACGCGAACAACAAGACCAAGCGCCGGTTCCTCCCGAACCTGCAGCGCCGCCGTTTCTGGGTCGAGAGCGAGAACCGCTGGATCAGCCTGCGCCTGACCAACGCGGCGCTGCGCACGATCGACAAGAACGGCATCGACGTCGTCCTCGCGGGGCTGCGCGCCCGCGGCGAGCGCGTCTGACCCCCAGGATCGAGGAGCCGACATGCGCGAGAAGATCAAGCTCGAGTCGACGGCCGGCACCGGCCACTTCTACACGACGACCAAGAACAAGAAGACGATGCCCGAGAAGATGGTGATCAAGAAGTTCGATCCGGTCGCCCGCAAGCACGTCGATTACAAGGAAGGCAAGATCAAGTAGTCCTGCCGTCCGGCATCGGTCCGGCCGCGCGGACGCGAGGTCGAACCGGACGTCGGCGATCCGCAGGAGCCCGAAGGGCCGCGCGAGCGGCCCTTCGTCGTTTACGGAAGACCGCGGATCGGCGGCTACGCGTAGCGCTTCAACTGCAGCGAGAACTGCTCGAGCGGCGCGATGCCCGAGGTCTCGGCGCGCCGGCACCAGTCCTGCAGACGGTGCAGCAACTGCTCGCGGCTCTCGGTCGAGCGCGACCACAGATGCGCGAGTTCCTCGCGCATCGAGACCATCTTGGCGATGGTCTTGCTCTGCCTCGCGAGGTCGGCCAGGCGCGCGCGGTCCCCGACCGGCAACGCGTCCGGATCGCTCATGAGCCAGCCCTTCAGCCGACGGGGGCTCGGCAGTTCGATCCCGCGCGCCCGCTCGGAGATCGACGCGAGCTCGGACCTGCAGGCGGTCTTGAGCGTACGCGCGTACGCGGTCGCGACATGGAATCGGTGCGTGATCACCGCCTGGAGCGTCGCCAGGTCCGGGACCGCCTTCGAGCGCTCGAGCCGGAGCCTGGGCGCGACGCGCCGGATCTGCGCCAGCCGCAACGCCGCGAGCAGCCGGATGTACTGCCAGCCCAGGTCGAACTCGTACCAGCGCGCGGAGAACTTCGCCGACGTGCCGTACGCGTGGTGGTTGTTGTGCAGCTCCTCGCCGCCGATCAGGATGCCGATCGGCACGATGTTGGTCGACGTGTCGTTCGACGCGTAGTTCCGGTAGCCCCAGTAGTGGCCGATGCCGTTGACCACGCCCGCGGCGAAGAACGGGATCCACATCATCTGCACCGCCCAGATCGCCGCGCCGATCACACCGAACAGCGCGAGGTCGACCGCGAGCATGAGGCCCACGCCCTGCCAGGAGTGGCGCGTGTAGACGTTGCGCTCGATCCAGTCGTCGGGCGTGCCGTGGCCGTACTTCTCGATCGTCCCGGTGTTCTTCGACTCGGCGCGATAGAGCTCGGCGCCCGACCACAGCACCGCGGAGAGACCGCGCGTCATCGGGCTGTGCGGGTCGTCGGCGGTCTCGACCTTGGCATGGTGCTTGCGATGGATCGCCGCCCATTCCTTCGTGACCATGCCGGTGGTCAGCCACAGCCAGAAGCGGAAGAAGTGTGAAACCGCGGGGTGGAGGTCCAGCGCCCGGTGCGCCTGGCAGCGGTGCAGGTAGATCGTGACCGCGGCGATGGTCACGTGCGTCAGCGCCAGCGTGACGACGACGGAGCCCCACCAGGGCAGCGGCGCCAGGCCGTGGGCGAGGAAATCGAGGACCGCGTCGAGATCGGGCATCCGGGGGCGGGTCGTCGCGGAATCGGCGGCCCGGGTTGTCGTCGAAGGGGCCGATTGTACCCGGCCGGACCGGCGGGCCCGCGCAGGGCCGGGCGGGCCGGCGACGGACGGGGGCGCCGCGCCGCTGCCCGGTCCTGTCCCGCGTCGCCGGCCGGGCGGCCAACCGCCGCCCCGGTGCGCCGGCCGGCGACCCCCGGCCCCGCCACTC
>JADZDA010000244.1 GCA_020851255.1 Burkholderiales bacterium | reverse complement strand
GGGCGCCTGCCCTACGGCCTGCAGAAGCGTGTCGAACTCGCCCGGGCGCTCGCCGCCGAGCCTTCGATGCTGCTGCTCGACGAGCCGATGGCGGGCATGAACGTCGAGGAGAAGCAGGACATGTGCCGCTTCGTGCTCGACGTCAACGAGCAGTTCGGCACGACGATCGTCCTGATCGAGCACGACATGGGCGTGGTGATGGACATCTCCGACCGGGTCGTCGTGCTCGACTACGGCAAGAAGATCGGCGACGGCACACCGGACGACGTCCGGTCCAACCAGGCCGTCATCGACGCCTACCTCGGCGTCGCGCACTGACCGGGGCGATCGGACGAACATGGCGTTCTTCATCGAAACGCTGATCGGCGGACTCCTCTCGGGCGTGATGTACGCGCTCGTGGCGCTGGGCTTCGTCCTGATCTACAAGGCGTCGGGAGTGTTCAATTTCGCGCAGGGCGCGCTCGTGTTCTTCGCGGCCGCGACGTTCGTCGGCCTGCTGGAGACGGGGCTGCCGTTCTGGCTCGCCATCGTCGCGACGCTCGCGGCGATGGTCGTCGTCGGGCTCGCGACCGAACGCTTCGTCCTCAGACCCCTGGTCAACCAGCCGCAGATCACGCTGTTCATGGTGACGATCGGGCTGACCTTCTTCCTCGAAGGACTGACGCAGATGATCTGGGGCTCGCAGCCGCGCGCCCTCGACATCGGCATCGAGGACGTCCCGGTCGAGTGGCTGATCGAGCGTTTCAACATCAGCGTCAGCCGCTTCGACGTGTTCGCGGCCTCGGTCGCGCTCGTGCTGTTCGCCGTGCTCGCGGTGTTCTTCCAGAAGACGCGGATCGGCCGCGCGCTGCGCGCGGTCGCCGACGACCACCAGGCGGCGATGTCGATCGGCATTCCGCTGCAGCAGATCTGGGGCATCGTCTGGGCGGCGGCAGGCTTCGTCGCCCTGGTCGCCGGGATCATGTGGGGTGCGCGCAACGGCGTGCAGTTCGCCCTGACCTTCACCGCGCTCAAGGCGCTGCCGGTGCTGATCCTCGGCGGTTTCGAGTCGATCCCCGGCGCGATCCTCGGGGGCCTTATCATCGGCGCGATCGAGAAACTCGCCGAGGTCTACGTCGGGCCGATGTTCGGAGGCGGGATCGAGAGCTGGGTCGCGTACATCGTCGCGCTCATGTTCCTGCTCGTCCGGCCGGAAGGGCTGTTCGGCGAGAAGCACATCGACCGCGTCTGAGCGCCGCCGGCCCCGCGCGCCATCGCGAAACCCTCCCCGACCTTCGACGAACGACCACGCGATGCTCTACCGCGAAGCCGGCCAGTTCAAGACCTCCTACGCGGCGGATCAGCAGATCTTCCCGATCCGCCAGGACCGGATCGGGATCGCGATCGTGCTCGTACTCGCGTTCGTCGCGGTCCCGCTGTTCGCGAAGTTCGTGCCGGACACCGGGCAATACCTGCTGTCGGCGATCTTCATCCCGTTCCTCATCTTCTCGCTCGCGGCGCTGGGACTCAACATCCTCACCGGGTACGCCGGCCAGCTCTCTCTGGGCACCGCCGCGTTCATGGCGGTCGGCGCGTTCGCCGCGTACAACTTCGTGCTGCGCGTGCCGGGCATCCCGCTGCTGGTCGCGTTCATCGCCGCCGGACTGTGCGCGGCGGCGGTCGGTATCCTGTTCGGACTGCCGTCGCTGCGCATCAAGGGCTTCTACCTGGCGGTGGCGACGCTCGCGGCGCAGTTCTTCGTCGTCTGGACGCTGGTGCGTTTCCCGTGGTTCTCGAACCACTCGAGTTCGGGGGTGATCACGGCCCAGAAAATGGTGATCCTGGGCTACGAGTTCGACTCGCCGATCGAGAAGTACATGCTGACGCTCGCGATCGTCGCGATCATGGCGGTCGCGGTGAAGAACATGGTGCGGGGCACGGTCGGCCGGGCGTGGATGGCCGTGCGCGACATGGACGTCGCGGCCGAGGTCATCGGCATCCGGCTCATGTACACCAAGCTCCTCGCCTTCGCGGTGAGCTCTTTCTACTGCGGGGTCGCCGGCGCGCTCTACGCGTACGCGTACCTCGGCACGGTCGAACCGGAGGCCTTCACGCTCGACCTGTCGTTCCGGATCCTCTTCATGATCATCATCGGCGGTGTCGGCAGCGTCCTGGGGTCGTTCCTGGGCGCGGCCTTCATCGTCGTGCTCCCGATCGTGCTGAACGTCTTCGTCCATGGGCTGAACGGCCTGCTGCAGTCGACGGTCCAATGGTCGCTGCCCGGCTCGATCACCTCGAATCTCGAACTGATCGTGTTCGGCGGACTCATCATCTTTTTCCTGATCGTCGAGCCGCACGGCCTCGCGCGGCTGTGGCAGATCGGCAAGGAGAAGCTACGGCTGTGGCCCTTCCCGCATTGAAGAAATCCGCTATGCTCGTCGGGGCGAGGGCCGCGCCGACGGGCGACGCCCGAGGTCCCATTCCCGAGTGGTTCAAGGAGGAATCATGCTGCACCGCAAAAACCTGATCACCCCGCTCATCGGCCTCGTGCTCGCCGCGAGCGCCGGCGTCGCGGCCGCCCAGGAGCAGTTCGTGCCGCTCCTGTCCTACCGTGTCGGCGCCTACGCCTCCGGCGGATCGGGGATCTTCGGCGGCTACATCGATTACATGAGTTACATCAACATGAAGGAAGGCGGCGTCAACGGCGTCAAGCTCGCCTGGGAGGAGTGCGAGACCGAGTACAACAACTCGCGCGGCGTCGAGTGCTACGAGCGGCTGAAGAAGAAGGGCGGCGGCGCCGCGCTGGTCCAGCCGCTGTCGACCGGCATCACCTACTCGCTGATCGACCGCGTCGTCGTGGACAAGGTCCCGATGGTCACGCTGGGCTACGGACGCACCGACGCCGCCGACGGCCGCGTGTTCCCGTGGGTCTTCCCGATGATCACGACCTACTGGTCGCAGGCCGACGCGATGGTGAAATTCATCGCGAAGAAGGAAGGCGGCGACGCCAAGATGAAGGGCAAGAAGCTCGTCCATCTGTACCACGATTCGGCGTACGGCAAGGAGCCGATCGGCGTGTTCCAGGCGTACGCGAAGAAGCTGGGCTACGAGTTCACGGCGATCGCCGTTCCGCATCCGGGCAACGAGCAGAGTTCGCAATGGCAGCAGATCCGCCAGATCAAGCCCGATTACGTGATCCTCTGGGGCTGGGGCGTGATGAACCCGACCGCCATCAAGACGGCGCAGCGCACCGGTTTCCCGCGCGAGAAGCTGATCGGCGTCTGGTGGGCCGGCGCCGAGGAGGACGTGATTCCGGCGGGCGCGGCGTCGAAGGGGTACACGACGGCCGCGTTCAACGTCTCCGGTGACAAGCTGCCCCTCGTGCAGGACATCAAGAAGGTCGTCTACGCCAAGGGCAAGGGCAACATGGAGGACGAGTCGCGCGTCGGTTCGGTGCTCCACACCCGTGGCATCGTGCACGGCATCATCACGGTCGAGGCGATCCGCAAGGCGCAGGAGAAGTACGGCAAGGGCAAGGTCATGACCGGCGAACAGGTCCGCTGGGGCCTCGAGAACCTGAACCTCGACGAGGCGCGCCTCAAGGCGCTGAACGCCGCGGGCTTCATGCCGCCGCTCAAGATGTCCTGCGCCGATCACGAGGGCTCGGGCCTGGTCAAGTTCCAGACCTGGGACGGCAATCAGTGGAAGGTGATCAGCGACTGGATCACGCCGGACAAGAAGATGCTGCGCGACATGATCGAGGAGTCGTCGACCAAGTTCGCCAAGGAGAAGGGCATCACGCTGCGCGATTGCAGCAAGGAATCGTAACCGGGACACCCGCCCCCTCCCGCTCGCGGGAGGGGGCCGGGACGGGGGCGCGGCCCGGCGCCCCCGTCCCGGCCTCTTCCGATCCGACCCTCGCAACGGCATGCCGAGACGCCGCGAGGCGGACACCGACGATGAACGCCACCGCCGCCGCATCCGCCGCTCCGTCCGCCGCCGCGTCGACGGTGCTCGCGGTCAACAACATCGAGGTCATCTACGACCACGTGATCCTCGTGCTCAAGGGCGTGTCGCTGACGGTGCCCGAGGGCGGGATCGTCGCGCTCCTCGGTGCGAACGGCGCCGGCAAGAGCACGACGCTCAAGGCGATCTCCAATCTGCTCGCCGCCGAGCGCGGCGACGTCACCAAGGGCTCGATCGAGTTCCGCGGGACGCGCGTCGACAAGCTCACCGCCAACGAGCTCGTGCGGATGGGCGTGTGCCAGGTGATGGAGGGGCGACACTGCTTCCAGCACCTGACCGTCGAGGAGAACCTGCTCACCGGCGCGTTCACGCGCAAGCAGTCGCGCGGCGAGCTCGCCGCGGCGCTCGAGAGCGTCTACCACTACTTCCCCAGGCTCAAGCAGCGCCGGGCGAGCCAGTCCGGCTACACGTCGGGCGGCGAGCAGCAGATGACCGCGATCGGCCGCGCGCTGATGGCCAGGCCGACGATGATCCTGCTCGACGAGCCGTCGATGGGCCTCGCGCCGCAGATCGTCGAGGAGATCTTCGGGATCGTCCAGGACCTCAACCGCAAGGAGCGGGTGTCGTTCCTGCTCGCCGAACAGAACACCATGGTCGCGCTGCGCTTCGCGCACTACGGCTACATCCTCGAGAACGGCCGGGTCGTCATGGACGGCGAGGCCTCCGACCTGTCGACGAACGAGGACGTCAAGGAGTTCTACCTCGGGCTGTCGACGGCCGGGCGCAAGAGCTTCCGCGACGTCAAGCACTACCGCCGGCGCAAGCGCTGGCTCGCCTGATCGCCACGACCGTCCCACGAGCGTCCGCGGGCGCTTGGTCGCGCGCAGGCTCCGCCCGACATGAACGTTCCTGCGCCCGACGCCGAGCGACCCGGTGCCCCGGCGCGCCGACGCCGCGGTGTCGTCCGCCATCCGCCGGATCGAGGAAGTCCCGATGAGTGAACACTACGATACCCAGGAGACGCGCGATCCCGAGGCACGCGAGCGCGCGATGCTCGAGCGCCTGCCCGCGCAGGTCGCGCACGCGAAGGCGCATGCGCCCGCCTTCGCGCGCCTGCTCGCACAGGTCGACCCGGCCGGCGTGCGCACGCGCGCCGCACTCGCCCGGCTGCCGGTCACGCGCAAGT
>JADZDA010000243.1 GCA_020851255.1 Burkholderiales bacterium | reverse complement strand
GCGAGATACATGGCGATGGCCTGCGGCGCCGAGCCGTTGATGGTGAGCGACACCGTGATCTTGTCGAGGTCAATGCCATCGAACGCGATTTCGAAGTCGCGCAGGGTATCGACCGCCATGCCGACGCGACCGATCTCGCCATGCGCGAGCGGATCGTCGGAATCGAGCCCGCACTGCGTCGGCAGGTCGAACGCGACGTTGAGTCCCGTCTGGCCGTTCGCGATCAGGTACTTGAAGCGCGCGTTGGTGTCGGCGGCGTCGCCGAACCCGGTGTACTGGCGCATCGTCCACGGCTGCTTGCGGTACATGAGCGCGTGGATGCCGCGGGTGAACGGGTACTCGCCGGGCCGGCCGAGCATGGCGAGCCCGCCGCTCGCCTCGACGTCCGCGTCGGTGTAGAGCGGCCGGATCTCGATGCCCGATTCGTTGACGACCGGGCGTGCGGCGTCGGGCAGCCGATCGTTCATGGCGCGGTCTCCGGCGGCGGGGCTTGCGTGGTCGGTCTCATGTCGGCACGTGTGCTTCGAGGTAGGCGACGATGTCGTCCAGGCGCGAGCCGGTCGGGAACACGCCGCGGAAACCCAGGTCGCGCAGCGCGTCGTGGTCCTGCCTGGGCAGGTTGCCGCCGATCACCCACAGTTTGTCGGCGAGCCCGGCTTCGTCGAGCAGCGGTTTCAGCCGCCGGCAGAACGCGAGATGCGAACCCGCCATCGACGAGAGCGCGATCACGTCGACGTCCTCCTCGAGGGCGATCCGCGCGACCTGCTCCGGCGTCTGCCGCAGGCCGGTGTAGATCACCTCCATGCCGGCCGCCATCAGCGCACGGACGACGACCTTCGCGCCCTGGTCGTGGCCGTCGAGGCCGGGCTTCGCGAGTACGACGCGGATCGGGCGACGGCGGGCAGCATCCTTCAACGGTTCACCTCGACATCTCCTTGGCGATGATCTGGCGCAGGATCTCGCTCGTCCCGCCGCCGATCAGCGTGAAGCGCACATCGCGCAGATACCGCTGCACCGGGAACTCCATCGCGTAGCCGTAGGACGCGAGCACGCGCGCCGCCTGGTCGCAGATGCGCGCCGCGGCTTCGGTGGCGAAGAGCTTCGCCATCGCCGCCTCCTTGTGATGGGGCTTGGCGCTGTCCCGGCACCAGGCGGCGTAGCGGACCAGGTGCACCGCCGCCTCATGGTCGGTCGCCATGTCGGCGAGCTTCTGCTGGATCGCCTGGAAGCGGTCGATCGACTTGCCGAACTGCCGGCGCTCGCCGGCGTAGCGCGTCGCCTCGGCGATCGCGGCCGCGGCCACGCCCAGCGCCATCGCCCCGGTGATGATCCGGATCTCGGCGAGCGTCTTGCGCAGGTGCTCCTCGCCGTCGCCCTCGACCCGCGAGAGCCGATGGCTGTCGGGCACGAAGCAGTCGGAGAGCGCGAGTTCGGAGGTCGGCAGTGCCCAGACGCCCATCTTCTCGATCGCGCGGCCGACGGCCAGGCCGCGGAACGCCCGCTCGACCAGGAAGATCGTGAGCTTGCGCTCGTCGCCGGCGCGCGCGAAGACCGTGTAGAAATCGGCGACCGGCGCCGCGGTCACCCAGGTCTTCTGGCCGTCGAGCACGTAGCCGCCGTCGACCTTGCGCGCCGTCGTCGCGATCCCGTCCAGGTCCGACCCGGCGTTGGGCTCGGTCATGCAGATCGCGCCGATCTTCTCGCCGGCCAGCGCCGGCTTGAACAGCCGCTCGACGATGTCGTCGTTGCCGAGGAGGTGGAGGAACTTCGTGCCCATCAGCGCCTGCATCGCCGCGCAGCCGGCGAGCGACATCGAGCCGCGCGCGATCTCGGCGAGCGCGAGGCAGAACGTCGACAGGTCGAGTCCCAGTCCGCCGACATTCTCCGGATAGCGCATCGCGAAAAAGCCCAGGTCGGCGAGTTCCCGGACCCACTCGCGCGGGTAGGCGTGCGCCTCGTCGATGGCCGCCGCGCGCGGCGCGACCCTCGCGTCGACCCAGCGCGCGAACGTGTCGCGGATCTGGGTCTGTTCGGGCGTGAGCGCGAAATCCATCGTCGGGCGCGTCGATTCGATTCGGGTCTCGGGCAGCCGCAGCGTCAATCGCCGGCCGCCGTCGCGTCGGGCAAGCCGTAGAGCTCGCGCGCCGCGCCGGGCGAGATCACGCCGTCGCGCACCTCGTCGCGCACCAGCGCGCGGTCGCGCAGCTTCGGATCCCCGTAGCCGCCGCCACCGCCCGCCTGCTGGTGGTAGACCGTGCCCCTAGGCACGCCGGTGATCAGGTCCTTGTTCCTCGGAACCACCGTGCGCCCGTCCGGATAGCGGAGCCGGATGAAGTTGAGCGTCCCCTCGCCGCCGCCGAAGAGCCCGAAAGCCGGCTCGAAGTCGCCGTCGCCGAAGGTCACGAGCTGCGTGTCGTCCGAACCGATGGTGAACACCGTCTCGACACCCAGTCCTCCGCGCCACCGCCCGGCACCGGCGGAATCGGTCAGGTACTCGTGACGCTCCAGCCGGTGCGGCGTCTGCTGCTCGAACATCTCGTAGTCCTGGTCGAGCAGACCCCCGGAGGCGTCGATCATGCCGATGTGGTCGTAGCCGTCGGTCCCGCGCATCGCGCCCGAACCGCCCTTCAGGCCCATGAACCCGATGTCGACGTACTTGTCGTTCTTCTCCGGGTCGACGCCGGTGGTCAGCGAGCAGAGCAGGTTGTTCCAGCCGGCGGTCACGCGGTCGGGCAGCGCCGGCGCGAGCGCGCGCTGGATCGCGTCGGCGTTCGGCGGGCACAGGTGGTTGCCGAACGTCGTCGCCTTCGGATACGACGCGTTGAG
>JADZDA010000242.1 GCA_020851255.1 Burkholderiales bacterium | reverse complement strand
GAACCTGTACGGGATACTCGGCGCGTATCTGCCGGCGTTCGGGCGGATCGTCGGCCAGATGCAGCACGATCTGGTCCACGTCTACACGGTCGACGAACACATCCTGATGGTGATCCGCAACCTGCGGCGGTTCACCGAGCCCCAGCACGCGCACGAATACCCGCTTTGCTCGCGGCTGATCGCCGACGTGCCGCGCAAGGAGATCCTCTATCTGGCGGGCCTGTTCCACGACATCGCCAAGGGGCGCGGCGGCGATCACTCGTCGCTGGGCGCGCGCGACGCCCGCCGCTTCTGCCGCGATCACGGGCTCCCGGCCACGGACGCCGACGACATCGCCTGGCTGGTCGAGCACCACCTGACGATGTCGTCGACCGCGCAGAAGCAGGACCTGTCCGACCCGGAGGTCGTCGCCGCGTTCGCCAGGAAGGTCGGACGCGAGGACCGGCTGGTCCTCCTCTATCTCCTCACCGTGGCCGACATCCGCGGCACGAGTCCGCGCGTCTGGAACGCGTGGAAGGAGCAGCTCCTCGAGGACCTGTTCCATGCGACGCGCCGCGTGCTCGGCGGACGCGACGCCAGGCGCACGCTCGGCGATTCGCTGCAGACACGGCAGGCCGAGGCGCAGCGGGTCCTGAGGTTGCACGCGATCCCCGACGGCGCCGAGCAGGCGCTGTGGAAGTACCTCGACACGCCGTATTTCCAGCGGCACAGCGCCGACGAGATCGCCTGGCACGCCCGCAACCTCTGGTGGCGGGTCGAGCGCGCCGCGCCGGTGGTCAAGGCGCGGGTCGGCCGCACCGGGGCGGGCATCCAGGTGCTGGTGTACGTGCCCGACCGCAAGGCGCTGTTCGCGCGGCTCTGCGGCACGATCGGTCGCGCGGGACTGACGATCGTCGATGCGAAGGTCCACACGACACGGCACGGCTGGGCGCTCGACACTTTCGCCGTCCAGGATCCGAACGCGCCGGCCGAGGCGCTGCGCGAGACCTGCCAGCGGATCGAACACGACCTCGCGCAGACTCTCGCATCCGACGGCCCGCTGCCGCCTCCGCCGACCGGCCGGCTGCCGCGCCAGCTCCGCCATTTCCCGCTGACGCCGGAGGTGAGCCTCTATCCGGACGACAAGGGCACCCACTACATCCTGGAAATCGTCGCCGGCGACCGGCCGGGGCTGCTCGCGAGCATCGCCACGGTCCTCGCGAACGCCAACGTCAACGTCGTCAGCGCGAAGATCAACACGCTGGGCGAACGCGCCGAGGACGTGTTCCTGATCGACGGGGCGCGGCTGCACGACGAGCAGGCGCTGCTCCGGCTCGAACGCGCGGTGTACGACCAGTTGCGCGTGTAGCAGGAGCGCCGTCTACCGGACGACGTCGTCGGCACGCCGAAGGAGGCCGACCGGAACGGTCAATCCCAGTTCCGCGGCTGCCGTCGGATTGACGACGAGTTCGAAGCGGGTCGGCTGCTCGATCGGCGGGTCCGCGGGCCGGTCGAACAACCGCAGACTCACGCGCTCGTGGTCAACACGCGCGCGGCCGCCAGCATCGGGTTCGAACTGCCGCAGGCGTTCCTGCTGCGCGCGGACGATGTGCTCCGCTGACGGCTATCCGTCGACACCGGGGCCGCCGGGGAACAGCACGTCGGTGTACCCGAACCGGCGCATGTCGGCCATGCGCATCGGGTAGAGCACGCCGTCCAGGTGATCGCACTCGTGCTGGACGACGCGGGCGTGGAAGCCGGTCACCTCGCGACGGATCGGATGGCCGCGCGGATCGAAGCCCTCGTAGCGCAGGTGCGCGTGCCTGGCGACCACGCCGCGCAGGCCCGGCACCGACAGGCAGCCTTCCCAGCCCTCCTCGAGCTCGTCCGAGAGCGGCGTCAGCACCGGGTTCACGAGCTCGGTGTAGGGAACCGGTTCGGCGTCCGGATAGCGCGGATTGAAGTCGACGCCGAAGATCACGACGCGCAGGCCGACGCCGATCTGCGGCGCCGCGAGTCCCGCGCCGTCGTTGGCGCGCATCGTGTCCCGCAGGTCGGCGAGCAGCGCCTCGAGCTCCGGCGTTGCGCAGCGCTCGACCGGCGCGCTGATCCGCCACAGCCGCGGGTCGCCCATCCGCAGGATTTCCCGGATCATGGCGCGCCTCCGGTGCCGTCGACCGGATCGAGATGGTCGAGGAGCCGGCGGACCTCGGCCATGCCGGCCTCGAGCGTGCGCACGAGGGCGTCCATTGCGATCGTCTGTGCGCTGTCCGCGCGCCCGGCGGCGTGGTTGACCACGACGCAGATGGCGACGTAGGGGAGCCCGAGTTCGCGCGCGAGCGCGGCCTCCGGCATGCCCGTCATGCCGACGAGCGTGGCGCCGTCGCGATCCATCCGGTCGATCTCCGCCGCGGACTCGAGCCTCGGGCCGTTCACCGCGCCGTAGACGCCGCCGTCGGCGAGCGGCAGCCCCGCCGATCGCGCCGCGGCGAGGCAGCGCTCGCGCAGCCAGGGTGTGTACGGTCGCGTGAAATCGACGTGGACGACCCGTCCCTCCTCGCCGTCGAAATAGGTCGCCGCGCGGCCGTGCGTGTAGTCGATGATCTGCCGGGGGAGCACCAGGTCGCCGGGATGGCAATCGCGGCTGCCGCCGACCGAGGCGACCGCGACGATCGCGGTCGCGCCCCGATCCTTGAGCGCCCAGAGGTTCGCCCGATAGTTGACCCGGTGCGGCGGTACCGTGTGCCCGTGGCCGTGGCGCGGCAGGAACAGCGTTTCCTGGCGTGCGATGCGTCCACGCAACAGCGGGGCCGAAGGCTCACCGTACGGCGTACGCACGATCTCCCGGCCGGTGACGGCCAGCGAGGACAACTGGGTGAGGCCGCTGCCTCCGATTATGGCCAGCATGGGGAACGGTCCGGTAAGGCCGGGCGGGCCGATTGGCCAGTCGCCCGGAATCATGACATCATCATCGGACGGCCGGCGCCGGTCCCCCGGCGTCCGCCCTTGCGACCATTGTAGCCGCGGGTGCCGACCATGTACCTCGATCGCCTGTTCAAGCTGATGGCCGAGAAGCAGGCCTCGGACATCTTCATCTCGTGCGGCGCGCCGATCAACATCAAGATCAACGGCGTCGTCTCGCCGGTGTCCACGCAGCCGATGGATCCGGAGACGGTCCGCAAGATCGCCTACGAGCTCATGTCCAAGGAGCAGGCGCGCATCTTCGAGAACGAACTCGAGATGAACCTGTCGCACCTCGACCGAGCCGTCGGGAACTTCCGGATCAACATCTTCCGTCAGCGCGGCACGATCGCGCTGGTCATCCGCTACGTGCGCAGCCGCGTCCCGCCGTACGCGCAGCTCAGGCTTCCCCCGGTCCTGCTCGACCTCGTCATGGCCAAGCGCGGACTCGTCCTGGTCGCCGGGGCGACCGGCTCGGGCAAGTCCACGACGCTCGCGGCGATGATCGACCACCGCAATTCCGGCCGTTCCGGGCACATCCTCACGGTCGAGGATCCGATCGAGTACCTGTTCGAGCACCGCAAGAGCCTGGTCAACCAGCGCGAGATCGGCATCGACACGCAGAACTACCAGCTCGCGCTGCAGAACGCGCTGCGCGAGGCGCCCGACCTCATCATGATCGGCGAGATCCGCGACAAGGAGACGATGCAGTCGGCGCTGCTGCACACGCTCACCGGCCACCTGTGCCTGTCGACGATCCACGCCAACAACAGCTACCACGCGCTGTCGCGGATCATCAACATGTTCCCGTACGACGCGCGCTCC
This sequence comes from Burkholderiales bacterium, assembly GCA_020851255.1. Lineage (GTDB taxonomy): Bacteria > Pseudomonadota > Gammaproteobacteria > Burkholderiales > Casimicrobiaceae > VBCG01. The sequence goes on along the minus strand of JADZDA010000242.1, from coordinate 16,001 downwards.
GCCGTGCTCTCCGACCTGTCGATAGGATTGCGGGCGATCATCTCGCAGCGACTGGTCCGCAACGTCGACGGCGACCTGCAGCCGGCCGCCGAGATCCTGATGAACACGTCGCTGATCGCCGAGCTGATCACGAGCGGCGAGTTCGCGCAGATCAAGGAGGCGATGGAACAGTCGCTCTACCCGGGTTCGCAGACTTTCGAGCAGTCGCTGTGCCGCCTCTACATCGACGGGCGGATCACCTACGACGAGGCGATGGCGGCGTCCGATTCGCCGACCAACCTCGCCTGGCTCATCAACCAGAGCAATCCGAGCGCGCGCGTCGAGAACCTGGAAACCGAATCCGGGGACACGAAGCCCCGGCGCCCCGGCGCCGACTTCGCGTCGATGACGATCGACCCCGGCATGCTGGAGCACCACCAGCCGCTCTGAGACGCGCGCCGCGCCGTCTCCGGGCCACCGCCGGGCTCTGCTAACATCGCGCGGATGGACACGCGCGCCCGACCGACGCTGGCACTCGCGCGCGAGCTGATCGCCCGTCCGTCGGTCACGCCCGACGACGCGGGCTGCCAGGCGCTGATCGCGGCCCGGCTCGCGCCGCTGGGGTTCCGGTCCGAAACCCTCGCGTCGGGCGTGGTGACCAATCTCTGGGCCCGGCGCGGCGACGCCGCGCCGCTGGTCTGCTTCGCCGGACACACCGATGTCGTCCCCGCCGGCCCGCGCGAGGCCTGGGCGACCGACCCGTTCACCGCCGTCGAGCGCGGAGGTTATCTGCACGGGCGCGGCGCGGCCGACATGAAGGGTTCGCTCGCGGCGTTCGTGACCGCGATCGAGTCGTTCGTCGCCGCGCATCCGCGGGCCGCCGGCTCGATCGCCCTGCTGCTGACCTCCGACGAGGAAGGTCCGGCCGTCGACGGCACCGTCAAGGTCGTCGAGGCGCTGGCCGCCCGCGGCGAGGCGATCGATTACTGCGTGGTCGGCGAACCCTCGTCGGCCGCGCGCCTGGGCGACACGATCAAGAACGGCCGGCGCGGCTCGCTCAACGGCGTGCTGACGGTCCGCGGCGTGCAGGGCCATGTCGCCTACCCGCAGCTCGCGCGCAATCCGATCCACCAGGTCGCTCCGGCGATCGCCGAACTGGCCGCGATCCGCTGGGACGACGGGAACGCGTACTTCCCGCCGACGACCTGGCAGTGCTCGAACATCCGCGCCGGCACCGGGGCACCCAACGTCGTGCCCGGCGTCCTCGAACTCCATTTCAACTGGCGCTACTCGACCGAGAGCACGCGCGAGAGCCTGATCGCGCGGCTCGCCTCGGTGCTCGACCGGCACGGCCTCGACTACGCGCTCGACTTCCCTTCCGAGGGCCGCCCGTTCCTGACGCCGCGCGGACGCCTGGTCGACGTCGCCGCCGAGGCGATCCGCGCCGTCTGCGGCGTCGCGCCGGAGCTCTCCTGCAGCGGCGGAACCTCCGACGGCCGCTTCATCGCGTCGATCTGCCGCGAACTGGTCGAGCTGGGGCCGGTCAACGCGACGATCCACCAGATCGACGAGCGTGTTCGCGTCGACGACCTCGAGGACCTGTCGGCGGTCTACCGCGGCATCCTCGACCGCCTGCTCGCTCCGTCGGGGCCCGCCTGAGGAACGCGGGCCCGACCCGGAATCCGGCGATGAGCATTCCCCTGCACGAACTCGAGACCGTCCGCGACTGGCTGCGCTGGTCGGTGACGCGATTCGTCGAGGAGAAGCTCGCCTTCGGGCACGGCACCGACAACGCGTGGGACGAGGCCGTCTACCTGATCCTGCACACGCTGTCGCTGCCGCCGGACCGGCTCGAGCCCTTCCTCGACGCGAAGCTCACCCAGGCCGAACGCGCCCGTCTCGGCGACCTCCTGTCGAAGCGCATCGACGCCAAGGTGCCGGCCGCCTACCTGACGCGCGAGGCGTGGCTGGGCGACTTCCGCTTCACCGTCGACGAACGCGTCATCGTGCCGCGGTCGTACATCGCGAGGCTCCTGCCCGACGCGCTGGCGCCCTGGATCCCCGACCCGGACGCGGTCGAGCACGCGCTCGACCTGTGCACCGGGTCCGGATGCCTCGCCATCCTGCTCGCGCACGCCTACCCGCGCGCCGACGTCGACGCGGTCGATCTCTCGTCGGACGCCCTCGCCGTCGCGCAGCGCAACGTCGCCGATTACGGACTCGACGACCGGATCAACCTGATCCGATCGGATCTCTACGCGAACCTGGTGGAGAAGAGCTACAACCTCGTGATCAGCAACCCTCCCTACGTCACCGACCGTTCGATGGAGTCGCTGCCCGCCGAGTTCCGCCACGAACCGGCGCTCGCGCTCGCCGGCGGCGAGGACGGACTCGACGCGGTCCGGGGCATCGTGCGCGACGCGCCGAGGTTCCTCGATCCGGGCGGCCTGCTCGTCGTCGAGGTCGGGCACGGACGCGCCGCCGTCGAGGCCGCCTGGCCGAGGATGCCTTTCGTCTGGCTCGCTGCCGACGGCGCCGACGACGCCGTGTTCGCGATCACGCGCGAGGACCTGATCGCCGGGCGCTGAGCGCGTGCGAGCGCCTCAGGACGCGAGGCCGAAGAAGTCCCGGATCTTGCGCACCATCTCGGCGGCCGCCGAGACCGCGTGGCGGGCGCGCTGCTCGGCGTCGAGCTGCTGGAGCGTCGCCTGGTTGGCGGCCTGGCGCTTCGCCAGCGCCTCCGACAGCGACACCGCGAGCTCCGGACGCGCCTGGATGACCGCGTCGAACGCGCGCTTGTCGAGCTGGTAGCAGACGACCTCGCCGGACGCGAGCACCGTCGCGCCCCGCGGCGCCCCCAGCAGCAGTCCCATCTCGCCGAAGTAGGCCGGTGCCCCGAGCGTGGCGAACTTGTGCCGGGTCAGCCCGTCGCTCGCCTCGGAGACCACGTGCACGGTCCCGCGCGCGAGGATGAACAGCGAATCGGCCGGCTCGCCCTGCCGGCAGACCACGTCGTCGGTGACGTACGGCGCGAACTGCAGGCGCCGGGCGAGCGAATCCTTCTCCGCGGGCGTCAGCGGCGCGAACAGTTCGACCTCGTCGAGCAGCGCGCGCTTCTGCGCGAGCTCGATCCGGTCGGCCTCGGCGCGCGGATCCGCCCTCAGCTCCACGACCTGGCGCGGGAACGGGATCGGCATGTCGCCGCGCGCGAGCGCCGCGAACACGTGCGTCAGCACCTCGGACTTGGTCGCCCAGTCGCGCCGCGGATCGGTCAGCATGTACACGGCGGAATAGCGCGCGCCGCTGTCCTCGAACGCGTCGCACACGCACACCGGCTTGGGCTCGCGCGCGACGTAGGTGAGCTCGGCGCGCTGCAGCGCTTCGGAGACCACCGCGCAGACGCGCACCGGCGGCAGGTCGTAGTCGACCTGGAAGCTGACGCTGCGCCGCCAGGGCGCGCGGTCCTCCCCGTGCCGCCCGATCACCGTCACCTTGTCCTTCATCAACTGGGAGTTCGGGATGATGATCGTCTCGTTGTTCGTCGTGGCGATCTGCATCGAGCGCCAGCGGATGCCGACGACCTGCCCGGTGACGTTCTCGACGCGGATCCAGTCGCCCAGCCTCAGCGTGTTCTCGAGCTGCAGCGAGATGCCGGCCCACAGGTTGCCCAGCATCTCCTGCGCGGAGAAGGCGAGCGCGCCGGTGATGACCGCGGAGGTCGTCACGACGCCGGCCAGGTTCACGCCCACCGCCGACAGGCGGAACAGCGCGTAGCCGATCAGCAGCAGCGCGAGCAGGAATTCGGAGAGGATCCGCGGCACCGCGAGACGCGCGAGCAACGTCTGCAGGACGAAGATCATGAACACGCGGATCACCGAGAACGCGACCACCGCGAGGATCAGCTCGCGCACGAGGATCGCCACGGTGCGCGAACCGGTGGCGTCGACGATCTGCGAGTAGCCGTAGAGCGCGGCCACGCCGATCGTCGCGATGACGGCCATCGCGAGCAGGCCGCGGCGGCGCTCGATCGGGAACAGGTACGACACCAGGACGAATACCAGCGCCGCGCTGGCGAACAGCGTCGCGTCGTGCAGGGTCGCGGGCGAGACGATCGGCGCGGTCGGCATGGCGTGGCCGCCGGTCCTCGGCGGACCGGCACGCGGGCGATTATAGGCGGACTGCCGGCACGGGCGTCGCGTAGAATGGGCCGGTCGCGTCGAACCCGATCCCGATGTCCGCGAGAACCGGCGGCGAACTCGTCGTCGCAAGCCTGATCGCCCAGGGCGCGACGCATCTGTTCGGCGTCCCCGGCGAGAGTTACCTTCCCGTCCTCGACGCGCTGGTCGACGCCCGCGGCCGGCTCGCGTTCGTCACCTGCCGGCAGGAAGGCGGCGCGGCGATGATGGCCGAGGCGGTCGGGAAGCTCACCGGCCGACCCGGCGTGGCGATCGTCACGCGCGGCCCGGGCGCCTCGAACGCCGCGATCGGTGTGCACGTCGCGCGCCAGGACTCGACGCCGATGGTGCTGCTCGTCGGGCAGGTCGGCACCGATTTCGCGGGCCGCGAGGCGTTCCAGGAGGTCGACTACGGCCAGACCTTCGGCTCGCTCGCCAAGGCGGTCGTCGACGTCGGGCGCGCCGATCGCATTCCGGAGTGCATCGCGCGCGCCTGGCACGCCGCGATGTCCGGCCGGCCCGGCCCGGTGGTCGTCGTCCTGCCCGAGGATGTCCTCTCCGATCGTGCCCAGGTCGCCGACGTGCCGCGCGTGGAGGTCGCGCGGAGCGCTCCGGACCCCGATGCGCTCCGCGGCGCGCATGCCCTCCTCGCCGGAGCCCGGCGTCCGCTCGCCATCGTCGGCGGCAGCGGCTGGTCGCAGGCGTCGGCGGCCGCGATGGCGACGCTGGCGGCACGCTGGGACTGGCCGATCGCGTGTGCGTTCCGGCGCCAGGACCTGATCGATCACCGGCATGCCGGTTACGCGGGGGATGTGGGTATCGGCGTGAACCCGGCGCTGGCGAAGCGGGTCCGGGAGGCCGATGTCCTGCTGGTGGTGGGCGAGCGGCTGGGCGAGATGACGACATCCGGGTACACGCTGCTCGAACTCCCGGTCCCGCGCCAGCGGCTGGTCCATGTGCATCCGGACCCGGCCGAGCCGGGTCGCGTCTACGCACCGGCGGTGGGGCTCGCGGCCACGCCGGATCGGTTCGTCGAGGCGTTCGCCGCCCTGGACGTCCCCGGCGATCGGCCGTGGGCGGGGCTCGCGGCCGAGGCGCACCGCGAGTACGAGGCCTGGCGCGAACCGCGCGCCGTGCCCGGCGAGGTCGACCTCTGGACGATCGTCCGGTGGCTCGACGAGCGGCTGCCCGACGACGCGATCCTCACCAACGGCGCCGGCAACTACACGACCTGGATCCATCGGCTTTTCCGGCACCGGTCCTACGGATCGCAGCTCGCGCCCTACTCGGGCGCGATGGGTTACGGCGTGCCGTCGGCGATCGCGGCCAGGCTCGTCCATCCGGATCGACCGGTCGTGTCCTGGAACGGCGACGGCTGCTTCCTGATGAACGGACAGGAACTCGCCACCGCCGTCGCGCACCGGCTCGCGATCGTCTTCGTCGTCGTCGACAACGGCATGTACGGAACCATCCGCATGCACCAGGAGCGCCGTTACCCGGACCGGGTCAGCGGCACCGACCTGGTCAATCCGGATTTCGCGGCGCTCGCGCGCGCCTACGGCGCTCACGGGTACACCGTGGGCCGGACCGCCGAATTCGCGCCGGCCTTCGAGGCCGCGTCCGGTTGCGGCGGGCCCGCGCTCGTCCACGGCCGGCTCGATCCGCAGGCGATCACGATGAACGCGTCGATCGACGCGTTGCGTGCCGCCGGTCGCCGGGCCGACGGGTGAGTCCGCAGCGCCGGCCAGGGCCGGCGTGGCCTGCACTCCGGCGATCGCGTACGCTGTCCGGCAAACCGTCCCCAGGAGCCGCCATGACCTACTGCCGCTTCCACGAGACCTCGCCCTACCGGCGCGCCGCGATGCTGGTCGCCGCGCTGGCGATCGCCGCGGCGCTCGCCGGCTGCGGGACGCGCTATGCGACGGTGAAGGACCGCAACGGCGACGACCTGATGCTGCTCGGCCACGACCCGGTCGCGTATTTCACGCAGGGCAAGGCGCTGCGCGGCGATCCGGCGATCTCGGCGAAGCACGACGACGTCGTCTACTACTTCACCAGCGACGAGCACCGGCGCCGTTTCGTCGCGGAGCCCGGGCGCTACGTTCCCCGGTACGGGGCGTTCTGCTCGAGCGGCGCCGCCTACGGCGTCAAGCTCGGCAGCGACCCGACCGAGTGGCGGATCGTCGACGGCCGGCTCTACATCTTCGGCGACGTCCTCGGCCGCGAGTACTGGCTCCTCGATCCGGCCTGGAACATCGCCAAGGCGGATGAACTGTGGCCCGAGGCCGGCGCGAGCGGCCATCGCTGGCAGTCGCTCAAGCGGTTCGTGGACCGGGTTCCCTGGTACAAGGACGGCGCGACCATCCACGCCGAGTGGCAGCGCGCGAATCCGGGCAAACGCGTGGACTACGACCCCGGGGGCGTATTCATGAACCTGTTCGTCAAGTATCCGGGCTGGCGTGCGCGCGAAGGGCACCAGCAGCCGGCGCTCGGACTGGTCGGCGTGGACCCCTGCCCGCCGGCTTGCTCCGGTGTCGAGTCGAAGGGCTACGGCTCGCCGCCATGACGGCGGATCCGGCGTCCGGCCGCGACAATCCGGCGTTGCGATGACCGTCGACCGCATCACGACCGGCGTCGTGGTCCGAGACGCCGGCGGGACCCCTTTTTCGCCGGAATACTCGGACGTCTACCACAGCGCCGCCTCGGGTCCGGGGCAGGCCGCGCACGTCTTCCTCGCCGGCAACGACCTGCCGGCGCGCTGGGCCGGACGGCGGCGGTTCACCGTACTGGAAACCGGTTTCGGGCTGGGCGTCAATTTCCTGACGACGGTGGAAGCCTGGCGCCGCGACCCTCGCCGGCCACCCCGGCTCCACTACATCGGCATCGAACAGCACCCGGTCGCGCGCGCCGACCTCGTCGCGATGACCGAGTGCCTCGCCGGCGCGGCCGACCTCGCCCGCGCCTGGCCGATCCCCGTGGCCGGCCTGCACCGGCGCGAGTTCGCCGGCGGCGGCGTCGTGCTCACCCTCGCCTACGCCGACATCGAGCGCGCGCTCGAGCGCATCGCGGTCGCGGCCGACGCGGTCTACCTCGACGGATTCGCCCCCTCCCGCAATCCGGCGATGTGGTCGCGCGGGACGATGCTCGCGCTCGCGCGCTGTTGCGCGCCGGACGCGACCTTCGCCACCTACACCGCCGCCCGTGCCGTGCGCGACGCCCTCGACGAGGCCGGTTTCGACGTAGCGCTGCGCCCCGGATACGCCGGCAAGCGCGACATGCTCTCCGGCCGCCGGCGCCGCGCATCGACGCCGGCCCGGGACGAGCCACCGCCGGCGCAGGATCCCGACGGCGAACGTCATGCGATCGTGGTCGGCGCCGGCGTCGCGGGCGCGAGCGCGGCCTGGCGCCTCGCGGTGCGCGGTTGGCGCTCGACGATCGTCGAGGCGGCGGACCGGCCGGCCCGGGGCGCCTCGGCGATCCTTGCCGGCACGTTCCATCCGCTGATAGCGCGCGACGACAGCCGACTGGCGCGGCTGACGCGGGCGGGATTCCTCGCCGCACTCGAGTGCTGGCGCGATCTCGGCGAGCGGGGCCACCCGGTGGCGTTCGACGCCTGCGGTGTCCTGCAACTCGCGCGACGTCCCGAGGACGACGACGGCTGGGCCGCGACGATCGCCTCGCTCCGGCTGCCGGAGGCCTACGCGGTCGCGGTCGATCCGGCCGGCGCGTACGAACGCTGCGGCGTCGCCGTGGGCCGCGCCGGCGTCTGGTTCGCCGGCTCCGGATGGGCGCGGGCGCCGTCGCTCGCGCAGGCCCAGATCGCCGCCGGCCGGGCGCTGGGCGCGGTGACGCTCGCGACCGGTCGCCGGGTCGCCGCCCTGCGCGCGGCCGACGGAGCATGGACGGCGATCGACAACGCCGGCGGCGCGATCGCCCGCGCACCGGTCGTCGTGCTCGCCAACGCCGGCGACCTGACGCGGCTCGCGCCGCTCGGGGCGCCGTTGCGATCGGTACGCGGCCAGGCGAGTTACCTCGAAGTCGATGCCGGCTGCGCACCCCGGGCGGTGATCGTCGGCAATGGCTATGTGCTGCCGCCGGTCGACGGCCGGGTGGTCGCCGGCGCGAGCTACGACCTCGAGTCGAACGATCACGGCCTGGACGACGCATCGCATGCCGGCAATCTCGCGCGGGCGGCGGCGTTGCTGCCCGGCGCCGATATCACCGCGTCCGCCCGGATCGTCGGCGGAGGCGTGGGGTTTCGCGCGGTCGCACCCGATCGCATGCCGATCGTCGGATCGCTGCCCGCCGGCTGGACGCCGTCGGCGCGTGGGCCCGCCGTCTTGAGCCGCCGCGGTCTGCATGCGATCGGCGGTTTCGCCTCGCGGGGGCTGGTCTGGTCTGCGATCGCCGCCGAGACGCTGGCGTCGGCGATCGACGGCGAACCCGCCCCGCTCGAGGCCGACCTCGCCGGCGCGATCGATCCGGGCCGGTTCCTGCGACGCGCTCTGCGACGCGGTGTCGTTCCGGAGCCTGCCGCGTTCGATCATCGACCGCGCTGACAATCCCGGGGCTTCCCGATAGCATCGGCCCGGGAGCGTCGCCTTGGACACCGAAATCCCGCAGCCATCCTCTTCGACGCCCGGCACCGGCGCGGCGTACGCAGGGACCTGGCGCGACCGATGGACGGCGAGGCGGATCGCGGCGGTCGTCGGGTTCGGGTTCGTCTACGTCCTGGTCTACGTCGCGCTCGACCGGGTGAGCTACGTCTATCCGGTCCTCGCCCTCAACATCACGCCCTGGAATCCGCCGGCGGCGCTCGCCGTCGGCCTGCTGTTCGTGCGCGGACTGCGCTGGTTTCCGTTGGCGTACCTCGCGATCGTCGTGGCGGACCTGGCGGTCCGTGTTCCGCCGCCGACGGTACCCGTCGGCCTCGCGCTGCCCCTGATCCAGGCGTGCGGCTGGGGCGCGATCACCGTGGCGCTGCAGGGCCCGCTGGCGCTGGCGCCGGGACTGCCGCGCCAGGCCGACCTCCTGAGACTGATCGTTGCCAGCACCGTCGGCGCCGCTGTCATCGGGGCGTTGGCCGTCGCCACGCTGGCTCTGGGCGCCGTGATCCCGGCCGGCGATTTCGTCGACGTGTTCGTCCGCTACTGGGTCGGGGATACGCTCGGGCTGGTCGTGATGCTGCCGCTCGTCCTGATGCTGGTGCACCCGCCGCGACGCCGGGAACTCTGGCGTATCGTGCGCACGCCGGAGTTCGCCGCGCAGGTCGCCGTGATCCTCGCGATCGTCGGTTACGTCTTCGATCGCCGCAGCGTCGAGGCCTTCCAGTACTTCTATCTCCTGTTCGTGCCGTTGATCTGGATCGCGGTCCGCCAGCGATTCGCCGGCGCGGTGCTCGCGGTCGCGCTCGTCCAGGTGGGGCTGGTCGTCGCGGTGGTGGCGGCGGGCTACCGGGCGCTGACCGTCGTCGAAATCCAGGCGCTGATGCTCTGCCTCGCGCTCACCGGGCTGTTCCTGGGCATGGCGGTCGACCAGGAACGGACGGCGACCGAGCGCCTGGACCGGACGCGCCGGCTCTCCGCCGCCGGCGAGACCTCGACCGCGCTCGCGCACGAGCTCAACCAGCCGCTCGCCGCGCTCGCGAACTACGCCGATTCGATTCGATTGCAACTCGACGGGACGCCGCCCGATTCCGATGCCGCGCGGGCCACGGCCGTGCACCTGAGGCGCATGTCCACCCGTGCCTCCGCCATCGTCAGGCGCTTTCGCGACCTCGGCAGCTCACCGTCCGCGGTCGCCCCCTACGAGATCTCCGTGCCGATCCAGTCGGCGTTGGCGAGCCTGCGCGAGCGGGCGGAACGCGAGGGCGTGCGCATGACCGTGCGAGTCCCCGCCCGGTGTCCGATAGTGCGGATGGACCGCGACCGGATCTCGCTCGTGTTCGAGAACCTGATCACCAACGCCATCGATGCCGCCGTCGCCAACCCCGCGGCGACTCGCGAGGTCACCGTCGTGGTCCGCAGCGAGGCGCGCGGCATCGTTCATGTCGCTGTCGAGGACTCGGGCACCGGCATCGCCCTGGAGAGCACCGAGCGGATATTCGAGCCTTTCCGTACGAGCAAAACCGGAGGCATGGGGCTGGGACTGCCGATTTCGCGTTCGATCATCGAAGCCCACGGCGGGGCGATCTGGGCACGCGCAGCACGTCATGGCATCATCGAACTGTGGATACCGAAATGACCGAACAGCACTCCGACCCCTATCGCGAGCGTCTTACGGTCTTCATCGTCGACGACGACGCCGATGTGCGCGACTCGCTGTCGCTGCTGCTCGGCCTGCATGGCTACCGCACGTCGGTGTACGCGAGCGCGGAGGACTTCCTGCTGGCGCTGAGGCCCTGGTTCGCCGGCTGTCTCGTCACGGACATCAAGATGCCGGGATTGAGCGGCCTCGAGCTCCAGCAGGCGCTGCTGACCCGCGAATGCGCGTTGCCGGTGGTCGTGCTGACCGGTCACGGCGACGTGCCCTCGGCGCGTGCCGCCCTCAGGGCGCGCGCGATCGACTTCCTCCTCAAGCCGTTCGCCGAACGCGACCTGATCGAGGCGATCGAAACCGCTTACACCCGGGAGGTCCGGCGCCTCGCCGACGCCGATGTCGGCGCGAGCGACGATGCACGGGTCGCGACGCTGACTCGCCGCGAGCGCGAAGTCATGCTGCTGCTCGCCGAAGGCGTGACCAACGTGGAGATCGCGAAGCGGCTGGCGATCAGCCCCCGGACGGTCGAAGTGCACAAGGCGCGCGTGCTCGACAAGCTGCGCACGCCGACGCTCGCCGATCTGGTCCGGCTCGCGGACCGCGTGACGAGCAAGGAGTGAGGGGGCACGGGGCGCGGGCCCCGATCCGCCTGGGCGGCCGTCGGATCCGCGCAGTCGCCGGAGTATCAGAATCCTGCCTTCTGATATGAGGGTTTTCGCGTACGTCGAAGGCGTTAGACTACGCCGGTGATCCCACGCGCCGCCGCGATAGCCCGCCAGGCTTTCGCCGACTCCCCGCTCAAGCACCCTCGATACCGGTACTTCTACCTGGGCTCGGTCGCGACCGCGATCGGCTACACGATGCAGGCGACGGTCGCCGCGTGGCTGATGGCCACGCTGACGACGTCGACGCTGATGGTGGCGCTGGTTCAGACCGCGAGCACCGCACCGACGCTCGTGTTCGGCTTCGCCTCCGGCGCGCTGTCGGACATCGTCGATCGGCGCCGCGTCATCATCTACACCCAGGGCGGGCTGCTCGCCTGCGCCGCGCTGCTCGGTGCGGCGGCGATGGCCGACCTGGTGGTCCCCGCCCTGCTCCTGCTCCTGGTATTCGGCACCGGTGCGTTCTTCACGTTCTACCAGCCGGCGCAGCAGTCGAGCATCAACGACCTGGTCGGCCGCAGCGAACTCCCCAAGGCGGTGGCGCTCAACGCGGTCGCCTTCAACCTCGCCCGCGCGATCGGCCCGGCGCTCGCCGGGTTGATGGCCGCCTGGCTCTCGTCGGGCAACGCGCTCGCCGTATCGGCCGCTTTCTTCGTGCCGATGGCGCTCGCGATGCTGCGCGGCAACCACCGGCCCAAGGCGCTGCCGGGCGTACCCGAGACACTCTGGTCGGGCATCCAGGCCGGCCTGCGCTACGCGCGCCACTCGCCGGCGATGCGGGCGTTCGTGCTGCGCAACCTGGGGTTCGCGCTCTGCGCGAGCGTGTTCTGGGCGCTGCTGCCGCTGATCGCGCGCGATCTCCTCGAGACCGACGCCGGCGGCTTCGGGCTCCTGTCCGCGACCTTCGGCATCGGCGCGGTCGCCGGGGCACTGTCGATACCGCGCCTGCTCAAGACCCAGTCGCTCGATTCGGTGGTCACGACCGCCGGCTGGCTCTTCGTCGCCGCCGCCGGCTTGCTCGCGACCACCCACGTCGTGCCGCTGGCGCTGCTGGGCGCCTTCTGCACCGGCATGTCCTGGACGACCGTCTTCGCCACGTTGTCCGCAGGAACCCAGAGCACCGCGCCGGCCTGGGTCCGGGCGCGGGCGGTGGCGATCAACTTCGTCGCAGTGCAGTCGGCCATCGCGCTCGGCAGCATCGGCTGGGGACTGGTGGCCGGGGCGATCGGACTGCGCTGGACACTGGCCGCCGCCGCCGGCCTCGGACTGCTCCTGTATCTGGTCGGCCGCCGGTTTCCGGTCGCGATGGGAACGGAGGCCGACGTGACCCCGGGCGCTCGACTGCCGGATCTCGCACTCACCGTCGAGCCGCTGCCCGACGACGGCCCGGTGCTGATCCAGATCGAGTACAAGATCGACGCGGAGAACCGCGAGGCGTTCCTCGCGGCGATCCAGGAGGTCGGACCGGCGCGACGCCGCAACGGGGCGACGAGCTGGCGCGTGTTCCGCGACCTCGCCGAGGACGGACGATACGTCGAGCGTTTCGTGATCGCGTCGTGGGCGGAGTTCCTGCGGCTGCGCTCGCGGATGACGGTCGCCGATCGCGCGATGCAGGAACGCGCCGAATCGCTGCAGCGGTCCGACGTCCCGATCCGCATCTCGCGGCTGCTGGGCGTGAAGCTCGACAACGACGACTGACGCGATCTCGCCGCCGCGCCGCCCGCGCGACGTCGACCGGTTCCGCGACCGGCCTCGTCAGAGGTAGAGCACGCCGACCTGGAAGAGCCGTTCGAGCTCGCGCAGGTGGTGCTTGTCTCCGAGCAGCAGGATCACGTGGTCGTCGGTCTCGACCGAGGTATCGCCGCTGGCCATCATCACCTTCGTGCCGCGGACGATCGCGGCGATGCTCGCGGTCGGCGGCAGAGCGATGTCCCGCACGCGGCGACCGGCGACCTTCGAGGTCTTGAGATCGCCGTGGACGACCGCCTCCAGCGCCTCGGAGGCACCGCCGCGCAGGGAATGTGCCGCGACGACGTCGCCGCGGCGCACGTGCGGGAGGATCGCGCCCATCGTGATCAGCTGGGGCGCCACGACCACGTCGATCGCGCTGTTCTCCATCAGTTCGACGTAGGTCGGACGGTTGATCAGCGCGATCACGCGCCGGGCGCCCAGGCGCTTCGCCATCAGCGCCGCCATGATGTTGTCCTCGTCGTCGTTGGTGAGCGAGCAGAAGACGTCGACGCCTTCGATCGCCTCGTCGGCGAGCAGCGACTTGTCGGTCGCGTCGCCCTGCAGCACCACCGCCGAATCGAGGGCCTCGGCGAGGTACTCGGCGCGGGCGCGGTTGTGCTCGATGACCTTCACCGCCGCGTCCGACTCGAGCGCCCGCGCGAGTCCCATGCCCACGTGGCCGCCTCCGGCGATCATCACCCGGCGGCACGGCAGCGCGAGCTGCCGGAATTCCGACGCCACGCGCCGTATCTGGTCGGGCACGGTCACGAGGAAGACGTCGTCGTCGGCCTCGATCACCGTCGGGCCGTCGATCGTCACCGACGAGTCGCCGCGATAGACGGCGACGACGCGGAAGGGCACGCCCGGCAGGCGGTCGGCGAGCCCGCCTATCGAGCGCCCGACCGCCGGGCTCCCCGCGGCGGCCCGGATCTCCACCAGCACCGCGCGGCCGCCGGCGAATTCGCGGATCTGCACGGCCGACGGGTACTCGATCAGCAGCCGCACGTGCCGCGTGACGAGCTGCTCCGGGCTGATCAGCACGTCGATCGGGATGCCGCCCTCCTTGAAGAGCGCCGGGTCGGCGAGGTAGTCCGCCGAGCGGATCCGGGCGATCAGCGTCGGGACCCGGAACAGCGTGTGCGCGACCTGGCAGGCGAGCATGTTCGTCTCGTCGCTGTTGGTCGCGGCGAGCAGCAGGTCGGCGTTCTTCGCGCCCGCTTCCTCGAGTACGCGCGGCGACGACGCCGGTCCGACCACCGTGCGGATGTCGATCTGCTCCTGCAGCGCCTGCAGCGGTCCAGGGTCCAGGTCGACGACGGTGATGTCGTTCTGCTCGTCGGCGAGGCTGTGCGCGACCGTGCTGCCGACCTGACCCGAGCCCAGGATGATGACGTTCATCGTTGTCCCGTCCGCGACGCGCCGATGGCGGCCGGCCCGCCCCGCGTCGTCATGCGCGCCCCGCCGGAGGACGCATCGTCAGTGCCGCCAGAACGTCGGCGTGAACAGCACGAGCAGCGGGAACACCTCGAGCCGCCCGACGAGCATGCCGAACACCGCCAGCCCTTTCACCGTCGGGCTCACGCCCGCGAAGTTGCTGGAGACCTCGCCCAGACCCGGGCCGAGCAGGTTGATCGACGCGGTTACGGCGCCTATCGCCGAAACGAGATCCAGGCCGGCGGCGAGGAACCCGAGCGCCAGCGCGAGCGAAGTCACGATGTAGAGCGTGTAGTACCCGAGAACCGCGTAGATCACCTCCTCCGGTACCCGGCGTCGCCCCAGTTTGACCAGGGTGACCGACCTCGTATGGACGAGCACGGCGAGCTGTCGGATGCCCATCTTGGCGAGGAGGGCGATCCTGACGACCTTGATCCCGCCGGCGGTCGACCCGGCACATCCGCCGACGAAGGCCAGGATCACCATCGCGAGCGGCAGGAACGACGGCCAGGTGGAGAAGTCGGCCGTGGTGAATCCCGTGCTCGTCATCACCGATGCCACCTGGAACGCGGATTCCCTTAACGCGGCGGTGCCGCTCGTTCCGGACCGCGTCAACGCGAGCCCCGCAGCAACCGCGAGAGTGGCGACCGCGTAGAGGGCGACGAAGATCCTGGTCTCCGGATCCCGGAAGTACGCGAGCGGGTTGCGGCGGCGCCAGGCGACGAAGTGAATCGCGAAATTGACGCCGCCGGCCAGCATGAAAACGATGCAGATCACCTCGATCGCCGGGCTGGCGAAGTACGCGATGCTGGCGTCGTGTGTCGAATATCCGCCTGTGGCGACAGTCGCGTAGGCATGCCCGACCGCGTCGAACGGCGTCATCCCGGCGAGCCAGTAGGCGAACCCGCAAGCGATGGTGAGACCGAGATAAAGTGCCCACAACGCGCGAGCCGTGTTGGCGATCCGGGGGGTCAGCTTGTCGTCCTTGGTGATGCCCGAGGCCTCGGCGCGGTAGAGCTGCATGCCGCCGACTCCCAGCAGCGGCAGGATCGCGAGCGCGAGCACGACCACCCCCATGCCGCCCAGCCACTGGATCTGCTGGCGGTGGTACAGGATCGAAGGCGGGAGCTGGTCCAGCCCGACGATGACCGTCGCGCCGGTCGTGCTGAAACCGGAGACCGCTTCGAAGACCGCGTCTGTCAGGTCGAGATGCAGCCCCAGGATGAACGGGATCGCGCCCACGAGGCCCAGGACCGCCCAGAACAGCGTCACCACCAGGAACCCGTCCCGGACCTTGAGTTCGCCCCGGTCGCGACGGAACGGGGCCCAAACGGCGATGCCGGCCACCGCGGTGAGCGCCATGGCCTCGGCGAAATGCGCCGCCTCGCCGTCGCCGTAGTACAAGGAGACGGCCAGCGACGGAACGAACCCCAGGCTGTAGAAGGCGAGGAGTATCCCCAGCAGGCGCAGGATGGTTCGCCAGTTCAATGCGCCTCCACTGGCCCGGGCGGGCCCGCCTGCCCGCTGCCCCGCGCACCCGCGATGCTCCCCTCATCCAATCCCCGGTCTCCCCATGGCCGGCGGTCCCGCCCCCGGCCGCCGGCATCCTGCCACAGAAACCACGGCCGGATGTCGGCCGGACGGTCGCCAGGGGTGTCCCCGGTCGACGCCGCCCTCAAGTCCGTCGCCCGAATGCCGAAAGCATCGAACAGGCACACGAACGCGAAACCGACCATGCAGCCGTCGAGGGACCTCGAATCCT
>JADZDA010000241.1 GCA_020851255.1 Burkholderiales bacterium | reverse complement strand
CATGCGTCCGTTCGCGCGGCTCTGGGCGGTCGAGAACGCGGGCAAGGACACGCTCGCGCAGCACAAGGCGTTCTACGAGGACAGCTGCGCGATGGCGCTGCGCAAGTCGTTCCCGCTGCCGGTCGCCGATCCCCTGCGGTGCGAGGCGATCCGCAAGTCGCCCGCCTACGCCAATTTGATGTTCAAGTCGTCGTTCGACACGCTGATCGCGATGTGCCACAAGACCGTCGCCAAGCAGACGCCCCCGCCGTCGTCCGCCGAGATCGCCTGCAAACTCGGCGCGCCGACGTTCGTCGCGATCGTCGAGGAGGAGAAGGCGGCGTTTACCAAGACGCTGCAGGCGCTCTTCGCCCAGGGCTGCACGACGCCGGCCGGCTGGACCGGTGCCGGCGGATTGAAGCTGGTCTGCGGCAGCTACGCGGGGCTCGGCGCCTGCCTCGCCGGGCTCAAGGCCGGCAACGAGCAGAAGCGCTGCGCGGTCGACAACGCCAAGGCCGACGCGAAGCTCGCCAAGTCGGTCGTCGCCGACCTGGGCGCGAAGCGCTGCCGCGTGGAAGGTGCGGGCGTGACCTGCACGCGGCCGTGGAAAGTCGAGGACTGCAAGGCGATCGTCGCCGGGGTGTCCTATCCCCCGATCGCCAAGTCGCAGCTCGCCTGCAACGCCGACCTCGCCGACTACCAGACGAAGGTCGGCGTCGCGCGCAGCGCGATGAACCAGTTGAACGGTATCGGGCGCGTCGAGTCGTCGCCGTCCGATGCGCGCGGCGCTCGCGAGGATCCGGCGGCGCTCGGCGCGCAGTGCACGGCGCCGGGCGACGACAAACTCGCGATCCGCTGCCGATTCGCCGAACGCTGGCTCGCCAAGGTGAAGGCGACGCCGGCGATCTCGTTCGGGGAGTGCGCGAGCGATCCCGGGCACGACGGCTCGGACGCGCCTTGCTACCGGATGCCGCTGATGATGACGCAGGTCGCCGACGCGCCGGCGGTGGCCGGTGTCGCGGCGGCACCGCTGCCTGGAGGGCGCAACCTCGGCAACAGTCCGCTGCCGCCGCCCGCGACCGGTCGGGTGTCGGGTGCGTCGCTGGGTTCCGCGCTGCCGCGCGATACCGTCGCGCTGCCGATGCCTGGCACGGTCGCGCAGCCGGCGCCGATGCGCGGGCCGCCGCCGGGAACGGCGAGCGCGCCGACACCGGACTGGGGGGCGGCTGCGCGGGCGGGGATGCCGCCCCCTCCGCCGCCCCCCTCGTCGACGATCCGCACGGATCCCGCCCCGCTCGCCGGCCGGGCGGCGGCACCGCTGTCCTCGCCCCCGTCGATGCCGATCCTCGCGCCTGCGCCGTCGGCCGCCCGTGCGCCTCCTCCTCCTCCTCCGACCACAGTCGTCGCCTCCGCGGCCGCAGCGTCGATCGCCGCCACGCAACGCGAGCTCGCCGTCGTCGCCTGCACCTCGCCGCAGGGCGGGTTGCGGTTCACCTGCCCGACGCGAGTGGGCTACGATCGCTGCGAGGCGCTGCGGCGCGAGCGGAGGGTCGAGCAATGCACGTTGTTCGAGCGGCGATGATCGCGACGGCCTGCGCGCTGGCGATGGCAAGCCCCGCGACACGTGTGGCGGCTTCCGACACCGTGCAGCGCGCCGAAGTGCCGCGGATCGCCGAGAAGCTGCGTGCGTGGCTGCCGGGGGTGCGCGTCGACGAGGACACGCTCGCGCGCGCCTGGAGCGCGCACGGCGGGCCGCGCTGCCGCAACCTCTCGCTCCTGTGGCGCAGGGACGCGCCCGACGGCGCGTTGCGCATCGTCCACGAGTCCGCGTGTCGCGACGACCTCGCGGCGTTCGCGCCGCTCGCGCTCGTCGATTGCCGCGTGCTCGTCGCCGGCCTCGACGCGGCGCGCTCGGTCGTCTGGTGGACGCAGATCCGCGATCCGCGGCAGATGAGGCCGATGCTGGCACCGCCGACCGGAGATCCGGCGGCCGACCGCGAGTCGCAGCGAATCCACTCGCAATGGTCGACCGCACCGTCGGCGATTTTCGAGCTCGCGATCTCCGGCGATTCACGGATCCGGAGGCTCGAATTGCACGAACCGGCCGGATGCGATCCCGGGCACGCGATGCGCGCGATAGGCGGCGTCGACCTGCCGGCACCGGGCGCTCCGATCGCCGCGAGGCCACGATGATGGCGACCCGGCGCTGCACCCTGCCGACGCTCGCCGCCGCGGCGTGCATCGGGCTCGGTCCGCCGGCGTCCGCGCAGTCGGCGGCGCCCGACGCGGCACCGGCTCCGCCGGCGATCGCCGCGACCGCGCCGCCGGACCGCATAGCGGTGACGATCTTCGAGTTCCGCTCGTCGCTGCCCAACGTCAGCGGCCGCGCGGCGACCGACATGTTCAAGACGGCGTTGGTGCAGAACGGCCGGTTCCAGGTCGTCGAGCGCAGCCGGCTGAACGAGGGCGTGCTGCGCGAGAAGCAGCTGAACGCCGGCGGCTACACGACCGGCGACGTCGCGCACCAGCAGCTGCGCGGCGCGCGCTACGTTTTCGAGGGCATCGTCTCCGAGGCGAACGCGGCGGAGAGGCAGAAGAGCGCCTCCATCGCGATCGCCGGCATCAGCGTCGGCGGCGCGTCGATCACCGACTCGATCGCGATCGACGTGAGGATCGTCGATGCCGCGAACGGCGACGTCGTCGATGCGATCGTCGTGCGCAAGCCGATCAAGGCGAGCGAGACGACGCTCGGTGTGCTGGGCGCTTCGCTGCCCGGTGCGCGCCCGCCGGGTGACCGCCGATCCCAGCTCGCGCCCGACGCGCAACTCTCGCAGCGGACCGCCGAGAGCGTCGATCGCGCCATGCGCGCCGCGATCGACGAAGCGGTCGCGACGATCGCGGGCCGATTCGGACGGTAGTTCGCGAGCGGGGGTCGCTTCTCCGCGGGACAGGACGCCGGCAGAGAAAGTCATCGGCGACAGCGCGGCTCGGTCGCCCGCGGTCGCTCCGACCGATTGACAACCGGCAGCCTCGCGCGGCACTGTACGCCACGGATGGTGCGGCACATGGGAGGGACGGATGGTTCGCGAATCGACTCCGTCGAATAGGTCTTTCGCGTCGCTGCTCGTCGCGCTGACCTTAGCGCTCTGGAGCTACGCGGCCGGCGCCCAACAGGCCTGGACCTGCACCGGCCTGGGCGCGGCCGCCTGCGCGATCCAGTTGAGTCTCCAGTCGCCAGCCTGCCCTCAGGACAACCAGGTTTGCGTCGGCAGCGCCGACGCGTTCTCCAGCACCGGCGCATCGAACGGCTGCGTTTGCCTGCCGGCGTGCGCGCGCAGCGCCGACTGCGGCGCCGGAGAGGCGTGCATCGGCGCGCTCGGCGGACATTGCACCGGCCGTTTCGCCTGCAACGCCGATCGCGACTGCCCGAACGACGCGACCTGCACGCTCGGTTACTGCAGCAAGGTAGCGAGCTGCTCGAACAACTTCGATTGTCCGTCCGGAACGCCCGACTGTGTCCGGGGCGCCTGCGTGGCGCTCGCCCCGGGGCAGTGTTCT
Source organism: Burkholderiales bacterium (assembly GCA_020851255.1). GTDB lineage: Bacteria > Pseudomonadota > Gammaproteobacteria > Burkholderiales > Casimicrobiaceae > VBCG01. Next base: position 3,046 of record JADZDA010000241.1, on the reverse strand, counting down.
ACCGACGCGCAGTGCAATGCCGATCCCTGCGTGGCGCCGCAACGTTGCGACACGTCGGCCGGCCGCTGCGTGGTGACCGGACCGCGTCCGTGCGCGGGCATCTCCGGCGCGCAGTGCGTCGCGACCGGCGGCAGCGCGCAATGCCTGATCCCCGCCTGCACGTCGAACGCGCAATGCCAGACCGATCCTTGCGCAGGCACGCCACAACGCTGCAATGTCGCGACCGGCCGCTGCGAGCCCGGCGACAAGCCCTGTCAGGATGGATCCTCGTTCTGCGTGCGGGTCACCCCTTCGCCGGGACTCGCCTACTGCGCGCCGGCGCGTCCCGATCCGCTGGGCGGTGTCCGCCCGCCGGTCGACCGCATCGATCCGGGCGACCTGCCGATCGACTGGCACATCGATCCGCCCGGCCGTGGTCCCGGAGGCCGGCAATACACGTGGCGGATGTGGTTGCCTGCCGGCATGCTCGCCAACGGAGCGCGACCGACGAACCTGCGCCTCACCGTGGCCGGCGCGGACCGGGGTCTCGTCGTCGACGGCATGCTCGCCGCGCCGGGCAAGACCGCGAAGTGGGCGCGCGAAGCCAGGAGCGGCGCCTGGCGCTGGAAGCGCGAATCGTCCGCCGGCCTGATCGACAGCGCGTCACTCGCGCCGGTCGCCGCGCAGGGCGGGCGTGTGCGCGTCGATATCCGCGGCCGGTTGATCGCCGACTCGGCGGTCGCCGGCCTCTCGAAGGGCGTCCACGCGGGCCGGCTGTCGATCGACTGGGCCGGCGCGAAGCCGGTCACGACCGAAGTCGCGGTCGCGTTCCCGGAGTGCACGACACGCGGCGCCGGCGACCGCGCGCCGTACGCTTGCACCGGGCGCGCGGTGAAGTAGCGCGGGTCGCCGCTCCCTGTTGGGGGCCACCGGCCGGCGGCGACGGCCGCCTGCCCGGCGGATCGGCGGCGTCCCCGAGGTTGACGTTAACGTAAACGTCATACAGACTCCCCGGGCCCCTCCCGGTAAGCTAACCGGTTCCGCCGCCCGGCGCCGACCCGATGCGCGCCCCGCCAGCCCGAGGACGCCGATGACCGACCTGTCGATCACCCGCAAGCCGCACGTCTACCAGCCGGAGAACAAGGTGCGGTTCGTGACCGCCGCATCGCTCTTCGACGGCCACGACGCGTCGATCAACATCATGCGACGCATCCTCCAGTCGACCGGCTGCGAAGTGATCCACCTGGGCCACAACCGCGGCGTCGAGGAGATCGTCGACTGCGCGCTCGAGGAGGACGCGCACGGCATCGCGATCTCGTCCTACCAGGGCGGGCACGTCGAGTTCTTCAAGTACATGATCGACCTGCTGCGAGAGCGCGGCATCGGTCACGTCAAGGTGTTCGGCGGCGGGGGCGGGGTGATCGTTCCTGACGAGATCCGCGAGCTGCACGACTACGGCGTCGCGCGCATCTACTCGCCCGAGGACGGCCAGAAGCTGGGCCTGCAGGGCATGATCAACGAGATCGTCGCGATGTGCGACGTCGATCTGGCGAAGGACGCGCCGGCCGACGCGAAGGCGGCGCTGGAAGCGCTCCGGTCGCACGACCGGTTCACGCGCGTCCGCACGCTCGCGCGCACGATCTCGGCGCTGGAAGCGGGCACCGCCGGCGCGAAGCTGCGCGAGGCGATCGCCACGGCCGCGGCGAAGTCGAAGACCCCGGTGCTGGGCATCACCGGCACCGGCGGCGCGGGCAAGAGCTCGCTCACCGACGAATTGATCCGCCGCTTCCGCCTCGACCAGGACGACCGGCTCAGGATCGCCGTCGTCTCGATCGACCCGTCGCGGCGCAAGTCCGGCGGCGCGCTGCTGGGCGACCGCATCCGCATGAACGCGATCGGCAAGATGAACGGTCGCGCGAACGTGTACATGCGTTCGCTCGCCACGCGTGACGCCGGCAACGAGATCAGCGCCGCGCTGCCGGATGTGATCGCCGCGTGCAAGGCGGCCGAGTTCGACCTCGTCGTCGTCGAGACCTCGGGCATCGGCCAGGGCGACGCCGCGATCGTCCCGCTGGTCGACGTGTCGCTGTACGTGATGACGCCGGAGTTCGGCGCCGCGTCGCAGCTGGAGAAGATCGACATGCTCGACTTCGCCGACTTCGTCGCGATCAACAAGTTCGACCGCAAGGGCGCGGCCGACGCGCTGCGCGACGTGCGCAAGCAGGTCCAGCGCAACCGCGAGCGATTCAAGGAGACGCCCGACGCGATGCCGGTGTTCGGCACGATCGCCTCGCGCTTCAACGACGACGGCGTGACCGCGCTCTTCCAGGCGCTCGGGCCGGCGCTCGCCGCGAAGGGGCTGCCGTTGGCCGCCGGCCGGCTCACCCGCGTGCCCGACCGCCAATCGACCGGCGCGCACGCGATCGTCCCGTCCTCGCGCGTGCGCTACCTCGCCGAGATCTCCGAGACCGTCCGCCACTACCACCGCTGGGCCGGCGAACAGGCACGGATCGCGCGCGAGCGCCAGCAACTGAAGGCGGCGAAGGTGATGCTCGCCAGGGCGAAGGACGGTGCCGAGGCCGGAGGAGCGCTCGACCCGCTGATCGACGAACGCGAGCACCAGCTCGACGGCCGCGCGAGGAAACTCCTCGACCTGTGGCCGAAGACGAGGCAGGCCTACTCCGGCGACGAATACGTCGTGAAGATCCGCGACAGGGAGATCCGCACCGCGCTCACCCACACCTCGCTCTCCGGCATCCGGATCCCCAAGGTCGCGCTGCCGAAGTACGAGGACGACGGCGAGATCCTGCGCTGGCAGTTGAAGGAGAACGTCCCGGGCAGCTTCCCGTTCACCGCCGGCGTGTTCGCGTTCAAGCGCGAGAACGAGGACCCGACGCGGATGTTCGCCGGCGAAGGCGACGCCTTCCGCACCAACCGGCGCTTCCACCTGCTCGCCGACGGCATGCCCGCCAAGCGCCTGTCGACCGCGTTCGACTCGGTGACGCTGTACGGCAACGACCCCGACCGCCGCCCCGACATCTACGGCAAGGTCGGCAACTCCGGCGTG
>JADZDA010000240.1 GCA_020851255.1 Burkholderiales bacterium | reverse complement strand
GCCGAGTGCGTCACGCAGCACACGCTGTTCCGCAAGGAGACCCGCTGGCCGGGCTACTACTACCGCGGCGACGCGATGAAGGTCGACGACGAGAACTGGCACGTGCTGACGGTTTCGCGCCGCGACCCGAAGTCGGGCGAGTACACGATGGAGAAGGCGCCCTGCTATCACCTCGTGGACGAGAAGTAGCTTCGATCGTCGCGAGCGTGAACATCATCGAGAAGACCGACGACGAGATCCTGGCGATGGCCAAGCCCCTGTGGCGCGACCTCGTCAGGTACTCGAACGAAGGCAAGTACGGTGAGTTCTCGAAGAACTTCTCCAGTTCGCTGGCGCGCGCCATGGATCAGGTCGCGGCCGGCCACCAGTTCGCGCACAGCGAGCTGGCGCGCAACCTGTCCGAGGAGTTCGACGCGCTGGGCACGATCCGCCGCGGCGAGCACGTGACCGTCCTCTACCGGCAGCGCTGCACCAGGAAGCCGGGAGAATGGCTCGGCCGTCTGGTCCTGGGCTACGAGGACGGCAGCCTCAGGATCTTCGGCGCGTCCATCTTCTGATCGATCGTCGGGAACCGACGTGAGCGAAGTCATCCAGGCCGGCAAGTTCGTCGAGCTCACCTACCGGGTGACCGACCGGAAGACCGGCCATGTCCTCACGCGGGTCGAGTTCCCGCTGGGCTACGTCCACGGACACAACGAGATCCTGGCCCCGGTCGTCCACATGCAGCTCGAAGGCAAGGCGGCCGGCGATGTCATCGAGGTGGCGATCAACGGCAACGACATCTTCGGCCCGAGGGACGAGTCGCTGGTGTTCTCCGACGCCATCGAGAACGTACCCGAGGAGTACCGGCAGGTCGGTACCTCCATCCTGATGGAGAACGACCGGGGCCAGACCCGCAGCTTCCTCGTGACGCACCTGGACGACGAGAGGCTGACGGTCGACGGCAACAACCCGCTGTGCGGCCGGGAGGTCGTCTTCGCGCTCGAGATACTGACGGTGCGCGATGCCACCGACGACGAGACGCGGTCGGGCGGGGCGATGAACCGGGGTGCCGATGTCGACCCGTCGCTGCTGCGACCGGTTTGAACGGCAGCCTCCGATCCACGGCGAGAAAGGCCACCGATGAGCGACCACAAGCCTCCCCCGACCAAGGTTCCCGACGGCGTCACCCCCTATGTGACGACGCGTCAGATGCCGCCGAACGAGAAGGGCTTCGTCGGCTTCGAGACCATCTGGAAGCGGTTCCAGAAGGTGGCGGAGTACAAGACGCCGAAGAAGCCCTAGCCCGACCCCGCAGCGGCGGGTGCGTTTCGCGCGCTCGTGCCGGGTTTTCGCAGGCGTCGTGCCGCCGCCGGGGGCCACCCGGCTCGGCGTGGTCCGCTTTTGTGCTTGAATAGCCCCCTCGAACCCCGGGGCGGGGCTATGGCCGATCGACGGCTACAGGTATTCCACGCGGTCGCGAAGCACCTCTCGTTCACCAAGGCGGGGGAGGCGCTGTGCATGTCGCAGCCGGCGGTGACCTTCCAGATCCGCCAGCTGGAGGACCACTTCGACACCCGGCTGTTCGACCGCACCCATGGCCGGATCAGCCTGACGCCCGCCGGAACCGTCGCTTACAGCTACGCCGAGCGGATCCTGGCGCTGATGGCGGAACTCGACGCGCGCCTGAAGGACCTGGGCGGCAAGGTTTCCGGCCCGCTGCTGATCGGCGCGAGCACCACGATCGCCGACTTCCTGCTGCCGCAGATCCTGGGGGAATTCAGGGCGACTCACCCGGGCGTGGCGCCGAGCCTGTTCGTGGGCAATTCCGAGGCGGTCCAGCAGCGGCTGGGCGAGCGCGCGCTGGACATCGGATTCATCGAGGGAGATTCCTACCTGCCCACGTTGGCGGGCGAGCGGCTGTGCAGCGACGAGTTGCAGGTCGTCTGCGCTCCGGGGCACGCGCTGGCGCGGTACCGGGCGGTGCCGGCCGGCGCCCTGGTCGAGCACGCCTACCTGTCGCGTGAACAGGGCTCGGGCACGCGCGAGGTGACCGACCATTACCTGAAGCGGGCCGGGATCGAGCCCGCGGGGCTGAACGTGATCATGGAGGCGAGCAGCCCGGAGGCGCTCAAGGGGCTCGTGGCCGCCGGCATGGGCTACGCGATCATGTCCCACGTTTCCGTCCTGAAGGAAGTGCGCCTGGGCCTGCTGGTGCGCATTCCGCTCTCGCCGCCGCTCACGCGCCAGCTGACGGCCATCTATCCCCGGGAGCGCATCCAGTCCGGACTCGTCGGGGCCTTCGTCCAGTTCGCCCGGCGGCGGCTGGACACGCCCCCCGCCGGGGAGGCGGAGGAAAAGGACCTCGCGCTGGGCGCGCGGAGCGCCCCGTAGGCTCTACCTCCGCCCGGTCTCGCCGGCGGCGATTGTCGCGTAGTACTGCCGCAGGACCTCCAGGACTTCCGGCCGGCTGAACTCGGGGGGCACGACGGCGCCCTCCGACAGCGACTTGCGCAACTGCGTGCCCGACACCTGCAGCCGGTCGGCGTCGCCATGCGGGCAGGTCCGGCCCGACGCCATCCCGCCGCACCGGTAGCACCAGAACGCGACGTCGATCTTGAGCGCCTGTGTCTCGAGCGCTCCCTTCGGGATCTCGTCGAAGATGTGGTGCGCGTCGAACGGGCCGTAGTAGCTGCCGACGCCGGCGTGATCGCGCCCGACGATCAGGTGCGAGCAGCCGTAGTTCTGCCGGAACAGCGCGTGCAGCAGCGCCTCGCGCGGCCCCGCGTAGCGCATGTCCAGCGGGTAGCCCGCCTGGACGACGGTCTTGTGGACGAAGTACTTCTCCGCGAGCACCGAGATCGCGCGCGTGCGGACCTCGGCGGGGATGTCGCCGGGCTTGAGGGCGCCGAGCAGCGAGTGGATCAGCACGCCGTCGCAGATCTCGATCGCGATCTTCGCCAGGTACTCGTGGGACCGGTGCATCGGATTGCGGGTCTGGAACGCCGCCACGCGCGACCAGCCGAGCGAGGTGAACAGCGCGCGCGTCTCCTTCGGCGTCATGAACAGCGAGCCGTATTTCCGCGCGAAATCGCCGGTCGACAGCACCCGGATCGTTCCGGCGAGGTTCACCTCGCCCTGGTCCATGACGAGCTTGACCCCCGGATGCGCGAGGTCGGTCGTCTTGTACACGGTCGCGCACTCGTGCGCCTTGTCGATCGCGTAACGCTCGGTCACTGTCATCGTCGCCAGCGCCTCGCCCTCGGCGTCGTAGAGCGCGATGTCGCGGCCGACCGCGGCGGTGTCGGCGAACGCCTTGTCGCAGGACAGCGTGATCGGAATCGGCCAGAACAGGCCCGACGCCGTGCGCATGCCGTCGCACACACCCTGCCAGTCGGCGTGCGACATGAAGCCGGAGAGCGGTGTGAAGCCCCCGATCCCCAGCATGATGATGTCGCCCTTCTCGCGGGAACTGACGACGAGGCGCGGCAGCGTCGCCGCCCGGCGGTGCTCGGCGGCGAGCGCATCGCCGGTGAGCAGGAGCGGGGCGAGGTCGCCGCCGCCATGGGGGTTCACCAACGACATGGAGAGTGCTCCGACGTGACGCCCGCGCCCGGACCGGCGGCCAGGGAGCTTGGGCGGGGATGCAACGGAATGCCCGGCTCGTCGATGACGACCGGGCGCGGACCCATGACCCACATGCTACTGTGATTGCCCCGGGTTGAACCAGGATGGCGCCGGGGCGCACTCACGCGATCACCCCGTAGTAGAGGTTCTGCGGGTGGTTGGCCTCGGCGAAGAAGTACCAGCGCTCGGCGAGCAGGCCGGCGAACTGGATGGCGAAAGCCCAGGGCAGCGCGACGCCCGGGAGCCCGCCGAACGCGTAGCCCGCGAGCAGCGCCGCCGGGGCGGCGAACGCCGCGCCGACGAACAGCGTGCGGACATGGCGCAGGAACGCCGGGGCGCGGCGATGGAAGAACTCGCGCGTGTTGAACGACGCGCCGGTGAACCCCATCGACTTCTGGACGATCCTCGGATGCTTGATTCCGATCGCGGTCTGGATCGTCGACCGAGGGCGCAGCCGCGCGTTGCGCATCAGCGATGCGATCCGTCCGGCGGCGGCCGCGAGCGTCAGGATCAGCGCCCAGCCGGCGTAGAAGCGCACGAGCGCCGGTGCCGCCGCGAGCGAGAACGCGGCCGCCAGCGTGAACCCGGACGCGCCGCCCATCAGGATGAAGTTCACCGGCGTGAGTGGGCTCGCCCACTCGCGCAGGAACGGCAGGCAGGCGTAGATCATCGCCGTGCAGACGGTGAGCGTGAACGCGAGGAGCGTCCCCGCGACACCCAGCGCGAACGTGGCGTCGATCACCGGGCCCGACGGCAGCGTGGCGAGCGTCGGCCGCCAGTCGAGGACCTGCGCGACGCCGTACAGCAGCACGACCGCCATGAACGCGGGCAGCGCGATCACCTCGCGCGACAGCCACGAGGTCCGCCACCGCGCGGCGGCGCGCCAGGCGCGCGCGGGTCGGCCCAGGTGGAAGAACGAGGCCGCGAGCCCGGCGGCGCACAGCGCGAGCGCGATGAGGCTGCCGTGGGCGTGGAACCGGTGGCCGTCCTGCGCCGGCAGGAGGTCGAAGAGCGCGTACGCCTGCGCGGTGAAGATCGCGAGGAACAGTCCCTGCCCGGCGCCGATCAGCGTGGTCAGCAGCAGGACGGAAGGATCGGGACGCATCGCCGGCTACCAGGACATGACGTCGTCGAGCGACGGGTCGGACTTCGGCGGCTTGGGGAGCTGGCGGTCGATGCGCAGGGGGTTGTCCACGCGGGTGAGCTCGTCGGCGTGGATGCGCACCGGCGTCTTGCGGCGCGGCAGGTAGTGGTTCGACGGATGCGTGCCCCACTCGGGCATCAGCGCGTATCCCGCGTGGTCGCGGATCGCCTGCGAGACCCCGGAATCCGGGTCGTGGATGTCGCCGAACAACCGCGCGCTGGTCGGGCACGCGAGCACGCACGCCGGCTTGCGCTCGGCGACCGGAAGCCGCTGGTCGTAGACGCGATCGACGCACAGCGTGCATTTGGTCATGACCTTGCGTTCCGGGTCGACCTCGCGCGCGCCGTACGGGCAGGCCCACGAGCAGTACTTGCAGCCGATGCACCGGTCGTAGTCGACGAGCACGATGCCGTCCTCGGCGCGCTTGTACGACGCCCCGGTCGGACACACGGGCACGCAGGGCGGGTCCTCGCAGTGCAGGCAGGACTTGGGGAAGTGGACGGTCTGCGTGTTCGGATACTCGCCGACCTCGAAGGTCTGGACGCGGTTGAAGAACGCGCCCGACGGGTCGGCGCCGTACGGCTCGGTGTCGGCGAGCGGGCCGGCGCTGCCCGAGGTGTTCCACTGCTTGCAGCTCGTCACGCACGCGTGGCAGCCGACGCACACGTTCAGGTCGATGACGAGCGCGAGCTGGGTCATCGCCCCTCACCTCCGGCCGCTCCCCCCTTCGTGGGGACGCGAGACTTGCCGGCGAAGTACGCGCGCATCGCCGGCAGGACGCCCGTCGCCGTGCCGGGCGCCGCCGGAACCGCCGGCGGCCGCGGCCAGGTCTCCCGGGGCTCGTCGGGCGACGCCGGGCGGATGCGCACGCGCACGTCGTACCACGCCGCCTGACCGGTCACCGGGTCGGCGTTCGAAATCGTCGCGCCGTCGCCGTCGGGCAGTTCCTCGGTGATCAGGTGGTTGAGCAGGAACCCGCGCGTCGACTCGTTGGCGTCGGGCGAGAGCCGCCAGGCGCCGGGCGCTTTGCCGATCGCGTTCCACGTCCACACCGTGCCCGGCTCGACCGCCTCCGAATGCTGGCAGACGCAGCGCACCTTGCCCCAGGCCGACTCGACCCACATCCATCCGCCGTCGGCGATGCCCGCCTCGCGCGCGACCTTCGGATTGACATGCAGGACGTTGTGCGCGTGGATCTGGCGCAGCCAGGCGTTCTGCGAATCCCAGGAGTGGTACATCGCCATCGGACGCTGCGTCACCGCCGCCAGCGGATACGCGGTCCGGTCGACCAGGCCCGCCTCGAGCGGCTCGTAGTAGAACGGCAACGGGTCGAAGTAGGTGTCGAGCCGCTGGCGCAGGTGCGCGGGCGGCTTGCGCGTGATGCCCCGTCCGCGCGCGGCGAGCCGGAACTTCTGCAGCACCTCCGAATAGAGGTGGATCAGGATCGGCTCGGCGTAGCGCTGGACGCGGTTGCGCTGCGACCATTCGAGATAGCCGCGGTTCCAGTTGCGCATGTACTGGTACGACGGCGGCAGCCGCTGGTGCCAGACGCAGTGGTTCTTCTCGTACATCTCCCACTGGCGCGGATTGGGCTCGCCGCGCAGGCTCTTCTCGCCCCCCGTGCCGCGCCAGCCGGCGAGGAAGCCGATGCCGGAGCCGGGCTCCGTCTCGTAGTTCACGACGAAGTCCGGGTAGTCGCGGTACTTGCGCGTCCCGTCGGGCCGCACGAACGCCGGCAGTTTCAGGCGGGCGCCGAGCTCGATCAGCACTTCCTGGAACGGCTTGCACTCGCCCTTCGGCGGCACGACCGGCACGCGCACCGAGTCGACCGGCCCGTCGAATTCCGAGATCGGGCGGTCGAGCATCGACATCACGTCGTGGCGCTCGAGATAGGTGGTGTCCGGCAGCACGAGATCGGCGTACGCGGTCGTCTCGGACTGGAACGCGTCGCAGACGACGAGGAACGGGATCTTGTACTCGCCGTCCTCGCGCTTGTCGTTCAGCAGGCGGCGGATCGTCGACGTGTTCATCGTCGAGTTCCACGCCATGTTCGCCATGAACAGCAGCAGCGTGTCGATCGGATACGGGTCGCCGCGCCACGCGTTGGTGATCACGTTGTGCATGAGCCCGTGCACCGCGAGCGGGTACTCCCACGAGAACGCCTGGTCGATGCGGACCGGCTTGCCGTCGTCGTCGACGAAGAGGTCGTCGGGCTCCGCCGGCCAGCCCAGCGCGAGCCCGTCGAGCGGATGGCCGGGCCTGACCGCGAGCGGCGTGTTCGGCGTCTTCGCGCACGGCGGGATCGGGCGGGGGAACGGCGCCTTGTGGCGGAAGCCGCCGGGCCGGTCGATCGTGCCCAGCAGCGTCATCAGGATCGCGAGCGCGCGGATCGCGTGGAATCCGTTCGAGTGCGCCGCGAGTCCGCGCATCGCGTGGAACGCCACCGGGTTGCCGGTGACGGTGTCGTGCTCCTTCCCCCACATGTCGGTCCAGGGGATCGGCAGCTCGATCTTCTGGTCGCGGGCGGTCACGCCCATCTCGTGGGCGAGCCGGCGGATCGTCTCCGCGGGAATGCCGGTGATGCCCGACGCCCACTCGGGCGTGTACGCGTCGACGCGCTCCTTCAGGAGCTGGAACGAGGGTTTGACCTCGGTGCCGTCGGAGAGGCGGAACGAGCCCAGCAGGAACGGGTCGGTGCCCTCGGTGTGCGTGACCACCGGGCGGCCGGTCACGCGGTCCCACCACAGCTTGTTCTGCGGGTCGTAGCAGCCTTCCTCCTCGGGCACCTCGGTGCGCACGAACATGCCGAACTCGTCGTTGCGCTCGTCCATGTTCACGAGCTGGCCGGCGTTGGTGTAGCGGACGAGGAATTCGCGGTCGTAGAGTCCGAGCGCGACCAGCTCGTGGATCAGCGCGAGCAGCAGCGCGCCGTCGGTGCCCGGGCGGATCGGCACCCATTCGTCGGCGATCGCCGAGTAGCCGGTGCGGATCGGGTTGATCGAAACGAATCGCCCGCCGTCGCGCTTGAATTTCGCGATCGCGATCTTGAGCGGATTGCTATGGTGGTCCTCGGCCGTGC
>JADZDA010000239.1 GCA_020851255.1 Burkholderiales bacterium | reverse complement strand
CGTCATGGCCGGCGGGACGACGCGTCCGACAGCGCAGCGCGCGGCAACCGCTCGACGTAGTCGGCGATCGCACGCATCTGCGCCGGAGTCGGAGAGTCGGCGCAGCTTCCCCCGTACGTCTCCTCGTGCCCCCCGCGAGCGACCATCGCCCGGAGCGCGGAGAGGACCGCGGCGCTCGGCATGCCGGCGATGTTCTTCGCGCGCGGCTCGGTCGCAGAACCCCGGCCGCCGTCACCGTGACAACCCGAGCATCGGAAGTGCGAATAGAGCTCGCGACCCTGGTCGAACGCGGATGCGGTACCGGCCGCGGAAACAACGAGGACAGCGAAAGTCAGGCGTGCAATCCGGTTCATCGCGTACTCTCCTGGAGAGGTGGGCTGGTTGGATCGGCGCGATGCCTTCCCGCGCCGATGCCCAGTCTCGCGACTCGCCGTCAATCCTGCGTCAACGCCCGCCACGGCCAACGACACGCCCTCGGTCGAGACGGCAGGCAACCGCGTCTCGCTCAGCGCAGCGTCCCGCGGGAGCGCGCGCCGAGCCAACCGGGCAGTCCGGCCAGATCGGTGAATCGGCGGCTCTCACCGGTGCGCAGGTCCCGGACCTCGTAGGTGCGCCGTCCGAGGCGATCGAGTACACGCACGACGTAGCTCGCGGTCGGACGATCGGCGACGGTGGGCCTCGGCTTGCGCAGACTCATGCGACCAGTCTGCGTGCCCTGCGTCAATCGATCGTCAATTCACCGGGAGCGCCGACACGCACGCGCTCGGTTCAACCGACTCGCCGTCGTTCCCCGACCCGTCCAGCGTCGCGGCGGAGCAGGCGATCTTCGCACGGTAACGCCGCGCCTCACCGGCGTGCTGCGCGCCGGCGGTCCCGCCATGCCTGGCGAGTGCGGCGTGCGCCCGCCATGTCAGCCCGTCGAGGCCTCGGCGCACCGCGATCGCGAGCGCTTCGTCCGCGTCCGCGGACCCGCTCGCCGAGGACCCGCCGGCCTCGTGCGCACGAACGCGCCGCAGCAGCCCCTCGGCGAGCAACTCGTCGAGCCCGGCGCGCCGGGCGATCGCGATCATCTCGTCCGCCGCGCCATCCGCGTCGGCATGCCGGCCCGACGCCAGACCGAACTGCGCCCTGGCCCGCGCGAGCCTGGCCCGTGCGATCGGGTGTTCGCTTCCGCCGATGAGCCCGGTCGCCGTTGCGAGATGCGAAGCCGCGCCGTCCCGGTCGCCCGTCGCGAGCGCGGCCGCCACCGCCTGCGCATGCCATTGCCCGACGCGCAGGCGGTCGCCTCCGGCGGCGACGACCGATATCGCCTGGTCGAGCGCGCGCCGCGCCCCGCTGGCGTCTCCGGCGAGCAGCAACAGCCGTCCCAGTCGGTGCAGCGACTCGCCTTCGAACAGGCGCGAACGGCTCGATCGGGCGAGTTCGAGCGACTCGCGCAGCGCGGCGGCCGCCTCGTCGGACCGGCCGGCCGATGTCAAGACGGCGCCCAGATTCGCGAGCGACAGGCACTGCGCGTGCGGTACGCCTTCCCAGGTGCGCAGGCCACGGCGCAGCCAGAACTCGGCCTGAGCGACGTCGCCGGTCGCGTGCAGTGCGATCGCGTAGTCGTTCTCGACAGTGATGTAGCGCAGATGGCCGGGGTGGTCCCGAACGACCCGCTCGTAGACCGAGATCGCGTCGGTGAGTCGCACCTCGCTCCAGGCGAGCATGGCCTCGTAGATCAGCATCGTGACACTGCCGGGGTGCTCGGCGCGCGCCCGGTCGAGCGCGGTGTGCGCGGCCGCGTAGTCACCGCGGCGCATCGCGACCTCGACGACGATCTCCAGTGCGTGCTGGCGTTCGGCGGCGTCGACGCGCGGCAGCATCGGCTCCATGCGGTCGACATGACCCTGCGCGCGATCCAGTTCGCCGTCGTACACCGCGTTGTCGGCGAGTGCGGCGTGCACGCGAACCGCGAGGCTCTCGAGCCCCGGCTGCCGCGGGAGTCGTTCGAGATCCTCCAGCACGCGCTCGAGTTCGGCGCGTTCGCGCGCGAGATCGATGAGCAGCAGGTGCTCGGCCGCGGCGGCGCGCGCGCGCAGTCGCAACAACGGATCGGCGGCCGAGGCGGCGACCTCCGCGTATATGCGGGCGGATTCCTCGAGTCCGCCCCGCTCCCTCGCCGCCTGCGCGGACTCGAACGTCGCGCGCCAGGCGCGCTCCGGTTGGCCCGCCTCGCGCCAGTGCCGCGCGAGCGTGGACGGTTCGGCCCGCCGGGACATCGGCAACGACTCGAGCGCCTCGGCGATGAGGCCGTGCAGCCGCTCGCGGCGCCGGGAGGCCGCGCCCCGGTAGACGCTTTGCCGCACCAGGTCGTGGACGAACCGACCACCGGCGACGAACCCCGCCGCCTCGAGCTGCGCGTGCGCGTCGATGGCGGCATCGACACTCAGCCCGCAGATCGCCGCGAGGCGGTCGTCGCCCAGAGATGTCTCACCGGCGACCGCCAGCGCCTCGAGCACCCGGCGGGCCGGCTCGGGCAGTCGCTCGACCCGGGCCTGCACCAGCACGACCACCCCCGGCGGCGCATCGAGTTCGCGGTAGTCGATGGTGATGCGGTCGAGGTCGCTCGCCCAACCGCCACCGGGATGAACGCGCAGGCGTCCGGTGTCGAAGAGATCGCGCAGGATCTCGAGCGCGAAGCACGGATTGCCGCCGCTCGCCTGTCCGAGCCAGGCTGCGAATCGCGGCGAGGCCGTGTCCGCTCCGGACAGCGCTCGCAGCAAATCGCCCAGCGCACGATCGTCGATCGGCCCGACGGGCTGGCGCTGGAGCAGTCCCTCGGCGGCCAGCGCCCGGACGAGCGCGGTCGCTCCCGGACTCTCCTCGCCGGCGCGCATCGCGACCATGAACCGCGATCCACCGCGGCGCGCCGCGAACGAAAGCCATTCCAGCGTCAACGCGTCGGCCCACTGCAGATCGTCGACGACGATCGGCGCGGGCACCTGAGCGAGCGCCTGCGCCAGCGCCTCGAACAGGCGGGGTTTGCCGAGCTGGGGGTCGATCGCGGCCGGCGGCTCGTTCGAGTACTCGGGGATCAGCCGCGCGAGTTCCTGCCGGCACGACGGGAGTCGCTCGACGAGCGCCTTCCGCTGCTCGCGCAGCGGCCCCAGCATCGGATGCCAGGGCAGCTCGGTCAACCCCTCGCGGCAGCGCAGCCAGCACGCGTCGGGAAACGCCGCGGCGAGCAAGCGTGACTTGCCGATACCCGGTTCGCCGATGACGAGCGTCATCGGCGCGGTCGATGCCCGCAGGACTCCGATTTCGCGCTCGCGCCCGACCAGCGGCGCGGTTCCGATCAACGCGCGCGGCAACATCGGCAACGCGGCCGCCACCGGTGGCGACGGGCACACGATACGCCGTTCGCGCACCGCGTCGGCCAGCGCGAGCGTGGCCTTCATCGGTTCGGCCCCCAGCTCTTCGCGCAGCCGCGTCGCGAACGCGTCGTAGCGCGGCAGCGCGAGCGTCGACGGGTGCTGCGCCGCGAGCTGCAACAGATCCTGCACGACGTCCTCAGCGAGCGGATCGGTCTCGAGGACGCCGGCGAGGAGCTGTTCGGCCCGCTCGATCGCGCCGGCCGCCGCCAGATCCTGTGCATGTCGGCGTGCGCATCCGATCCAGCCCGTCAGGAGCTGGCGCCGCTCGACGTCGGCCCACTCCTCGAGAAGGTCGAATCCGCGCATCCGCCATCCGGAGAGCAGCGGCCGCCGGTGCAGCGAAACCGCTGCCGCCCGATCACCCCGCCCCACCGCGTCCCGGAAACGCGCGACGTCGCAGTCGATGGCGATCGAGACCCGCTGTCGCTCGGCCACCAGGCGTTCGCGCAGTCCCAGTTCGCCGAGCTGATCACGCAGCCGATGGAGGTGCACGCGCAGGCGATGCTGAGCCTGGTCCTCGCCCGCGTCCGGCCAGAGGAGAACAGCCAGTTCTTCCCGTGACATCCAGTCGGCATGCACGCCCAGGCGGGCGAGCATCCACGAGGGGAGCGCCTGAGGCAGCGAATGGACGCGCCCACCGATCACGATCGACGGGGAATCGAGCAGGACGAGGCGCGCCTGCGGCGCACGCGACCGCATATGGCGACAGTATACCAATGATGCGATTATGGTCTTGGCGCGTCCGGTCCACGGGTCCGGACACCGCCGACTCCGCCTCGACCCTGCATAACTCGGAACCTCGGCGAGACGGCCGAAGTCTCCGGGCGCGCACGTGCAGCGGAGTTCGTTGGCGAACGGGATGATTTCCGTGGCGAACGGAACGCATTCGCTGGCGAACAGCAGAAAAGCGCGCGCGCGCGACCCGGGAATCGGCGTCGCGTGCCCGGACCCTCGTTGACGACGTGAGCATCGAAACCTAGCATCGGGCCGTCTCTAACGGGGGGCGCGATGAAAGACGGTTCGAAGGCGAGTGCCGCTGTTCGGTTGGCCGTCGGCGTTGCGCTCGCGATCGGGTTCGCGCAAGCCGCGCACGCCGCGATCCAGACGCAGACGCGCACATCAGCCGCCACCGTGACACCGGGCGGCGGATGGACCAACCCGAACAACGCGGCGTCGATCAACGGCTCGTGCGCGCTGGGCGACGGCACGACGTCGAGTTCGATCACCATGACCGACTGGAGCTTCGCGATCCCGGGCGGTTCGACGATCCTCGGAATCACGGTCCGGTCGGTCGCGTCGTTCAACGACATTTCCACCGAGGATCAGATCAGCCTGACCAAGGCCGGCGCCGCGGTGGGTACGGCCAAGACGCTGAACGGTCCAGGCGCGTCCGCATCGATTTCCTGCGGCAATCCGGTCCCCGACGCCAACGGGCTCACGGTCGGTGGCGCCGCCGACCTGTGGGGCACGACCTGGACACTCGCCGAGATCAACGTGCCCGGCTTCGGTGTCTTCTACGACAACAGCTTCCTCAACAACGCGATCGACGGGGTCGAGATCACCGTCACCTACGAGGACAATCTCGGGCCGACGGTGACGATCAACCAGGCGGGAGGCCAGGCAGACCCGACCAACGGATCGCCGGTCCTCTTCACCGCGAATTTCAGCGCGTCGGTGACCGGATTCGTCGGGACCGACGTGTCGTTCGCCGGCAGCACCGTGGGCGGCACGCTCGCCGCGTCGGTGTCGGGCGGGCCCCAGAGCTACACGGTGTCGGTCACCGGGATGACCGGTCAGGGCACGGTCGTCGCTTCGATCCCGGCTGGTGTGGCCAGCGACGGCGCCAACACGAACGCGTCCTCGACCAGTGCCGACAACATCGTGCAGTTTGACAGCGTTGCGCCGACGGTCACCGTCAACCAGGCGGGCGGGCAGGCCGATCCGACGAACGCCTCACCGATCAATTTCACCGCCACCTTCAGCGAGACCGTCGTCAATCTGGTCAACGCGGACATCTCGTTCACCGGCAGCACGGCGCCGGGTGCCTTGACGGCGGTGGTGAGCGGCGGTCCGCAGATCTACAACATCGCAGTGTCAGGCATGACCGGTCCGGGCGATGTCGTGGTGTCGCTCGCCGCCGGCGTCGCGAACGACGCGGCGGGCAACGGAAACGTCGCGTCCACGTCGACCGACAACACGGTGCTTTTCGACAATGTCGCACCGACGGTCACGGTCGAACAGGCGCCCGGCCAGGCCGATCCGACCAACGCGCAGCCGATCGTCTTCACCGTCACGTTCAGCGAACCGGTCACCGGGTTCATCGGATCCGATGTCTCGTTCGCCGGCAGCACGGCGCCCGGCGCGCTATCGGCGGCCGTCGGCGGCGGCCCAGCGGTCTATCAGGTCGATGTGAGCGGTGCCACGGGCAACGGAACGATCGTCGTCTCCATTCCGGCCAACCGGGCGATCGACGCGGCGACCAACGCGAACACGGCGTCGACATCGGTGGACAACACCGTCACGTTCGACAACGTCGGCCCGACGGTCACGATCGACCAGCATCCCGGCCAGAAGGACCCGGTCCGCAGCTCCCAGGTCCTGTTCCGCGCGGTGTTCGACGAACTGGTCGTCGGATTCACCGGCGCCGACATCTCGTTCGCCGGAAGCACGGCGGGCGGAGCGCTGGTCGCGAAAGTCGTCGGCGGCCCGACCGTGTTCGATATCACCGTGACAGGTATGACGACGCCGGGCCTGGTCGTTGCGAGCATTCCGGCCGGCGTGGCGACCGACGCGGCGACCAATCCCAATGGCGCATCCACTTCGATCGACAATGCGGTGACCTGGCTCGGCCCGGAATTGCCGATCCCGGCGCTCAGCCTGCCGGGGCTGGCCTTGCTCGTCCTTCTGATCGGCGGGCTCGCAGTTCGGGCGAGGCCCGGCGCGCGCGTTTCGCCGTAACCCGTTCGGAGCGCGGCGAGATACCCGCCCTAACCCCGACCCTCTCCCGCCTCGGCGGGAGAGGGTCGGATCGAGGGGCCGCCTCAGCGACCCGCCCGCCGCCGCGCGATCAGCGCGCCGGCCGCGGCGATCAGTGCGGCGAGCAGCGCCAGCGTGCGGCCATCGAGCACCGGCACCGGCAGCGCCACGATCGAGTAGTTCTGCCCGAGCTGGTCGACCGCGAGCGCGGTGTACGAACGACTGGGCGGCGTGAACGTACGCCCGCCGAGCGACGGCGTCACCGTGCCCGACCAGCCGGCCGGCACGTTGAGCGAATAGTCGCCGTTCGCGTCCGAGGTCGTCGTCTGCGTCGACCCGTCGACCCAGGTGAGCGTGACGCCGGGCACCGACGCACTGCCGGCGATGATCGGGCCGACGATCAACGCGACGTTGCCCTGCCCCAGCACGACCGGCGGCCCCGATAGCGTGACGTTGCCGACGACGGTCAGCACGCCGCCCGCTCCGCCGGCCGACGTGATCTGTCCGGGCACGGTGATCGCCGTCGCCGCGCGCAGCACGATGTTGCCGCCGGTTCCGGCGGCGCTCGACACCCCTGCGTTGTCGACATTGATCGTCGTGAGGCTCGTCAATGAGACAGGCCCGCCGCTCGTCTGAATCCCGCCGCCGACGATGTCGGCCGAGGCGAGTGGCGTGGTCGTGAACGTGCCGCCGCCGGTACTGACGCCGGCATTCAGGATGTCGAGCGCGCCGGTGTGCGTCAGCAGCACGTTTCCGCCGCCGGTAGAGAGCGCGTGGATGACGATCGACGTGCCGCGCGAGCGGAACGCCCCGCCCCCGGTCGTCACGCCACCGTTCAAGAGCTGGATGCCGCCGCTCATGTCGAGCCGCACGGCGCCGCCGGTCCCCGATCCGGTCGTGTTGATCCCGGTGTCCTGGAGCGTCATCGTCGTGCCGTTCGACGTGAACCCGCCGCCGCCGGTCGTCACGCCGGCGAACTTCACCGTCAGCGCGCCGGTATTGGTCAGCTGCACCGCCCCGCCGGTGGTGACGAGCTTCTCGACCGTGAATCCGTCGCCCGAGGCGATGAACGAACCGCCGCCGGTGGTCACGCCGCCGTTGGTGATGTTCACGAAACCGGTGTGCGTCAATCGCACGTTGCCCAATCCGGCGCCGCCTTCCGTGTGCAGGCCGTTCGCGATGACGGTGAACGCGGCGCCGCTCGACGTGAACGCGCCGCCCGAGGTCGAGATTCCGCTGCCGTCGATCGTGATGTCGCCGGTGTGGGCGACCTGGACGGCGCCGCCGGCGGTCGTGATGCCGTTGCCGGTCGCCGTGAACGTCGTCCCCGACGACGTCAGCGGTCCGCCTGCCGTCTGCACGCCGCCGTTGTCGATCGTCACCGCACCTGTGTGATCGAGCTGCGCCGCGCCGCCGCCGGTTTGCACGCCGGTGCCCAGGATCGACAACGACGTCCCTGCCGACGTGAAGCCGCCGCCGCCGGTCTGCACACCGCCGTTGTTGACATCGACCGACGACGTGAACGCGAGCTGCACGACGCCGCCCGCGGTCTGGACGCCGGTGCCGAACACCGCGAACGTCGTGCCCGACGCGCTGAACGCGCCACCGCTCGTCTGGATGCCGCCGTCGTTGACGTTGACCGCACCCGTGTGGTTGAGCTGCACCGCGCCACCGGCGGTCTGCACACCGCTGCCCCCGGATGTGAAATTCGTCCCGGCCGACGTGAACGAAGCACCGCCGGTCTGCGTGCCCCCATCGCCAACCGACACCGCGCCGCTGTGATTCAGTTGCACGGTGCCCCCGGAGGTGGCCAGCGGAGAGCCACTCTGCGCGTAGGTCGTGCCCGCCGACGTGAAGCTGCCGCCGTTGGTCTGCACGCCCGCGATCTGGAGCGTGACGCCGCCGGGTCCACTGATCGAGATCGCCAGCCGGCCGGCGCCGACACCGGCGAGGATGCCCTGGATGTCGACCGCGCCCGACGCGTTCAGCGTGAGCGTCCGGTTGGCCGCCTGCGTGTAGGTGAACGCGGGCGCGCCGATCTGGATCGTGATGTTTCCGGCGCCGTTGGTGCTGATCGTCGCATCGCCCGCGTTGAGCCGCGTGACCAGGTCGGCGTAGGCGAGTGTCGAGTTCGCCGTCGGCACCCAGACGCCCGAGGCGTTGAACGCGCCGTTGGTGCTCACGGCCGGCGGCGGAGCGACGGTGACGTCGAACGCGAGCGCGGCCGGTGCCGCCGCCACGCTGGCGATGACGAGAGCGCGGCGGGCGCTGTGTGCGATGCGGCGGACGGCGGACATGGACCGGAACTCCCCTGGACTCGGCGCAGGGGGGGCGCCCGGCGCTTCCGGGGGCGAGTCTATACGGTGGGTGACTCAGGGGGCAATGCGCGCCGCAGTCTCAGGCCCCGTGCCCCGCCAGGCGCTTCGCCGCCTCCTCCGCCGGCCAGATCGACGTACCCACCCTGCCGCTGGAGAGGCACGGCATCTTCCCCAGCCGATCTTCGGCGATCCGCAGTTCCGGCTCTCCCCATCCGTCGACGGGAAGATAGACGGGAATCACCTTGGCGAACTCGACCATCTGACCGACGATCGACCGGTCGACCGTGGGCCCGATGCCGATCGGGTCCATCGATCGCAGCTCGGTGGCGATCCGCGACTCGGGAATCCCGAGCACCGCCAAACGTCGACGCACGAGATCGGGTAGCCGGGCCGGAAGGTCACGGACATCGCGCGCCGGCTCGATGATCGACAACCGCGACCGCTCGCTCACGATCAGCAGCAACGGCCTGCGATCGACCACGATGCGATTCACGTACCAGTCGCCCAGCGCGGTGTCGCTCGCGCCGGACGCCGCCCGCGGGGGCGGCAACAACCGCAGCACCTTCCGGGTCGCGCGCAGGGTGACCAACAGCGTCCTCCGAAGTGGGCGCGGAACGCGTGTCGACGGCCTACAGCGATCGGCGCGGCGTCGCCGGCGGCGAGCCGCGCGGTCGGTCGTCGCCGGATCCGGGCGTCATCGCGCCGCAGCCGCCCGCTGACAGTTCGCCCACGGCTTGTACAGCGACTCGTCCCGCACCCGGCGCCGGATCTCGCGCAGCGCGTCGGGCTCGGTCAACTTGCCCAGGTCGTCGTCCTTCACCACCGCCAGCGCGAGATCGGACTCCGTGGGCGTCAGCGCGCGCAGGAAGACCCATTTCGTGTCGCGGCCGTCGGGTTTCAACTCCCGGACATTGTGCAGCAGCGCACCACCGACGATCGACGAGTGCGCCGCCCACCGCGTCGTCTCCTCCTTGTCGCGCCATTCGAGGACGTAGCGCGACGGGTCGTACGCGAGTACCAGCAGCGTCGCGACGTCGGACGGGTTGGCCGAGCTGCGACAGGTCCAAGGGCCCAGGAACTCAGGATTGACGACGCCGCGCTCGGCCGGCCCGAGCGGCGTCGACGATTCGTAGCAGCCGGTCAGCAGGCCGAGCGACACGAGAGCGCAGGCGGCGAGGGCGCGACGGATGGCGAGCGAACTCGGTGAGGTGGGGCTAGTCATGTCGGAGCGTGACAGTTGTCAAGCGATATCCAGACTTACGGGTCGAGGCGACACCCAGTCAAGCTAACCGGCGGGTCGCAACCAGTGGTTATGCACCACTTACGTACGGAGCGACAGCCCCGCAGCCGCAAGCTCTTGGCGCAAGGCATACTTTACTTCGTTAATGTGCAGATCAAATGGCTTGTACACGATGCCATGTACATCGCTTGGCAATAGCACTCCTCTCTTGACTAAGCAGCACACCCGCCCTCTCCCGAGCTTACCGACGAAGAAGCCCCACTCGAAAATTACGTTCTGCCGTGCGCGTGGTTCTTCGCTTCGGATCTTGTTTACTGAAGGACCACTTCCAATCACCGTATCATCCGGGGTGAGAAGTACGATTGCGAATCTGACGTCTGAGTACTTCTCAACCTTCTCAATCAGGGTTAGCCCATGGTCCGCCTGACGATGAAGAACGATTGGTTCGAGCCCCTGTTCCCGGAGGAATAGCTCGATTTCTGCCCGGGACCCTTCGTCGTGACCATGAACAATGAATACCTTATCCGCCAAGATCGGCTCCATGTCGTGCATAACGTTCCGGTTCAAGCGCGCGCGCCTTCATGCACGTCGCCTGGAACCGGTTGTTAGTCGGCCTCGCGGACGAAACTGGAGTCCTCGCGCGCTCCAAATACCGCGATAGTGTCACCTGACGAGGGATGTCTACATCGCCGAAAGCGTAATAGCAGGTACGTTTCGCGACGCAATACTCGATGCAACAGCCACTGGTCATAGCGAATCGTCTCCACCGCGGGAAAAGAGGCAATGAACCATTCCGACGCTACGGCCAGC
The DNA here is from genome assembly GCA_020851255.1 of Burkholderiales bacterium. Lineage (GTDB taxonomy): Bacteria > Pseudomonadota > Gammaproteobacteria > Burkholderiales > Casimicrobiaceae > VBCG01. Next base: position 11,187 of record JADZDA010000239.1, on the reverse strand, counting down.
CGTCCCCGCGTTTCCGTTTTCTCTCCAGAAAAAGACCGATAGATTCTCGGATCGAAAACAAAGACGAGTGCACACTTGGGGTTTCCGGCAACGCGTTCGACATCTGCGTCCATCTGCTGGAATTGCGCTTGCGACTTGGTACCGTAATCGGGGCGCGCTTTGATCTCCAACAACATCTCGAATGGATCCACGACGGCGACATCGGAAGAGCCATCCGCGAGGCGAAGTGTCCGGGCTGCGCGATGCCATAGAACCTTGCCATCTCGCATTGCCGCATAGTCAGCGACATCGCCATCCGGTCGACACCCGGCCCCTTCTTGAACAGTCCAACCAAGGCGCAACGCGGCCTCGATACAACGGACCTTCATGAGACCCTCGCTGAGGCTTAACAGCGACTCGCTGGCTGTAATTTGAACAAACATGTCTGCAAGTACTTCAAGCCGGGATTGCATGGCGCGGTATGTGGCCGCTTAACGATTTCGCTCAGCCGCATGTGGCAGCCCGCGAAGCGAGCTGGCGCATGTCGGGTGCAACGAATAGAAGAGACTTCCCCTACAGCGGAGGGCAGCGAAGTGCCACGATTGAATTTCCACATTCAATCACCGAGACGTCTCCGAAAGAAACGGTCGGTCGAGTTCGGCGGTTCCGCTCCGGACATATTTGAGCAAGGCGTCAAGCAGTGCCATGGTCTTTGGCCTCTCGCGCTGGACACACGTGGATTGTGCGACCTAACACCAAGTGCGGCGCATCACGATCCAATGGCAACGGATCGACCAGTTCGGGTTACTCGCCATTCTCTGTTCATGCCGGAAGCCACTCGGTAGGTGGATATTTCAATAATCATCGCACTTGGTCTCAGTTCGGGGACCTGGGCGCCGGGTTCCAAGAGGCCAATGCGCTGGATTCGGAGGCGTCGATCGCGTCGGATTCACGGTCGGCCCGAACACGACACCCGCGCCGGGAACGCCCTCCCCCGACCCGATCCACGTTTCGGGATTTAACGCCTCCTCGCCGCGTCTCGCAAGGCACCGAAGGAAGACCGCGCCCCACACGACATCGTCGCAGGCCAGGCCCGTGTGCAGCCGGCGACTCACCCCGGGCAATCGCCCACGCCGCGAACCGCGACCTCGCCGCTCCGACCGCCGCTACTTCTTCCCGCGCCCCGCCCCACCGCCACGCTGCGTCAACCGCACCGCATCCGCCACGCGCTCGAGATACCGATCGACGATCCCGTATCCGGCGAGCGCAGTGCGGGTGTGCATGAGGTAATCGCAGGACGAGCCGAACGCGCCGCACGCGGTCGCGATCGTGTCGGCTTCCTGGTCGAGCGAGAGCCGCGCGTACTGCGGGTGGTCGCGCCGGACCACGAACGCGAGCGCCGTGACCGTGCGCGCGCCGGCACGCGCCCGTACCCAGACCGGCCGGTACGAGCCGACGACCATTTCGCGGCGCCACAGGAGCTTGAGTTCCTCGCGCGCGAGCGTCGACGGCAGGCGCAGGAGCACGCCGCGGCAGGCGCCGCCGGGCTCCAGCCCCAGCACGAGGCCGGGCCGCTCGCGCGTGCCGCGCGCGGCGAGCGAGCGCAGGCAGAAGCGGCGGTGCAGGCCATGCACGATCGCGACGCGCTGCTCGGCGATCGGGAAGATCGGGTTCCACAGGAGCGACCCGTAGGCGAAGACCCACCAGCCGGCCCCTTTGGGCTTCCTGGCGAGAGTCGCGGCGAGCGACGAGGCGAGCGCGGTATCGTCGAGCGCGTGGCCGGGAGCGACGGCCGCGACGTAGAGCTCGCGCATCCGGCCCTGCTCCAGGTCGTGCCGCGACAGCGTCATGGCCGACAGTCGTCGCTCAACGATCGAGGTCGGGATCGCGCGCGAGTTTTCCGACCGCCACCGCGTCGGCGCGGCGCTTCGCGCCCCTGGTCTTTTCGTGCGCGCCGCCCTTTTTCATCAGCGGCGAGCGCGCGACCGGATCGCGGGGCTTGAGCCTCCCGGACGGCGTCGCGTGCTGCGCGTGCTTGAGCTGCTTCGCCCGCTTCACGCGGCCCTCCCGTTCCACGCCGGCAGCTTCGCCTCGCACCAAGCGGCGACGGCGATGAGCGCGTCGTCGTCGCCACCACGCCCGACGAGTTGCATGCCCAGCGGCATCCGGTTGCCGGACAATCCGATCGGCAGCGTGATCGCGGGAAAGCCGAGCAGCGAGGCGAAGGTGCAGCACGAAGGATCGCCGGTCGCGCCGAGCCCTTCCGGCGCCGCCGAGGGCGCGGGCGGCGCGATCAGTGCATCGTAATTCGACAGCCAGTCGCCGGCGGTCGCGATCATCGCGGCGCGTCCGGCGCGCGCGGCGGCGAGTTCGTCGGCGGTGACACGCCGGCCGTCGTCCAGCCCGGCGTTGAGCACGGCGGACAGGCGCGCACGCTCGCGATCCTGCAGCGCGCCCATCGCGGCCGCGCCTTCGGCGAGCATGATCGTCCGGTGGACGTCGGCGAGCAGGACCAGCGAATCGGGGAGCGCCACGGGCACCACGTCGGCGCCCGCGGCGCGCAGGTGCGAGGCGGCGGCATCGAGCGTGTCGTCGGCGTCGCAATCGACGGTCCGGGTCCACGGGAAGTGTTCGAGGTAGGCGAAGCGCGGCGCGCGCCTGGGCAGCGTCGGTGATCGTGCGATCGCCGGCGTGTGGGCGAGCACCGACGCGATGATCGCGGTGTCGGCGACCGAGCGTGCGAAGGTGCCGATCACGTCGAAGGTCGCGCTGAAAACGTTGACGCCGCGGAAGTCGATCGCACCGGTCGTCGGCTTGAACCCGACGACGCCGCAGTACGCGGCCGGGCGGATCACCGAGCCGTTGGTCTGCGTGCCGATCGCGCACGGCGCCTGACCCACGGCGACACTCGCCGCCGATCCGGACGATGAGCCGCCCGGGGTGTGGCGCTCGTTCCACGGATTGGCCGTGGCGCCCGGGTGCATGAACGCGAACTCGGTGGTCACGGTCTTGCCGAGTACGAGCCCCCCGGCCGCGCGCCAGCGCGCGATGCACGCGGCGTCGGCAGTCGGCCGCCGCCCCGCGCAGACCGGCGAACCGTTCTGCGTCGGGAGATCCGCGGTGTCGATGATGTCCTTGACGCCCAGCGGCAGCCCGAACGCAGGTCCGCGCGCGACGGGGGCCAGCGTGTCGAGGCGCGCGGCTTCGCGCCGGACCCGATCGCGGTCGATCGCCGCCCAGGCTTTGAGCGTCGTGTCGGTCGCGTCGATGCGGGCGAGGAGCGCGTCGACGAGCGTCGCGACGCGCAGGCCACCGTGCGCGAGGCGGGGCGCGAGGTCGGAGAGCGGCAGGGCGTGGAGGGCGGTCATGGGCGCATGCAAGGTCGGGATTGGGGTCGGAATTGGGGTCAGACTCGAATTTCGGGCGAATGCCCGAAATTCGAGTCTGACCCCAATTCCGACCCCAATTCCGACCCCAATCCCGAGCCTGATTCCGTGCGCAGGAACAGCGCAACGGTCTGGTTCAGGAAGCGGTAGCCGAGCGCCGTCGCGCGCAGCCGCGCCGGGTCGGCATCCAGCAGCCCCTGCGCGGTCGCGCGCTCGATCTCGCGCGCGATCGAGACGATCGGCAGCCCGGTCCGCTCGGCGTATAGCGACGAGGGCACACCGCCGGCCAATCGCAACGCGTTGAGCATGAACTCGAATCCCAGGTCGTCGGGACGGACTTCGCGGCGCTCCACCGCGAACTCGCCGGACCGCGCTCGCTCGATGTACTGCGCCGGCTGCCTGAACCGCACCTCGCGCACGATCCGGTCGGGAAGCGACACCTTCGCGTGCGCGCCGGCGCCGATGCCGAGGTAATCGCCGAACGACCAGTAGTTGACGTTGTGCCGGCAGCGATGTCCGGGCCTCGCGTAGGCGGACACTTCGTAGTGCTCGTAGCCGGCTTCGGCGAGCCGCCTCTCGATCGCCGCGGACATGTCGGCCAGCGTGTCCTCGTCGGGCAGCGCCGGCGGATTCCGGTGGAAGAGCGTGTTCGGCTCGATCGTGAGCTGGTAGCAGGAGAGATGCGTCGTGCGAAACGAGAGCGCGCGCTCGACGTCGGCCAGCGCCTGTTCGATCGTCTGCCCGGGAAGCCCGAACATGAGATCGAGGTTGACTTCGTCGAAGAGCTGGACCGCCGCGGTCGCCGCGGCGGCGGCCTCGTCGCCGTCGTGGACGCGACCGAGCGCGGAGAGAAAGCGGGGGTCGAAGCTCTGCACGCCGATCGAGATCCGGTTGACGCCGGCCGCGCGGAACGCGGCGAAACGCTCGCGCTCGAACGTGCCGGGGTTCGCCTCCATCGTGATCTCGGCGTCGGCGGATAGCGGCAGCCGCGCGCGGACCGCGGCGAGCAGGCGGTCGATCGCCTCCGGTGAGAAAAGGCTCGGCGTCCCGCCGCCGAGGAACACCGTCGAGACCTTGCGCCCCCAGACCGACGGGAGCGTGCTCTCGAGGTCTGCGACCAGCGCGTCGACGTACTCGCGCTCGGGCAGCGCGCCCGCCTCGCCGGCCTTCCGCGCATGCGAGTTGAAATCGCAGTACGGACACTTGGAAAGGCACCAGGGCAGGTGCACGTACAGCGCGAGCGGCGGCAGCGCCGTGAAACGCGGTCGGCTCGCGCGGGACTCGACGACGACGACGCTCATCGACCGGCCGACTCAGCGCGACGGCCCGGCGGGCGTCGCTTCGGCGAGGAAGGCGCGGGCACGCTCGAGGATGTCGGACGGGAACGGCTGCGACCGCCGTGCGAGCGGGTCGAGGCAGACCACGGTGTAAGTGCAGGTCGCGCATACGTCGCCGGTCTCGCAATTCAGCATCTCGTGCTGGAAGCGCAGGACCTTTTCGCGCGCGTCGAGCATCCGGGTGCGAACCGCGACGACGTCACCACCGAGCAGCTCTTTGCGGTAGGCGACGTCCTGCTGCACCGCCGCCATGTGGATGTCGCGGTTACGCAGACGTGCCGGCGTGATGCCGAGCATCGCGTAGTACTGCCAGCACGCCTCCTCGAAACGATCGCCGTACGCGCGCACGTTGACGTGCCCCATGTGGTCGCACTGCCACGCGTGCATGGTCCCGCGCGCGGTCTCGCGCATTCCGGCACCATCGCCGATCGCCCCCGCGGCGCCGTCGCCCGCATTCATCGCCCGCCCTCCGCTCAGTGTCTTCCGTGCGCGGCCGCGTTCACACGGACGCGTTCGAAACCTCGTCCACCCGCAATCGCCGGATCAGCTCGCGCATCGCCTGTCCGCGATGCGACAGCTCGTTCTTGCGTTCGAGTTCGATCTCGGCGGCCGTCCTCGCTTCCGAAGGCACGAGGAAGTACGGGTCGTAACCGAATCCGCCGCCGCCGCGCGGCTCGTCGATGACCACGCCGTGCCAGCGGCCCTCGGCGATGATCGGCTCGGGATCGGCGGGACCGCGCACGAGCACCAGCATGCAGGCGTAATGCGCGCGACGGTCGGCCACGCCCGCGAGCGCCGCGACGAGCTTCGCGTTGTTGCGCGCGTCGGACCTGGGCTCCCCGGCGTAGCGCGCGGTCTGCACGCCCGGCGCGCCGCCGAGCGCCGCGACACAGATGCCAGAATCGTCGGCGAGCGCCGGGAGCCCGGTGACCGCGCTCGCGTGTCGCGCCTTGGCGAGCGCGTTCTCGACGAAGGTGACGTGCGGCTCCCCGGCCTCGGGAACGCCGAGCGCCGCCTGCGCGACGACCTCGATGCCCAGCGGCGAGAGCAGCCGGCGGAACTCGCGCAGCTTGCCCTCGTTGTTCGAGGCGAGCACGAGGCGCGGGATCGTCGCCATGCGCCCGGGCGCCTCAGCCGGCGCGGGCGATGCGCTGCAATTCGACGATGCGCGCGATGCCGGCCCGCGCGAGTTCGACCAGCGCGTCCAGTTGCGCGCGCGTGAACGGCGCGCCCTCCGCGGTTCCCTGCACCTCGACGAAACCGCCCGTACCGGTCATCACGACGTTCATGTCGGTCTCGCAGGCCGAGTCCTCGGCGTAGCAGAGGTCGAGCAGGTTCATGCCGTCGACGACGCCGACCGACACCGCCGCGACGTGGTCGACGATCGGATCGCCGCCGACCTGCCCGGCCGCGATCATCGTGTCGACCGCGTCGGCCAGCGCGACCCAGGCGCCGCAGATCGACGCGCAGCGCGTTCCGCCATCGGCCTGCAGGACGTCGCAGTCGACCTTGATCGTGCGCTCGCCCAGCGCCGGGAGGTCGGTCACCGCGCGCAGCGACCGGCCGATCAGCCGCTGGATCTCGTGCGTGCGGCCGGACTGCTTGCCGTCGGCGGCCTCGCGGCGGCCGCGCGTGTGGGTCGCGCGCGGCAGCATCCCGTACTCGGCGGTGAGCCAGCCGCGGCCCCTGCCCTTGAGGAACGGCGGCACGCCCTCCTCGACACTCGCCGTGCACAGCACCCGCGTGTCGCCGGCGCTGACCAGCACCGCGCCCTCGGCGTGCTTGACCCAGCCGCGCTCGAAGGTGAGCGGCCGCAGCTCGTCGGGGCGTCGTCCGTCGGTTCGCATCGGGTGATTATAGCGAGCCGGAGCCGGCGGGATCCGCGCTACCGGCCGGCCATCGCCGCGGCGATCGCGGCGCACTCGTCGGCGAGCGTGTGCCGCGGGGTCCAGCCGGTCGCCTCGCGAAACGACGCCGCGTCGACTTCGAGCGTGCCGGTCACCCGGTCGGTCGCGCCGCGCCGTCCGATCAGCGCGCCGGCGAGCCTCAGCAGCGGGACCGGCACGATCGCGAGCGGGGCCGGACGTCCGAGCGCCGCGGCGAGCGCCCGGACGAACGCCGGCGTGGAAACCGGTTCGGCGTCGCCGACGTAGTGGACGCCGGCCGGCGGCTTCGGTGCGTCCAGCGCCGTGACGATCGCCTCGCAGAGATTGGCGAGGCCGATCACGCTGCGACGGTTGTCGATGGCGCCGAACGGCAGCGTGCGGCCGGCGGCGATGGCATCGGCGAGCCTCGCGACGTTGCCCCGCGCCCCCGGCCCGACGACGAGCGGCAGCCGCAGCACGATCGGCGCGGTGCGCGTGCCGCTGCACGCGACGGCGAGCGCGCGCTCGGCGGCGAGCTTGCTCACGCCGTACGCGTCCTGCGGCGCCGGCTCGTCGCCCGGGCGCAGCGGCCGGCCGGCGGGGCTCGACTCGGCCGCCGCCTTCACGCTGCTCGCGTAGACGAAGCGCGCGACGCCCTCGGCGACCGCGGCGCGCGCGAGACGCTCGGTCGCCTCGACGTTCGCGGCCCGGTACGCCGCCTCCGGATCGCGCGCGGTCTCCTTCGTGACGTGGGCGCGGCCGGCCAGGTGCACGACCGCGGTCGCGCCGGCGACCGCTCGGGCCAGGGTCTCCGGGGACGCGGACTCGATCGCGCCGATCGCCGTCTCGCCGTCGACCGCGCCCCTCGCCTCGCGGACGAGCGGGCGCACGGTCCAGCCGGCATCGCGGAGCTTCGCGCACAGCGCCCGGCCGACGAACCCGGCGGCGCCGGTGACCGTGACCGTCCGCGCACCGGCGGTCAGAACCACCGGAATCCGTGCTTGCGGAAATACCGCCAGCCGCCGCGCGTGAAGTGTCCGATGTGCTTCAGGCCCTTGCGCGCGGCGCCGCCGCCGTGGTGGACGATCGCGAACGACGGTACGTACGCGGTGCGCGTGATCTTGTTCAGGCGCCTGGTCCAGTCGAAGTCCTCGAAATAGAGGAAGAACCCGGGATCGAACCCGCCGGTGCGGTCGACCGCGGCCCGGCGCAGCAGCATGCAGGCGCCGGACATCGCCGGCACGTCGATGATGTCGCGGTCCGGATCGGCGTCGACGACATCGCGCATCTCGTAGCGCTCGAGCCGGCGGCGGAACAGCGCCCGGCCGATGCCCGGCAGGAAGCCGCGCAGGAACAGGTCGAAGATCGCCGGTTCGCGCTTGACCAGGTAGTCGCGCGTCCCGTCGCGGCGGGAGACCGACGGCGCGATCGCGCCGACGTCCGGGTGCGTGTTCATCCAGCGCACGCCGTTGACGATCGCGTCGGCGGCGAGTTCGACATCGGGGTTGAGCACGAGGTGGTAATCGGTGCCGCTGCCGTGCAGCGCCAGGTTGTGCGCGGCGCCGTAGCCGATGTTCGCGTGCCCGGCGACGTAGGTCATCTGCACGCCGGAGTCGGCGAAACGCGTCTTGCCCAGCTCGATCACCTTCGCCGCGATCGCCTTGTCCTCGCTGTTGTCGACGAGCGCCACGCTGACCGTGCGCACCGTGCCGTCCTCGCGTGCGGCGCCGATCGCCAGCGCGAGCTTGCGCAGGCAGCGCTCGAAGATCGGCCACTCCGGCCGGTAGGTCACGATCGACACCTGCAGCGACGCCGGCACGACGCTCTCGACGACGAGCGGCACGTCGGATGCGTCGACCCTGGGCGTGGATACGGAAGGCGAGGTGGCCGCGGTCATGGCGCCGCGTTCATCGGGGGTCTGCGGAGGTGCGCTAGAATCCGTCGGATCGCAGGCGACGTCAACTTCCCCGCGCGCGTTCGGGCGGGAGCGGGTCGCGACCGGCCGCCTCGGGACCCGCCTGCCGACCCGTCGCCGACCGCAGCGAACACCGCCCATGTCCGCCGCCGACCATCCGCTCCGCGCGAAACTCGCCGCCGGCCGCACGATCGCCGGCATCTGGCAGATGATCCCGGCCGCGCAGCTCACCGGCGTGTTCGCCGCCGCCGGTTTCGATTTCGTGATCCTCGACTGCGAGCACGGCGCCTGGGACTGGTCGACGCTCGAGGCCGGCGTCACCGCCTGCGACGAGGGCGGCGCGGTCCCGCTGGTGCGCACGCCCGGACCGGACGGCTTTTTCGCGCAGCGCGCGCTCGACCTGGGGGCGGGCGGCATCGTCGTGCCGCAGATCCCCGACGCCGGGGCCGCGCGGCGCGCCGTGGCGATGGCGCATCACGCTCCGCTGGGCACGCGCGGCTACAACCCCTACACGCGCGGCGGTCGCTACGGCCTGCCGCCGCAACCGCGGCTCGCTCCCGGCTGGCCGCTCGCCGGCGTGCTCGTCGAATCGCCGTCCGCCGCCGCGGAGCTCGAGCGCATCGTCGAGATCCCGGCGCTCGACCTGGTCTACCTCGGCGTCTACGACTACTCGGTCGCGATCGGCATCCCCGGTCAGGTCGACGATCCGCGCGTGCGCTCGTTCGTCGAACGCGCCGCGCGCATCGTGCGCGACGCCGGCAAGGCGGTCGGCACGACCGCGATGAGCCGCGAGCAGACCGCGCGCCTCGTCGGCCTGGGCGTCAACGTGCTGCTGTGGGGCGCCGACACCTGGCTCGCCGGGCGCGGCGCGAAGGAAGGCCTCGACCTCTACCGCGGCGTGCTCGACCGATGAACGCGATCGCCGGTCCGCGCTACGACGTCGACGCGCTGATCGCGTGGGCGGATTCGCTGCTCGTGCGCGCGGGCGTGCGGGCCGACATCGCGGCGGACGTCGCCCGCGTGCTGGTCGACGGCGACGCGATGGGCCACACGACGCACGGACTCGCGCAACTGCCGGGATACCTGGCCGAGCTCGAGCGCGGGACGATGCTCGGATCCGGGGAGCCGTCGGTGATCTCGAAGCGCGCGGCCGTCGAGACCTGGGACGGCCGGCGGCTGCCCGGTCCGTGGCTCGTGCTGCGCGCGATCGACCGCGCGGTCGCGATGGCGCGCGAGTGCGGCAGCGGCAGCGTCGCCATCCGCCGCTCGCACCACATCGCCTGCCTCGCCGCGTTCCTCACGCGCGCGACCGATCAGGGGATGATGGTGCTCGTACTGTCGTCGGACCCGTCGGCCGCGAGCGTCGCGCCGGCCGGCGGCGTGTCGCCGGTGTTCACGCCCGATCCGCTGGCCGCCGGGATTCCGACCGGCGGCGACCCGATCCTGCTCGACGTGTCGGCGAGCTACACGACCAACGGACTCACCGGACGCCTCCACCAGGCGGGCGAGCGCCTGCCGCACCCGTGGGTGCAGGACGCGAACGGCGTGCCGACCGATGATCCGGCGGTGCTGTTCCGCGAACCCAGAGGCACGCTGCTGCCATTGGGCGGGATCGACGCCGGCCACAAAGGCTACGCGCTCGCGCTGCTGGTCGAGGCGCTGACCGGCGGACTCGCCGGATTCGGCCGCGCCGACCCGTCCGAAGGCTGGGGCGCGACCGTGTTCGTGCAGGTGCTCGATCCCGCGGCGTTCGGCGGGACCGCGGCGTTCGAACGTCAGATGCGCTGGATCGCCGACGCCTGTCACGGCGCGACGCCGCGCCCGGGCGTGGAGCGCGTGCGGCTGCCCGGCGAACGCGGCCTCGCAGTTGCGCGGGACGCCCGCGCGAACGGCGTCGCGCTCCATCCGACGATCATGCCCGCGCTCGCGCCCTGGGCGACCAGGTTGGGCGCGCCGGCGCCGGCGCGTAGATCCTGATCCGGCGCGTCAGCGCTGGTCGCCGAGCGCTGCGATCACCTCCGGCGGCGCCTGCACGAGCTCGATCAGCACGCCCTCGCCGCCGATCGGCGCGCTCGCGTCGGCCCGGGGATGGATGAAGCAGATGTCGTGACCCGCCGCGCCCTTGCGGATGCCGCCCGGCGCGAAGCGCACGCCCTGCTCGGTCAGCCAGCGCATCGCGGTGGGCAGGTCGTCGACCCACAGCCCGACATGGTTCAGCGGCGTCGCGTGGACCGCCGGCTTCTTGTCCGGGTCCAGCGGCTGCATGAGATCGACCTCGACCGCGTGCGGACCGCGGCCGATCGCGCAGATGTCCTCGTCGACGTTCTCGCGCTCGCTGCGGAAATGTCCGGTGACCGACAGGCCGAAGAGGCCGACCCACAGCGTCTTCAGGCGCTCCTTGTCCGGTCCGCCGATGGCGATCTGCTGGATGCCCAGCACGCGGAACGGGCGGTTCATCGCGCGGCCTCCCCCGGGCCGCCCGGTCGCGCGGCGCTCATTGGAACGCGAGGATCGGCTGGTCGACGGCGAGGCTCTCGCCGGGCGCGGCGAGCAGCTCCTTGACCACGCCGTCCTGCGCGGCGGTCAGCGTGTTCTCCATCTTCATCGCCTCGATGGTCGCGAGCCGCTCGCCCGCCTGCACGCGCTGGCCGGGCTTCACCGCGATGTCCGCGAGCAACCCCGGCATCGGCGAGAGCAGGACCTTG
>JADZDA010000238.1 GCA_020851255.1 Burkholderiales bacterium | reverse complement strand
GTACGAGGGCATCAGCACGACGTTCTTGGCGATGTAGGCGCCGCGCCGGGCGACCGCCGGCGGGACCACGCGCACGCCGGCGGCGGCGAACGCCGCGTCGTCGTAGCGCGCGAACTTGGTCGGGACCTTGTCGTAGAAACGGAACGGCGCGCGCTCGGGCGGCGGGCCGATCGCGACGCTGTCGGCGAGCCTGAACGACAGCAGCACCGCCTTCTTGATCCACTGGTGCGTGACCCAGGCACCGTCGATCTTCTGCGCGACGCGCAGCCGCCCGGCGTCCAGTTCGGCGATCACCAGCGCCACCGCCTCGCGCACGGCGGCGGGGGCGGAGGCGGGGCTCAGTGTCGCGCGTTCGTCGAAGGCGCGCTCGATGGTCGCTTGCAGGCTCATCGGGTCGGGGTCCGGTACCAAACTAGTAATTCTACCGTGATCCGGCCGACGGCCCGGCGACCGGTACGACCGGCGCGTCCGGTGTGTCCCTCGCCGGCGCCCGTCCGCCCGTACCTCAACTGAAATACAGGTTCCTGACCACGCTCGACTTGCGCAGGGCCTCGGCGGCGTCATCCGCGACGACCGAGCCGCGGGACAGGACGTAGCCGCGCTGCGCTATCCTCAAGGCCATCCCCGCGTTCTGCTCGATCAGCAGCACGGTCGAGCCCCTCGCATGGAGTTCTTCGACGATGCGGAAGTACTCGCGGATCAGCTTCGGCGCGAGTCCGAGCGAGGGCTCGTCCATCACCAGCACCGTCGGGCGGCCGATCAGCGCACGTGCCAGGGCGACCATCGCCTGCTCGCCGCCGGACAGCGTGCCGGCCATCTGGTCGAGCCGCTCCAGGACCCGCGGAAACAGGCGCCCGATGTCCTCCAGTCCCTGGTCGAAACCGACTCGTTCCCGCCGTACCGCTTCGTAGCCCAGGCACAGGTTCTGCGCGACCGTCAATCCGGGAAACAGGCGTCGGTTCTCCGGCACCAGCCCGACGCCGAGTGCCGCGATCCGCTCGGTCCTGGCGTCGGGGGAGCCGGCGACCCGGACGGTCCCCGAGGTCGGTCGTATGAGACCAGCGACGGTCTTGAACAGCGTCGTCTTCCCGGCGCCGTTGGGTCCGAGCAGACAGACGAGTTCGCCGGCGCCGACGCGCAGCGTCACCTCGCGCAGCATCGGCACCGCACCGTATCGTGTCGAGACGGCCTCGAGCTCAATCATCGACGGAGTCGCTTCCGAGATAGGCTTCCTGGACCCGCGGGTCGCGGCGGATTTCCTCGAAGGAGGCTTCGGCGATCTTGCTGCCGTATTCGAGGACGGCCACCCGGTCCGGTAACGCGGCGACCAGTCGCATGTCGTGCTCGACCACGACGATCGCCAGGTCCGGACGATCGCGCCGGATCCTCAGGAGGTCCTGGATCAGTACGTCGGTATCGTGGTCGTCCATCCCGGCCGTGGGCTCGTCGAGCAGCAGGAACTTCGGCTCCCCGGCGAGCGCCCGGGCGATCTCCAGACGCCGGCGGTCGGCCTGCGCGAGTTCCTCGGCGAGGCGATAGCGCTGATCGTACAGGTGGCCGCCGACGCTCTGCAGGATCCGCCCCGCCTGGGCCGCCGCCTGCCGGAGTTCGTTCCTCGATCGGCGCGGGAACAGCAGGGCCTGCAGGACACTGGGGGGGGAGAGCGCATGCATGCCCAGGATCACGTTGTCGAGCACCGAGATCCCGGTGAACAGCCGGCTCGACTGGAACGTGCGCGCCACGCCCAGGGACGCGATCGCATGGGCGGGCCGTCCGGTGACGTCGAGATCGCCGATCAGGACCCGGCCCTGGGTCGGCCGGTAGATGCCGGTGATCACGTTGAACAGCGTCGACTTGCCTGCGCCGTTCGGACCGATGACGGCGACGATCTCGCCGGGCGCCACGTCGAGCGACACATCACCCAGCGCCACCAGCCCGCCGAAGCGCATCGTCACGCGTTCGACCGACAATCCGCGGGCGGCGCCGGCCGCTACCGGCGCCGCGAGGGGCTCGCCCGTCGATCCCGGGGCGCGGAGCGCGCTCGCCTTCATCGGCGCGTCCGGTGCACCGGGTGCTCCCCTCGATGCGCGCAGCCGGCGGTCATTCGACACCCCGGTACCGGCGCAGTCGCTGCGGGAAGAGGCCCTGGGGCCGGATCGACAGGAACGCGATCACGACCAGGCCGTAGAACAGCAGCCGGTAGTCGGAGAACACGCGCAGTTTCTCGGGCAGCAGCGTGAGCAGGAACGTGCCGATGATGACGCCGATCACGTTGTCCATGCCCCCGACGATCACCATGGTCATCAGCATGACGGAAACGAGGAAGGTGAAATTGTCGGGGGCGATGTAACCGACGTAGAACGCGTAGACCACGCCGGCGAACGCGGCGAGGAACGCATCGACGGCGAACGCCAGCATCTTGTACCAGACGACGTTGATTCCGACCGATCGCGCGGCGATCTCGTCGGCGCGCAGCGCGTTCCACGCGAGCCCGATGCGCGAGTGGTGCAGTCGGCCGGCGACGACGATGGCCAGCATCAGCAACAGTAGCGCGAGGTAGTAGAAATTCGCCTGGGCCGGCAGGGTCAGTCCGAAGACGCGCAGGGGCTGCGTGAAGCTGTGGCCGAAGACGCTGGGCGCCGGGATGCCGATCAGGCCCTGCGCGCCGCCGGTCCATTCGAAGTTGTTCAGCAACTGGTGGATGATCACGCCGCAGGCGATGGTGACCAGGGCGAGGTAGGCGTCGCGGGTACGCATCGAGGGCAGGCCGATCGCGAAACCGAACACCGTCGCCGCCAGGGCCGCCACCGGCAGGGTCGCCCAGAAATTCCAGCCATGGTTGAGCGCGAGCAGCGCCGAGCTGTAGGCGCCGATGCCATAGGTCGCGCCGGTCGCGAAATTGGGGATGTTGGCCGAGCCCAGCTGGAAGTTGAGCGCGATCGTCAACACCGAGTACAGGATGCAGATGACCAGCAGGTGGATGTGGTACGTGTTCTGTCCGATCGCGAACGGGTACGCGAGCGCGACGGCCACCCCCAGGACGAGCGCGAAGGACCGTCTCCGCTCGAAGCTCCCTGCGATCGACGCCTCGACGCGCGGGTCGCGCTGCAGCAGCCAGAGCGCGACCGCCATGGCGCCGAGAACGATCACCACATGGAGCGTCACCGTGACGACCAGGAACACGTACAGCAATCCGGCGACCGCCGTGATCGTCGCCGCGACGGTGCCCAGATCCCGCGATATCCGGAATCGGGCGGGGGCCGTGCCGCCCTCGCCCGGTTCGGTGTTCAGCGACCCGCCTGTGCTCATGGTCAGACCTTGGGGACCGGGACGCGACCGAGCAGGCCGGCGGGCCGGAACACGAGCACGACCAGCACCAGCGTGAACGCAACCACCAGCCGGTACGCGGCGCCGTCCGGAAGGATCGCCTGGGCGAGCGTCTCGAGTCCGGCGAGGACGAGGCTGCCGACGATGGCGCCGGTCATGTTCCCCAGTCCGCCGATCACGGCCGCCGAGAAACCGAGCAGACCGGCGATGATCCCCATGTCGAACCGCATCAGGCCGACGTAGCTCGCGGTGAACAGCCCGCCCACCGCTCCGGTGGCCGATGCGATGAAGAACGTGGCCTGGAAGATCCCGTTCGGATCGATCCCCGCGAGCCGCGCCATCTCGAGGTCCTGCGAAACGGCGCGGATCCGCATGCCCAGCGGGGATCGGTAGAGGATCAGGGTGAGCGCGAACATGGTCAGCACCGAGCAGCCGATCATCGCGACGACCAGCCAGGAAACCGTCGCACCGGCGATCGTGAAGGCGGTACCTTCGAAGAGCCGCGGAAACGAATGGGGATTCGACCCGTTCGGATAGAGCAGCCGGATCAGCTCGCGCAGGACGATGCCCAGTGCCACGGTGGCCACCAGCGCCATCATCGGCGGCGCGCTGCGGAATCGCCGGATCGACACCCAGTCCAGGATCACGCCCATGAAACCGACCAGCACGATCGCAGCGATGATCGCGACGCCGAATCCGGCCGCCGGAAGGGCGATGAGCACGCCCATCGCCACGAAGGGCGCGGTGAGCGCGACGTCGCCGTGCGAGAAGTGGATGACGTTGAGCACGCCGAACAGGAGGCTGAACCCGACCGCCAGCAGCGCGGTGATCGCGCCCAGCGCGAGCCAGTTGATGAGCTGCTGGACGACCTGTTCCATGGCTGGGGCTTTCCTGGCGGTGCCGATCGGGGCCGCCGACGACCGGCGGGGTGGGGGAGGCAGCGAGCGGGGACGAGTGGCGTTCGGGCGCTAGATCTGTCGCTCCATTTCCTGGATTGCCCGGACCACCCGTTCGGGAGTCATCGGCAACTCGAAGACTCGCACGCCGATGGCGTCGGCCACGGCATTGGCGATCGCCGGCGCGACCGGCGTGAGCGCCGGTTCGCCGATGCCCTTGGCGCCGAACGGTCCGACGCCACTGCGCGATTCGAGGATGATGCTCTGCACCTTCGGCATGTCCATCGACGTCGGCATCAGGTACTCGCTGAACGACGGCGTGAGCAGCCGGCCTTCGTGGTAGAGCATCTCCTCGGACAGGGCGAATCCCTGGCCGTTCTGCGTGCCGCCCTCGATCTGCCCTTCGACAGCCGCACGGTTCACGCACTGGCCGACATCGTGCGCGGCGACGCTGCGCAGCACGGTGACCTCGCCGGTCTCCACGTCCACCGCCACTTCGACGGCCTGGGCTCCGAAGACATAATCCGGATGCGCCTGACCCTGTCCGGTCTGCGGGTCCAGCGGGTCGCTGAACGGGGCGCGGAAGATCGCGAGTTCCGAGCGGTGGATCCCGCGGGCCGCGCACGCCCTGACCAGATCGATCATGGCCATCGACCGGGCAGGTTCGTGGACGACGAACACCCGGTTGTCGCCGAAGTCCACCTGATCGGCGGCGACGCCCAGTTCCTGCGCGGCGCCGGCCGCCAGACGTTTGCGCACCGCCTCGGCCGCCAGCTTGGCCGCGTTTCCGGTCATGTAGAGCGCGCGCGTGGCCGTGGTCGTGCCGGCGAGCGGTGTGACCGCGGAATCGCTGTTGTAGATCACGACGTTGTCCAGCGTGACGCCCAGCACTTCGGCGGCGATCTGGCCGAGCGCGGACGCCTGACCCGCCCCGATGTCGGTGACCCCGGAGCGAACCACCACGGTGCCGTCCATTTCGACGCCCACCCAGGCCTCGGACGTGTCGTGCAGGAAGGTCAGCCGACCGTAGCTCTGCAGGTACGCCGCCACTCCGCGTCCGATCTTGAGCGGGTAGGCGACCCGCGTCGGTTCGCCCAGCGCTGCCCAGGCGCGGTCGACGCACTCCTCGGTCCAGATCGCGCTCGGCGGCACGAACCCGGTCGAGATCGATTCTCCGGTCCGCAGGAAATTGCGGCGGCGGAACTCGATGCGATCCATGCCGATGACCTTCGCGACCTCGTCCATCTGCTGTTCGTAGGCGGCGCAGGCCTGCATTCCGCCGAAACCGCGGAACGCGCTGGTGTACATGTTGTTGGTGGCGACCGCCCGGCCATGGAAGTCGAGGTTGTCGATCCGGTACGGCCCCGGCGAGGCGACCGCGCAGTAGAGGAGCACGTAGGGGCTGAGGAAGACGTACGCGCCCGAATCCGCGATGGCGCTGATCCGCAGTGCCGTGATCCGGCCGTCGCGGGTGACGCCGGTCCGATAGGTCAGCTTGAACGGGTGGCGCTTGCCGTGTCCGACGAAGGAGTCCTCGCGCGAGTATTCGAGCCTCACCGGCCTGCGCGTCCGCTGCGCGAGCAACGCGAGGTAGATCTCGACGGTCATGTCCTCCTTGCCGCCGAAGCCGCCGCCGACCAGCGCGCCGAGTATCCGCACCTTGTTGTGCGGCACACCGATCGCCTCGGCGATGGTCCGGAAGTGCTCGATCACCTGCGTCGAGACGCGGATGTTGACGACCTCGTTTTCGTCGATCCACGCGAGGCCGACTTCGGGCTCGAGGAAGGCATGCTCCTGGAACGGGGTACGGTACGTGCGCTCGACGACGACGTCGGCGGCGCCGAAGCCCGCGTCGACGTCGCCCTTGCGGATGCGATACTCGGCGACCACGTTGTCGCCGCTGCCGCTGACCAGAGGCGCGCCCGGTTTCAGCGCTTCCTCGGGATCGTAGACGCCGGGGAGGGGTTCGAGATCGAATTCGACCAGCTCGGCCGCCTGCTCGGCGATGTCGCGGGACTGCGCGGCGATGAGCGCGAGCGGTTCGCCGAAATAGCGTATGCGTTCCTTGACGAGGATCTGCTGGTCGGTGTTCAGTCGCTTGCGCCCGGTCTGTCCGGGGATGTCGGTCGCCGCGGTGCGATCCGGCAGATCGGCGCCGGTGAGGATGCACTCGACACCGGCCAGCGCCCGCGCCCGGCTCACGTCGATGCGGACGAGCCGCGCGCTCGCCAGATCCGCCCGTACGATCTTCACATGCAGCATGCCGGGCATCGAATAGTCGCCGGCGTACAGCGTGCGTCCGGTCACCTTGCCCGGGGCGTCGGTGCGCGTCAGCGGCCGCCCGATCTGGCGGTACCCGACGTTGGGCGCGGATCCCCGGTCGTCGCGGGTCGTGCTCATCGAACGCCTCCTTCCTCGCGGAGGGCAGCGGCGGCCGTGGACACCGCTTCGAATATCTTGGTGTAACCGGTGCAGCGGCACAGATTGCCGCTCAGCGCGATCCTGACGTCCTCCTCGCCCGGATCCGGATTGCGATCGAGCAGCGATTTCGCGGCGATGACCATGCCCGGGATGCAGTAGCCGCACTGCGCGGCGCCGCTCTCGGCGAACGCCTTCTGCAGAGGATGGGGCGACTGCGCGTTGCCGAGTCCGACCACCGTGGTGATCGCGCGGCCCTCGGCGGTCCAGACCAAGGTGAGGCAGCTGTCGACCGCCTTGCCGTCGACCAGCACCGCGCAGGCGCCGCAGTCGCCTTTCTCGCAACCACACTTGACCTCGGTGTGGCCGAGCTCGCGCAGCGCCTCGAGCAAGGTGCGGTGCGCCGGGAAGCGTCCGGTGCGGCTCCGCCCGTTGACGGACAGCGTGACCTGCTTTTCCTGAACCATGTTCCTGTCTCCCTGCTCAGATCGGCGGCTGCCAGGCGTCGGTGACGAGCCGGCGGGTCAGCACTTCGACCGCGTGGCGGCGGTAGGCGGCGCTGGCGCGGACGTCGTCGATCGGACTCGACGCCGAGGCCGCCTGCGCCGCGGCTTCCCCTATCCGTTCC
The DNA here is from genome assembly GCA_020851255.1 of Burkholderiales bacterium. Lineage (GTDB taxonomy): Bacteria > Pseudomonadota > Gammaproteobacteria > Burkholderiales > Casimicrobiaceae > VBCG01. The sequence goes on along the minus strand of JADZDA010000238.1, from coordinate 22,331 downwards.
TTCGTAAGCCCATGACCCACGAGCGTCGCCTCGGCGCTGCGCGCACGCAGCACCACGGGCGCGACGGCACCCAGGGCGATCCGGGCGCGTGTGCAGACGCCTCGGTCCAGCACGATCGACACCGCCACGCCGGTGACGGTGATCGCATCGCCCTTGCGGCGCGCGAGCTTGTAATAGCGGCTGTGCGACCCGGCGGCGGGCTTCTCCCAACTGATGGCCGCGATCAATTCGTCGGGACGACGCACGTCCTTCTTGTAGCCCTGGTAGAAATCGGCCAGCGCGACGGTACGGCTCGAAGACCGCGAGACCAGCGTCAGTTCCGCGTCGAGCGCGAGCAGCGGGGGCACCAGGTCGGCCGCCGGCGAACCGCAGGCGATGTTGCCGGCGACGGTCGCGGTGTTGCGAACCATCTGGCCGGCGAAGGCGCGCGCCGATTGCACGAGGGAGGGAGCGGTCGCCGCGATCAGCGGCGATTCGAGCAGCTCGGTGACGGTCGTACGGCCGCCGATGCGCACCCGACCGCCGTCGTCGGCGATGCCGCGCAGCGCTTCGACGCGATCCAGGCCGACCAGGCGGCGCGGACGGTAGCGTTTCGCGCGGATGTCGACGATCAGGTTGGTGCCGCCGGCCAGTGGGGCGACCCCGGGCCCGTCGGCGTCCGCCAGCATCGCAACCGCCTCGGCGAGGTCGGCGGCGATGTCGAGCTCGAAATTCGCGTGCATGGTCGATTCCGCCTGTCCGCTAGATGCGCGCCGTGATGCACTTCACCTGGATGTAGGATGCCAGGGCTGCCAGCCCCTTTTCCCGCCCGAAACCGCTCAGCTTGGTGCCGCCGAACGGCGTGGCCACTCCGCCGGCGAAGTACTGGTTGATGAACACCTGGCCGGCCTCGACGTCACGCGCGAAACGCAGGGTGCGGGTGACGTCGCGCGTGTAGATGCCCGCGCACAACCCGAACGGCGTTCCGTTCGCCGCGGCGATCGCCTCCTCGGGGGAGTCGACCACCTGCACGCTCAGCACGGGGCCGAAGATCTCCTCCTGGACGACCCTGTCCGCGGCGGGGACGTCGTCGAGGATCGTCGGCGCATAGTAGTACCCGCCGGCGCAGCCCTCGACCTCCACTTCGCGCCCGCCGGCGACCACGGCGATGCCGCGGCGCCGCGCATCGTCGACATAGCCGGCGACCAGACGGCGATGGCCTGCCGCGATCAGCGGACCCATCGCCGGCTCCGTCAGGCCATGGCCCACCCGCAGCGCGGCGGTGCGCTTCACCAGACGCTCCATCATCGCCGCGTGCACGGGGCGTTCGACGATCAGGCGCGAACCCGCCGAACAGACCTGGCCGGCGTTGAGGTAGATCGCCTTGAGCGTTCCCTCGACGGCGGCATCGAGGTCCGCGTCCGCGAAGACCACGACCGGGGACTTGCCTCCGAGCTCCAGGGTGACCGAACTGACCCGGTCGGCGGCCGTCTTCATGACACCGATGCCGGTCGGGACCGAGCCGGTGAACGTGACGTGATCGACGCCCGGATGGCCGGTCAACGCGTCGCCGATGTCGCTGCCCCGGCCGGTGACCACGTTGTAGACGCCGTCCGGGAGGCCTGCCTCGCGCAGCAGCGGACCGAGCGCCATCGCGGTCAGCGGTGTCTGCGTGGCCGGCTTGACGACCGCGGTGTTGCCCGCGGCCAGCGCCGGCGCTACGCCGCGCGCGGTGGTCACCAGCGGGAAATTCCACGGGATGACGTGCGCGGTCACGCCGACCGGCTCGTGCAACGTCATCGAGATGTAGTCCGGGCCGAGCGGGATCGTGTCGCCCTGGAGCTTGTCGGCGATGCCCGCGTAATAGGCGAAGTACGCGGCCGCCGTCTCGATATCCCCGCGCGACTCCGCCAGCGGCTTGCCGCTGTCGAGCGTCTCGATGAGCGAAAGCCGCTGCGCGTCGCGACGGATCAACGCCGCCGCTCGCGAGAGGATGGCGCCGCGCTGGGCCGGCGTGACCTGGCGCCACGGACCACCCAGCGCGCGCCGCGAGCCGACGACCGCACGATCGACGTCCTCCGTCCGGCCGGCCGGGAAGTCCGCGAAGCTCCGTCCGGTCCCGGGATCGATCGTCTCGATCCGCTGGCCGCCGGTGGCTTCGACGAACTCTCCGCCGATGTACATGCCCTCGGGGAGCGCGCCGGCGACTTCCCTTGTGATGTCCGCGATCGTCATGTCTCGTCCCCGTGCCGCGTCAGACGTCCCAGCCGCCGTCGACCGCGATGTGCTGGCCGGTGATCTGGCGGCTGTCGTCGCTCGCCATGAAGAGGACCGCGTTGGCGACGTCTTCCGGCAAGGTCACGCGCTTGAGCGCCATGTCCTGCACGTACTCCTCGTAGACCTGTTCGACGGTCCAGCCGCGCACCTTGGCCTTGCCCTCGCAGAGTTTCATCATCCGGGGTGTCTCGACGATTCCCGGACAAACCGCGTTGACGTTGATGTTGTACTTGCCCAGCTCGAGGGCCACCGTGCGGGTGATGCCGCGAACGGCCCATTTCGACGCGCTGTAGGCGGTGCGCATCGGGTAGCCGCGCAGGCCGGAGGTGCCGCCGATGTTCACGATCTTGCCGCTGCGCTGGGCGATCATCGTCGGCACGACGTGCTTGATCGGCAGGAAGGTGCCGCGCTCGTTGGCGATGATCACGTAGTCGAAATCACCGACCTCGATGTCCTGCACCGGCGTCTCGATCGGACCGGTGACCCCGGCGACGTTCACCAGGATGTCGATGCGACCGGCGAACTTCTCGAGGGCGAAAGCGGTCATGCGACGCACCTGGTCCTCGTCGATGACGTCGCAGGCGATCACATGGGCCGCGCGTCCGAGTCCGCGTACCTCGCGGGCCACCTCGTCCAGCGCGTCCAGGTCGCGCGCGGTCATCACGAGATCGGCACCCTCGCGGGCGAGCGCCATCGAGATCGCCCCCCCCATCCCCTTGGCGGCCCCGGTCACGATCGCCTTCCTGTTCTGCAGTTTCATGCTTTGAGCTCCTTCGATTGAATGTCGGCGTCGGGCGGTGAATCCGCCTGCCGGGCCCCGTATCCGCCGCCGCCGCAGCTCTCGACGATGACGAGGTCACCGGCGCCGAGGCGGATGTTGGCCTTGCCGGGCAGGGCGTACGCGCGACCGTCGTGGGTGACGACGGTGACCTGGAACGGCGCGCCGGGCAGTCCCCCCTGCAGGCCGTAGGGCGGCACCACGCGGCGTTCGAACATCGAGGTCACGGACATCTCCTCCCCGAGGATCCGGTACTCGCGATGGAGTCCCTCGCCGCCGCGGTGGCGTCCGGCGCCGCCCGATCCGTGCCGCAGCTTCTGGCATTCGATGCGGATCGGGTACTCCGCCTCGATCACTTCGACGGGCGTGTTCATGACGTTCGACATGTGCACGCGGATCACCGGAGCGCCGTCGCGGTCGTGCCGCGCCCCTTCGCCGCCGCCGTGCGTTTCGTACAGCGTCGTCCAGGCGCCGTCCGATCGGCGTCCGCCGAAAAGCATCAACCCGGACGTCGTGGGCCCCCCGGCGCTCAGCCGCTGCGGCCCGATGGCCTCGAACGCGAGAAAGAGCGCGTCGGCGATCCGCTGCGAAGTCTCGTGGTTGCCGCCGACGACCGGCCGCTCCGGACCCGGATCGAGCAGGGACCCGGGACGCGTGACGATTTCCAGCGGCCGGTAGCAGCCGCCGCTCGGCTGGATGTCCGGCCCGAACAGCGCCTTGACCACGTAGAAGACCGACGCCGCGGCGATGTAGGGGGTGGTGTTGACCGGCCCGCGCGCCGCGTCGTCGGTAGCCGTGAAATCGAACGTGGCATGGTCGCCCTGGACCGTCACGCGGACGCGCACGGCCACCGGCGGCCCACCGGCGGCGTCGTCGTCGAGCCAGTCCTCCCCGGTGTAGACGCCATCGGGCACCGCCTCGAGCGCGGCGCGCATCTGCGCCTCGGCCCGATCGTGGATCGCGGCGATGGCCGCGGTCGACTCGGCGCTGCCGTGCGTCGCGTAGATTTGCTGTACACGTTCCTCGGCGGCGCGGGTCGCGGCCATCTGCGCCAGGATGTCCCCCTCGCGCTCTGGCGCGCCGCGGACATTGGCCAGCACGAACTCGAGCTTCTCGCGATCCGCGCCGGCCGCGCTGAACAGGCGCAGCGGGGGAATGCGCAGGCCTTCCTGCCACGCGTCGACCGCGTCGGCGACGTAGCTGCCCGGCCTCGCACCGCCGGTGTCGGCCCAGTGCGCGAGGCTCACGGCAAAGGCGCGGATCGATCCGTCGACGTAGATCGGCCGGATGGCCTTGACGTCGGGGAGATGGTTGCCGCCGATCTCGGGCAGGTTCAGGAACCACACGTCGCCGGGGGCCAGCCTCTCGCGCGGCACGCGTTTCAGGAACTCGCGCACCGTGAAGCTCATGACCCCGAGGTGCATCGGGATGTCGCGCCCCTGCGCGACCAGGTAACCGTCGGCATCGGTCAGCGCCGAGGACAGGTCGCCGGCCTCGCGTAGCAGCGGCGAGCGGGCCGAGCGCATGACGATCAGCGACATCTCCTCGGCCGCTGCGTTCAACGCGTTGCGGATCACTTCGAGCGTGACCGGGTCGACCGGGCGCTGGAGGCCCGCGCCGGGGGGCTTCGTGGTGTCCCCGGATTTCATCGCTCGATCCCGGTGTCGATGTGGAGGTGCCCGAAGGCGTCGACCGTGAGCGAAGCGCCCGGCGGCACGATCACCGTCGACCAGTCGTCCTCGACGATGCACGGCCCGGCCAGTGCCTGGCCGACGACCAGTCGGGCCCTGTCGTGGCGAGGCGTCGGGCGCGCGCCGGCGCCGTCGAAGACGCAGCTCGTCCAGGATGCAGGCGGTTGCGCGCTTGCGGCGCCGGGCGGCGGACCGCCGATCGCGACGTGTCGATCCCTGGCGGAAGCGCGCTGCCGTATGGCCACCAGCTCCCAGGGTTCACCGGTCACGAAACCGTACAGGAGTTCGTGGCGCGCGTAGAAGGCCGCTCCGAGCGCCGCGGGATCGGCGAAGCAGGGATCGGTGATCTCGATGGCGTAGCTCTGGCCGCGGTAGCGGATCGCGGCGACTTCCTCGATCTCGATGTCGGCCGGGTCCACGCCGGCCGCGCACAGTGGCGCGGACAGGCGCGCGCGCAGGGCCGCGCGCGCCGCTTCGATCCGGGTTGCATCCCAATGTCCCGCCGCCATGCGCACGGTGCGCTGCTGCGAATAGCTCATGCGCGCGCTGACGCAGCCCAGCGCGGAGAACGCGCTCGAGTGCGCCGGTACGACGACGCGCGCGATGCCGAAAGCGCGCGCCACGTCGACGGCGTGCATCGGGCCCGCGCCGCCGAAGGCGAGCAGCACGCAGCGTCGTCCGTCGATGCCGCGCTCCACCGTGACACGACGCAACGCCTGCACCATGGCCGCGTTGACCACGGTCAGGACGCCGAGCGCCGCGGCCTCGACATCCATCGCCATCGCGCGGGCGAGCGAGTCGATCGCCGTTCGCGCCGCAGCAGGATCGAGCCGAAGCCGTCCGCCGATGGTCCGCTGCGCGTCCAGGTGGCCGAGCAGCAGGCTCGCATCGGTGACCGTCGGCAGCGCACCGCCGCGGCCGTAGCACGCAGGCCCGGGAGTCGCGCCGGCGCTGTCCGGCCCGACCACGAGCGCGCCGTGATCGACGCGCGCGATCGACCCGCCGCCCGCGCCGATCGACTCGACGGCGACCATCGGCTGTCGCAACGGGCGATCGGCGAGCGTCCGGTGGCCGGAGATCTGCGCCTCGCCGTCCAGGATGAGGCACACGTCGGTGGTCGTGCCGCCCATGTCGAAACTGATCACGCTGTCCAGCCCCAGTTCGCGGGCCGTCCGGCTCGCCGCGGCCACACCGGCCGCGGGACCGGACAACGCGAGGGCCAGCGGCGTCTCGCGAATGGCGTCGGGCGAGGCCATTCCACCGGCCGAGTGGAACAGATGCAGCCGCGACGAGTCCGGCCGCGCCTGCTCGAGCCGGTCCAGGTATCCAGCGGCTAGCGGCATCACCGCGGCGCTCAGCACGGTGGTCGCGGTGCGCTCGTACTCCCGCGCCTCGGGGTTGATCCGGTTCGAGAGTGCGACGAACGGGAAGTGTTGCCGCAACCGCGTTCCCAGGGACTCTTCGTGGGACGGGTCGGCGTACGCGTGCAGGAGCGAAACCGCGACCGCGCTGGCTCCGCTGCCGGACAGGGCTGCGACCACCTCCTCGACCGAGTCCGGATCGAGCGGTCGCAGCACCCGGCCCTCGTGGTCGAGACGCTCGCGAACCTCGTAGCGGCGGGCGGCGGGGACCAGCGGTTCGATCTTGGGCGGAAGGTCGAGCCGGTAGAGATGGCGCCGGTTCTGGCGGCCTATCGCCAGGGTGTCCGCGAAGCCTTGCGTCGTCACCAGCGCGACCCGCGCGAGGTCGCCCTCGACGATCGCGTTGGTGACCATGGTCGTCCCGTGGACCAGGTCGCTGACGTCGGTCCACGCCAGATCGATCGCGGCGAGGGCCGCCAGCAGTCCGGCGACCCGGTCGTCGGTACGGGTCGGCACCTTCGCCGCGCGCACGCACCGGTCGTCCGACCGGACGGCCACGACGTCGGTGAACGTCCCGCCGATGTCGATGCCCACGGTCCACCGCGCGGGCATCGGCGCGCCGGAGTGCGCGGTTGCGGTCACAGCGTCGCGACGTACCGGCTCGCGTCCTCGAGCGCCCGCTCGAGGCAATCGAACATCGCGTCGACCTGCTGGTCACGGATGATCAGCGGCGGACACAAGGCGATCGTGTCGTTGAGCAGTGCGCGGACGATCAGTCCGTGCTCGGCCGCCCTGGCGGCGACCCACGCCCCGAGCTTCAGCGAAGGATCGAAGTTCTGCCGCGCCGCCTTGTCCCGAACGAGTTCGATCGCACCGATCAGGCCGACGCCGCGCGCCTCGCCGACCAGCGGGTGATCGGACAGCGCCGCGAGGCGTGCCTGGAATAGCGGCGCCACCGAGGTAACGTGTTCGCCGATGCGATCGGCCGCGTAGATGCGCTGCGTTTCCAGCGCCACGGCCGCGGGAACCGGGTGACCGGAGTAAGTGAACCCGTTCGCGAGCAGGCCGTACCGGCGGCTCCCTTCGACGATCGCCGCGTAGATACGCTCGGTCATCATCACCGCGCCGATCGGCTGGTAGGCCGCGGACAGCGCCTTGGCCAGCGTCATCAGATCCGGCTTGAGATCGTAGGTCTGCGTCGCGTATCGGTTGCCGGTCCGGTAGAAGCCGCTGATCACCTCGTCGACGATGAACAGGATGTCGTGGCGACGGAGGATCGGCTGGATGCGTTCGAAGTACCCGCGCGGCGGCGGGATCACGCCACCGGCGCCGAGGAAGGGCTCGGCGATGAAGGCGCCGATCGTCTCCGGACCCTCGGCCGCGATCAACTTCTCGAGATTGGTCGCGAGGCGGGCGGAGAAATCCTCCTCGGACTCTCCGGGGGCGGCGAAGTGGTAGTGATGCGGGCTGTCGGTATGCAGGATGCCCGGCAGCGGCAGATCGAAGGCGCGATGGAACACCGGCAGACCGGTGAGGCTCGCCGACGCCACCGTGATGCCGTGGTAGGCGCCCCGGCGAGCGATGATCTTCTTCTTGAGCGGCCGGCCGAGGATGTTGTTGTAGTACCAGACCAGCTTGACCTGGGTATCGTTGGCCTCCGAGCCGGAATTGGTGAAGAACACTTTCGACATCGGAACCGGTGCGCTCTCGATGAGCATCTCCGCGAGCTCGATCGCCGGCTCGACCGCCTTGTGCGCGAAGTTGTGATAGAACGGCAGCGTCTCCAGCTGCCGGCGCGCCGCGTCGACCAGCCGCTGCTCGCTGAAGCCCAGCGACGCGCACCACAGACCCGACAGTCCTTCGATGTAGCGCTTCCCCTCGTCGTCGAAGACGTAGATGCCTTCGCCGCGCCGGAAAATATGCGGTCCGCGCTTCTCGTGCGTGGCGATGTCGGTGGCCGGGTGGAGGTGGTAGGCGATGTCCCGGGCATGCGGCGAATTGGCTCGTTCCAGTCCCATGGTTCTCCTTCCCCGGATCCGGCGACCCCTGGCGTCTTTTCGATGCCAAACGTCCGAATCAGAAATTCCGTAAATCGGAAATCTTTTCCTGTTTCCGGAACTATAACAGCACCGGTGCGCGTGTCAACCGACGATGGCGGTCGCGCCGTTTCGGCGGATCCTCACGGCGCGCGCGCGTCGAGGCACTCGGCCAGACGGGCCATCAACGCGTTACCCAGCTCGCCGACATCCCGGATCATCGTGGCGCGGCGGTACCAGCGGGAGACGTCGTGGCCGATGCCGATCGCGATCAGTTCCACCGGCGAACGCGCCTCGATGCGACCGATCACGCGCCGCAGGTGGCGTTCGAGATAGCCGGCGTCGTTGGCGGCGAGCGTCGCGTCGTCGAGCGGGCCGCCATCCGAGATCACGACCAGGATGCGTCGCCGTTCGGGTCGCACGAGCAGGCGGCGATGCGCCCAGAGCAGGGCCTCGCCGTCGATGTTCTCCTTCAGGAGCCCTTCGCTCAGCATCACCCCGAGGTTGCGGCGCGCGCGCCGCCAAGGCTGATCGGCCGACTTGTAGACGATGTGCGCCAGCTCGTTCAAGCGCCCCGGCGCGAATGGCATTCCCGCCTCGACCCAGCGCTCACGGCAGCGACCGCCTTTCCAGGCGCGGGTCGTGAAGCCCAGGATCTCGACCTTGACGCCGCCGCCCTCGAGGGTGCGCAGAATGACCTCGGCCGACATCGCCGCGATCGCGATGGGCCGCCCCCGCATCGAACCCGAGTTGTCGATCAGCAGGGAGACGACGGTCTCGCCGGAACGGGCCTCCGTTTCGCGCTTGTGCAGCAGCGGGTCGATCGGGTTGGTGATCACCCGGGCCAGCCGTGCCGCGTCGATCGTTCCTTCCTCCCGGTCGAACTCCCAGCGGCGCTCGTGCCGGGCCATCAGCCGTCGCTGCAGGCGCCTCGCCTGCCGCGCCGCCAGCGGCGGGACCTGCTCGAGTTGGTGATCGAGCTGCCGCCGCAGCGAGGCGCGCTCGCCGGCGGTACCCAGGCGATCGGCGTCGACCACCGAGTCGAAATCCACCGACCACACGCGGTAGCCGTCGTCCGTTGTGGGATTCACCCCGCCCGGCGGCCGGCTCCGGGCGCCCGCCGGCGTTCGCGTATCGCCCGCGGCGCCGTCCCCGCTCTCGACTCGGGACGCTTCCACGTCCATGATCTCACCGGGACCCATGGCGCGACTCGATCCGTCCGCGGGCTCGACCTGTCGTCCCGCCCGGTCGTCTTCTTCCCCGTCATCGCCGGGCCGGCCTTCATCGACGAGTCCGGCGACATCGAGTTCCAAGAGGAGTTCGCGCGCGAGCGCGCCGAAACGGCGCTGGTCGTCGATCCGGTCGACGAGCCCGGCGAGTCCGGACGCGAAGCGCGGTTCGATTCGCGGGCGGAAGTCCGCGATCCTGTCACGCGCGGCGGGAGGGATCGGCATGCCGTACAACGCCTCGCGTGCCAGCAGTCCGACCGCCTCGACCAGTCGCGCGATGGCCTGATCGGCCTCTCCGCTCCCGGTTTCCTCGCGCGAGCGCTCCCGCAGCGCGGCCGCCAGGTTTGTGACGACGCCGGGCCATCGCCGTGCGCCGCAGGCTTCGCAGCGCGCCTGTTCGATGGAGTCGAACAGGCGCCGTGCCACAGGACTCTCCGGAGCGAGCGTTCCATGCAGCACGGGATCGTGATGCCGCAGGCGTGCGCCGATGGCGTCGATCTCGCCGCGGACCTGCGCCTTTCCCGCGAAGGCGGGATCCGGTAGCCGCGCGAGCCCCGCCTGTCGGGACTCGCGCGCGGGCCGGCGGGCGAATTGCGGTTGCAGTCCCGGCTGCCCCGCGAGGGCGCGCAGCGTTGCGGCGGCGACGCCGCGCCAATCGTCACTCATCGCCGGCGATGCAACCGGTCCGACCCCACGTCAAGTTCCACGGCGAAGCAGCGCTGGTAGTACTCTGCCACGGTCGCCCGTTCCAGCTCGTCGCAGCGGTTCAGGAACGTGACTCGGAAGGCGTAGTCGAGGTCGTCGAAGATGCGTGCGTTCTCCGCCCAGGTGATCAGTGTGCGCGTGCTCATCAGCGTCGACAGGTCGCCGGCGAGGTAACCGGTACGGGTCAACTCCGCCAGAGCGACCATCGCGGCGATGGTGCGGCGATGCTCGGGCGTATCCCAGGACGGGCTCCTGGCCAGCACGATGGCCTCTTCGTCGCGAGCGGGCAGGTAGTCGAGGGCGGCCACGATGTTCCAACGGTCGAGCTGACCTTGGTTGAGCTGCTGCGTGCCGTGGTAGAGCCCCTCCGCGTCGCCGAGCCCGATGGTGTTGGCGGTCGCGAACAGACGGAACGCCGGGTGCGGGCGGATGACACGGTTCTGGTCGAGCAAGGTCAGCTTGCCTTCGACTTCGAGCACGCGCTGGATCACGAACATCACGTCCGGGCGGCCGGCGTCGTACTCGTCGAAAACCAGCGCGCAGGCGCGTTGCAGCGCCCATGGCAGGATGCCCTCCCGGAATTCGGTGACCTGGACGCCGTCGCGAAGCACGATCGCGTCACGGCCGACCAGGTCCATGCGGCTTACGTGGCCGTCCAGATTGACGCGGACGCACGGCCAGTTGAGGCGCGCGGCGACTTGCTCGATGTGCGTCGACTTCCCGCTGCCATGGTGGCCCTGCACGAGAACTCGACGGTTGTGCGCGAACCCGGCGAGTATCGCGAGCGTGGTCTCGCGGTCGAAGCGATAGACGGCGTCGATCTCGGGTACATGGCTGGTGCGGCGCGAGTAGGCCGGAACCGCGAGTTCGCAGTCGATGCCGAAGGTCTCGCGCACGGCGACCGTCGTGTCCGGGATCGACGGTGCACCGCCTTCCGTCGAGTTCGTCGAATCACTCGAGCGCACCAAGCCTCCGTCGGAAGCCCGGAGCGGGCGTCGCCGCGCAGCGCGGGTCGGAACGGGGACGACGTCGGACCCCGGCGGTCGGGCGCCGAGGCGCGGGCGGTCCTCGATCATCCCGAGACAAGGGGGTCCTTCGTCGGTGCCGCCAACGGACCCCGCGGGTATCGGCGCGGCAGGTTCCGCTCGCCGCGTGCAGGGGCCGGGAACAATTTCGATATTCGAGGCGGTTTTCCTGTTTTCGGAATTGTATTAGAGTGAGGCCGGGTGTCAAACAGGCGTCGATCGCCAATGGTCTGCGGCAATTCTTCGTTCGCCCGGCCGTCGCGGTTCGCGGCGAACGCGGATGCGCCGTTTCCCGACGGGGCGTCGATGGCACGCGCTGGCCCGCAAAGTTGATCGCGTTGCGACTCGAAGGTGAACGGGGAGGGGTTGATTGAACGCCCGCGGCGAAACACCGCTCAGCCGATACGTGCAGATCCTCGAAACCGTGGCCGCGGCGCGCACCGGGCTCACGCTCACCGAGATCGGACAGCAGCTCGATCTGCGCGCCCCTACCGTGCATCGGCTGGCGGGTAGCCTGAAGGCCATCGACCTGCTCGCCCAGATTGAAGGTTCGAAGAGCTACGTGCTCGGGCGCCGACTGCAACTGCTGTTGCATTCGACATTGTCGTTGACCGACTATTCGCACCTCGCGAAGGTGATCCTGCGCGAGCTCGTCGACGAGCTCGGGGAAACGGTGCACCTGGCCAGGTTGAACGGTGCGGTCGCCGAATCGGTGCTGATGGTCCAGCCGGAGGGCTCGAACCGGGCCTTCGTCCAGCCGGGCCGGGAGTTGCCGCTGCACGCGGCCGCCTCGGGCAAGGCGATGCTCGCGTTCCAGTCCGCCGACTTCGTCGATCGGTACCTGGCGAAACCGCGCGCGCGATTCACCGAGAACACGAAGGTCGGCAAAGACGAAATACGCGCGGAACTCGAGCGCGTGCGTACGAGCGGCATCGCCGTGTGCGACAACGAACTGGACGCCGGCGTGCTGAGCTACGGGCACCCGGTGCGCGTGAAGGGCGGCTACGTCCTGTACTCGATCGGTGTAACAGGTCTCGCCGACCGCTTCAGGGCGACACCCACCGAGGTCGTGCGCGCGAAGCTGTCGCACGCCGCAGCTCTGCTCAGCAAGGAATTCGGCTCGGTGGAATAGCGACGGGACGCCGGCGTCGTGCACCAGGCGGCTCGCTGCGTTTCCGGGCCGCGCGGGACGGTGCGCAGGCACCGGAACCGGTTCCGGGTCGCGGTGCGCGGCCCGGAGCCGTCCTGGATTCGCGCTGCGCGTTCGCGCTAGAGCCTCACCCACTGACCCTTGCGAGCCACGAACTGGTGGATGGCGACCGAGACCTGCGTCTGCCCGTTGCTGTCGAAGGTGGTCTCGCCCAGCACGCCTTCGTAGCGGGTCGCCCGAATCGCTCGCGCGAGGGCGGCCTTGTCGGTGTAGCCGGTGCTCCGCAGCGCCTGGACGATGATGCCGATCGCGTCGTACGCGAACGCGGTGTAGTGCGTCGACGGCTCGGCGAAGCGGCGCGCGACGTACGCGGACTCCATCGCGTCCGACCGGGGGTTCTTGGAAGCCTGACGCACACCGACGACCGTGCCCTCGGCCGCGTCACCGGCGACCTCGATGAACTTGGGATCGTAGATGCCCGAGATTCCGTACATCGGAATGTTCATGCCGAGCTCGGTCATTTGTCGGCGCACGATCCCGGCCTCCGTGATCACGCCGCCGAAGTACAACCCTTCGGCGTTCAGAGGCTTCAACCTCGTGAGCAGCGCACGGAAGTCCGTCGTGCCGACCGGCGCGGCGTCCGCCCCGACGACCTTGCCGCCGTTCTGCTCGAACAGGCTGGTGAACGAAAGAGTGTTCTGCTTGCCGTAATCGCTGGTGTCGGACACGATCACGATCGTCTTGATACCTCGCGTCTTCGCCATCCAGGCGGCGAGCGGTGTGTTCTCGGCGGTCAGCGTCGGCGTGACGCGCGTCACGAACGGCAGGTTCTGTTCGGTGACGCGCGGGCTGATCGCGCCCCAGACGATGAACGGTATCCCGGCCCGATTGAAGACCGGCGTGGTGGCGAGCGCGACCGGACTGTTCCAGTGTCCGATCGCGGCGACGACATCCTGGTCGTTGGTGAGCTTCAGCGCCGCGTTGACGCCGGTGGTTGGGTCGGAGGCGTCGTCGAGTACGACCGTCTCGATCCTGAACGGCAGCCCCGACGCGTTCGCTTGCTCGACGGCGAGTTGGTAGCCGTTGCGCGCGGCGATGCCGTGATGAGCGTTGCCGCCGCTCAAGGGGCCGATGAATCCGATCTTGATCGTCTTCTGCTGGCCGTATGCCGGACGTCCGACCGCCGCAAGGCAGGCAACCGCGGCGGACGTTCGGATGAAAGTCCTTCGACTATTGGACATCGCCACCTCCCATGTAGGGGCCCCGGATAGGAGCGGAAGAGCACTGTCGGTACGACACGCCGTCGTCGCCGCCCGCGACTGGTCAAGGCCGCGTGGCAGCCATGAAATCACCGAATTCCGAATATCGGAAATCTTTTTCGGTTTTTGGATATTAGTCGTGCAACTCCGTGCCGTCAAGGCTTCGCAGCAGCAGTCGGCCGAAACCGGCGCCCGCGGGTGGCGTGCCGTTCATGGCGGAACCTGGGATGGCGCCGCGTCGCACAGGCGAGCGACGCTGAATCCGGTCCGGCACCGGCGCTGTGTCGACGGCGGCGTCGACGCGAAGAACGCTACATCGCCTTGAACCGGTGGGCGAACGTGCGCGAGACGGTCAGCGTCTCGCCACGCTCCCTGAGCGTGAGCACCGGCTGGTCGCGCCAGTCCCGTTCCACCTTCGCGATCGCGCGCAGGTTGACGATCGTCCCGCGGTGCACCTGCCAGAACTGCTCGCGGTCGAGTTCGTCCCAGAGCTCCTTGATCGGCTTGCGGATCAGCGCGTCGCCGTCCGCGGTGGCGACCTTCGTGTACTTGTCCTCGGACTGGAAATAGAGGACGTCGTCGACGGGGATCACCTTCATCGTGGCGCCGAGCGACGCGCGTATCCACCTGAGCGTCGCCGCCGGTGTTTCGCGCGCCGACAGGCGGGCGAGCAGCGAGTCCAGGTCGACCGGCGGCGTCCCCAGGCGCGCCTTCAACCGGGCGACGACCTTCGCGATCCGGTCGGCGGCGACCGGCTTGAGCAGATAGTCGACGGCGCCTTCCTCGAACGCCGCGACCGCGTACTCGTCGTAGGCGGTGACGAAGACGATGTGCGGCCCGCCGGCGATCGCCTTCGCCACGCTCATTCCATCGAGCAACGGCATCCGGATGTCGAGGAACGCCACGTCGGGACGCTCCTCCTGCGCGAGCATCACCGCCTCCTCGCCGTTCTCGGCCTCGGCGACGATCACGAGTTCCGGCCAGGCGTCGGCGAGCCGCGCCTTGAGCTGGGCCATGAGGATCGGTTCGTCCTCGGCGATGAGCGCGGTGGGCATCGTCAGTTCACCGGTTCGATCGGGATCTCGAGACGCGCGCAGGCCCCGCGCGGCTCCTGCGGCGCGAGTGTGAACCGCGCGCGTGCGCCGTACAAGGCGGCCAGCCGCTCGCGGACGTTGGCGAGTCCCACGCCGGTCCCGGCGGACGCGGCGGACGCGGCGGCGAGACCGCGGCCGGTGTCGGCGACCTCGACGACGAGCCGTCCGTCGCTCTCGCGGGCCGTGAGGCGGACCGCTCCGCCGTCCGCGGCGGGTTCGATGCCGTGCTTGATCGCGTTCTCGACCAGCGAGATGAGGAGATTGGGAGGCAGGGGTTGTTCACGCAACCGGTCTGGCACCTCGATGGCGAAGGCGAGCCGGTCACCCATCCGCGTCTTGAGGATGTTGAGGTACGCGCGCGCCAGCTCGACCTCCTTGCCGAGCGTGGTCGACGAGGCGCGCAATTGCGGGAGCGCCGCCCGCAGGTAGGCGATCAGGTGGCCGAGCAGGCGGTTCGCCGCCGGCGGGTCGGTTTCGGTCAGGAACTGGACCGACGCGAGCGTATTGAACAGGAAGTGCGGTTCGACCTGCGCCTGCATGAGCTTCAATTCCGCCTCGATCGCCTGCTTCGAGAGCAGGTGGCGATCGGCCTCGGCACGGGCGAGCGCCGCCTGCGCCCGCGCGCCCGCGAGCTTGACCAGGAAGAACAGGCTGACGAACAGCCCGTTGACGAACGCCCAGAAGACGTTGAACGCGAAATTCGACCACCGCTCGACGACGTAGCTCCAGCTGTAGCCCTTGACCAGGACCACGGCCACGACACCGGCGAGCGTGCCGATCGCGACCGCGGCGATCAGCGACCCCATCGGCCTGGCCCGGTCCCAGGGCGCGGCGACGTTGACGCAGTAGGCGATCAGGAAGCCGTAGATCTGGACGGTCAGCAGCGGATGCCAGAACGGCCGGGGATCCTCGATCCACAGGACGCCGGCGATGCCGGTGTTGATCGCCGCGATCAGCGCGATCGTGAGCCAGGACGCCCGGAATCCCTTCGCGAGCGCAACGGGAAACCCCGGCGTTCCGGCGGCGCGTGTCGAAGGCTCGGCAGGAATCGGGGAGTCGGCCATCGCGGCGGATTGTAGGCGCCCGCTGCGTCCGGGGCGGGGCAGCCGACGAAACGCGCCGCCCGCCCGCCGGGACGCCGGCGGCACCGACCGGGCGCCCGGACGCGCCCGGGACAGGGGGGGTCAGCCGCGCGCGGCCAGCCGGGCGATGCGCTCGACGCCCTCGGCGCATTCCTCCAGGCCGGCGACCAGGGCGACGCGGATGCGCCCCGCGCCGGGATTCGCGCCGTGCGCGTCGCGGGCGAAAAAGCTGCCGGGCAGCACGGTGACGTGCTCCTCGGCGTAGAGGCGGCGCGCGAACCCGGCGTCGTCGGCGGGCGTCTTCGCCCACAGGTAGAAGGCCGCCTGCGGCCGCTCGCAGGGCAGCACGGCCGCCATGCGCGGGGCGAGTCGATCGAACTTCGCGGCGTAGAGCGCCCGGTTCTCGATCACGTGCGCCTCGTCCCGCCACGCGGCGAGGCTCGCGGTCGCCACCGCCGGCGACATCGCCGAGCCGTGATAGGTCCGGTAACGCAGGAACGCGGCGACGAGCTTCGCGTCGCCGGCGACGTAACCGGAGCGCAGCCCCGGCGCGTTCGAGCGCTTCGAGAGGCTGCCGAAGACGACCAGGCCGGGATATCCGTGGCGACCGAGCTGCGCCGAAGCCCCCAGCGCCCCCAGCGGCGGGCGCGCCTCGTCGAAGTAGATCTCCGAATAGCACTCGTCCGAGGCGATGACGAAGCCGTGGCGGTCGGCGAGCGCGAACAGCCGCCGCCACTCGCCGAGGTCGTAGACCCGCCCGGTCGGATTGTCCGGCGAGCAGACGTAGAGGAGGTGCGTGCGCGCCCAGACCTCGGCCGGCACGCCGTCCCAGTCGTGCCGTCCTCCGCGGTCCGCTTCGGCGTTCACGAACCACGGCGACGCGCCGGCGAGCAGCGCCGCGCCTTCGTAGATCTGGTAGAAGGGATTGGGCATGACGACGGTGGCCGCGGCCCGGCTCGCGTCGACGACCGTCTGGGCGAAAGCGAACAGCGCCTCGCGACTGCCGAGCACCGGCAGGACCTGCGTCGCCGGATCGGGCGGGGGGACGCCGTGGCGCGCCGCGAGCCAGGTCGAGATCGCCTCGCGCAACGGAGCCGGCCCGATCGTCGTGGGATAATGCGCGAGGCCCGCGCCGCCGGCCGCGAGCGCGTCGAGCACGAGCCGTGGCGTCGGGTGGCGCGGCTCGCCGATCGACAGGTTGATAGGCGCGCGGTCCTTCGGGGGCGTGACGCCCGCGAGCAGCGCGCGCAGCCGCTCGAATGGATAGGGCCGGGTGAGATCGAGTCGCGGATTCACGAGGTGCTCGTCGCCGATGCGTTCAGCCGATTATAGCGACGCGACCCCGGCGCGCGCGGGCGCGCGCCGGTGAGCCCGACGACTCCCGCCGGCGCGGCCACGAGATCCTGGATCGCGACGGTCGCGACCCTCGCGGCGTTCGCGCTGTTCGCATGGGTGCTGGCCGTCGTCGTACTGCGGGCGCTCGAACCGGTCTCGCCGCCGCCGCCGCCCGGCGCGGAGCGTGATCCGGCGACGGCGATCATCGCCTCGGGCCTGTGGGCCGGTCCGCCCGGCGAGGTGTCCGCTCCCGCCTCTCCCGTCGCGCCGCAAAGTGGCGAATTCACGCTGGTCGGCATCCTGGCCGAGCGCGAGGGCCGCGGCTGGGGCGTATTCCGGACCCGCGACGGCACGCGCGTGGTGCCCGCCGGTGCCGACATCGTCGCGGGTGCGACGCTGGTCGCGGTCGATGCGTACGCGGTGCGCGTGCGCGAGGGCGCGGGCGAGCGCACCGTCGAATTGAGGCGCGAGGCCGCTCCGGCCCCCAGGCGCGAATCGGCGCCGCGCGGAGCCGGGCGACCGGCATCGCCGGCCTGCGCGATACCGGCTGCGTACGCCGGCGCGCTCCTCAAGCTCCATGGCGAACTGGTCGAGGGACTGATCGCGCAGCCCGAGGCCTGGCGCGCGCTGTTCGCGAGCGACGGGGGATCGCTGGTGGTGCGCGAGGAGGGCGGGTTCGCGGCGATGCTCGGTCTCGCGCGCGGCGACCGGCTCGTGCAGTCGAACGGCGTCGCGTTACGCGAAGTCGACGACCTGGTCGCCACCGTCCTGCGGCCGCTCGTCGCGGGCCAGCCGGTGCGCATCGTCGGCCAGCGTGCCGGACGCGCGCGCGAGATGCTGGTGCAGAACGCGGGTCTTTGCCCCTGAGCGCGCCGCCGGTCGCCTGTCAGTCGCTGCGATCCGGCAGCCAGGCGCGCAGATCGCCGGGCTCGTCGAGCCAGCCCGCCGCCGGCCAGTCGCCGGGCGGAACGCCGTCACCCAGATAGCCCCAGCGCGCCACCAGCGACGGCATGCCGGCGGCGTTGCCGGCCTCGATGTCGCGCAGGTCGTCGCCGATGTAGGCGCAGCGCGAGGGCGGCAGCCGGAGCGCCGCGGCGGCGTGGAGCAGCGGCGCCGGATGCGGTTTCGCGTGCGGCGTGGTGTCGCCGCAGACGATGGTGCCCGCGCGGTGCGCGAGCCCGAGGGCGAGCACGATCGGACCGGTGTATCGCTCCGCCTTGTTGGTCACGATGCCCCACGCGAGTCCGCGTGCCTCGATGTCGGCGAGTACGCGATCGACGCCGTCGAACAGCCGGGTCGTGTTCGTGAGCCCCGATTCGTAGTGGCGCAGGAACGCCTCGCGCGCCGGGGTGTAGCCGGGGTCGTCGGGCATCAGCCCGAGCCCCGCGCCCAGCAGGCCGCGCGCGCCGGCGCTCGCGTGCCGGCGCAGGCGCTCGACCGGAACCGCCGGCCGACCCTGGTCCGCGAGCACACGGTTGAGCGCGTACGCGAGGTCGCCCGCCGTGTCGGCGAGCGTGCCGTCGAGGTCGAACAGGATCGCGTCGACGTCGAGCGGCGGCGCTGCGCCCGAGGTCAGCACGCGGGACGGCGGAACGCCGCGAGATAGTTGACCGAGGTGTCCGCTTCCAGCCGGTAGGTCCGTGCGAGCGGGTTGTAGGTCATCCCGGTCGTCTCGACGAGGTCGAGGCCGGCGCGGCGCGCGTAACGGGCGGTCTCGGAAGGTGCGAGGAAGCGCGACCAGTCGTGCGTGCCGCGCGGCAACAGGCGCAGCACGTACTCGGCCCCGACGACCGCGTACAGCCACGACTTGGCGTTCCGGTTGATCGTGGAGAACGCCACGAGGCCGCCGGGACGCGCGAGCGCCGCGCAGGCCGCGATCGTCGAGCCGGGATCGGGCACGTGCTCGAGCATCTCCAGACAGGTGACGACGTCGAACGACGCCGGCGCCTCGCGGGCGAGCGCCTCGGCCGACACGAGCCGGTAGTCGACGCGCACGCCGGATTCCAGGCCGTGGAGCTTCGCGACCGACAGCGCCCGGTCTCCCAGGTCGATGCCGGTGACCGCCGCTCCGCGCGACGCCATCGCTTCGGCGAGGATCCCGCCGCCGCATCCGACATCGAGCACGCGCCTGCCGTCCAGGCCGCCGGCGATCCGCTCGATCCAGCCCACCCGCAGCGGATTGATGTCGTGCAGCGGCTTGAACTCGCTCTCCGGGTCCCACCAGCGATGGGCGAGCGAGGCGAATTTCGCGAGCTCTCCGGCGTCGACGTTGCGGTCGGCGGGTGGGGCTGTTTCGGTCATCGTCGGCGGAAGGATGTGTGGGCCGGGTCAGGCGAGACGTTCGCGCCACAGGGCGGCGCGCGCGGCGACGGTGGCGGCGTCGAGCCGCGTGTGCGTCCGGTCGGCGAGGAGCCGGTCGCCGTCGATCCAGACGTCGGTCACGTGCTCGCGTCCGGCCGCGTGCACGAGATGCGAAACCGGATCGTAGCAGGGGGTGGTCGCGCAGGACGAGAAGTCGACCGCGACCAGGTCGGCGTGCTTGCCGGCCTCGATCGACCCGACGAGCGCGTCGAGCCCGAGCGCGCGCGCGCCGCCGATCGTGGCCATGGCGAGCGCCGTGGCCGCCGGCAACGCGGCGGCGTCGCCGGTGGCGACCTTGGCGAGCAGCGACGCGAGCCGCATCTCGGCGAAGAGGTCGAGGCGGTTGTTCGACGCGGCGCCGTCGGTGCCGAGCGCGACGACGATGCCGGCGGCGAGGTAGTCGGCGACCGGCGCGATCCCGCTCGCGAGCTTGAGGTTCGACGCCGGACCGTGCACGACACCGCAGCGCTGTCGGGCGAGGAGGTCGATGTCGCCCGCCCCCGGATGCACGGCGTGGATCGCGATGAACCCCGGACCGGTGGCGCCGAGCGCGTCGAGCCGCGCGAGCGGCGTACGGCCGTCCTTCGCGAGCGCCGCGTCGAGTTCGGACCGGGTCTCCTGGACATGCGTCTGGATCGGCAGGTCGAGCTGGCGCGCGTAGGTGACGATGCGGCGGAACGAATCGTCGCCGACGGTGTAGGGCGCGTGCGGGGCGAGCGAGAACGCGATCCGCGGCGCGTGCTTCCACGCGTCGCGCGCCGCGAGTCCGGCCTGCAGATAGCCGTCGGCGTCCGCGGCGTAGGGCGTCGGAAAGTCGAGCACCGGCAGCCCGATCACCGCCCGCATCCCGGCGTCGCCGATCGCCTGCGCGATCGCGTCGGGGTAGAAGTACATCTCGTGCGTCGTCGTGATGCCGCCGGCGAGCATCTCGGCGCACGCGAGCAGCGTCCCGTCGCGCACGAATTCCGGCGACACGTGGCGGCCCTCGCGCGGCCAGATGTGCTGCTCGAGCCAGGTCGCCAGCGGCAGGTCGTCGGCGATGCCGCGCATCAGCGCCATCGCGGAATGGGCGTGGGCGTTGACCAGGCCGGGTACGAGCACGTGGGTCGGGCGCCGGACGATCGTCCGTGCGCGGTAGCGCGCGCGGGCCTCGGCGGTCGGCGCGACCGCCACGATCCGGCCGCCGTCGACGACGACCGTGTGGTGCTCGAGCGCGCCGGCCGGAACGACCGGGACGACGTACCGGGCCTCGATCGCGAGGTCGACGTCCTGGAGGGGGATGGCGTTCATCGTCGGCTTGCGCGCCAGAAACGAAAAGCCCCGCGCGCGGCGGGGCTCCTCGAACGGCGGGTCGGAACGGTCAGCGGCGGACCGCTTCGCCCTTGACCTCGACCTCGACGCGGCGGTTGGGCGCCAAGCAGCCGATCAGTTCCTTCATCGCCTTCATTTCGCACTTGACGCCCGGGACCGGCTGCGTCTTGCCCATGCCCAGCGTCTCGATCTTGTCCTTGGCCACGCCCTTGCTCACCAGGTAGTCGCGGACCGCGTCGGCACGGCGTTCGGAGAGTTTCTGGTTGTAGGCCTGCGTGCCGATCCGGTCGGTGTGGCCGGTCACGAGCACCAGTTCGAGCTTCTGGACCTGGGCGAGCTTCGAGATGATCTCGCTGTCGATCGCGGCCTTGCCTTCGGGCTTCAGCACGGCCTTGTCGAAGTCGAACAGAGCCTTCGACGCGAGCGTGATCTTCTGGACACCGGAGGCCGTCGCCGCCGGCGCACCGGGCCTTGCGGCGGGTGCCGAACCGGGGGCCGCGGACGGTGCGGGCGCCGGCGCCGCGCCGGGACGGGAAGGCGCCTGCGCAGGCGTACCTGGCGCAGCGGGACGGGCAGGCGTGGCCGCTGCGGAAGTCGCCGCGCCGGCCCTCGGCACCAGATCAGGATCGCAAGCGGCGATCGCCATCGACGGCGCCCAGTAGCCGGTCCGGTAGCAGAGGTTGCCGCCCATTCCCTTCGTGCCGTTGTACGCGGCGCTGCGGACGACGTTGTTGTCCGGCGTGCCGGTGGCCGACAGCGCGTAACCGCAGTTCGACGTGCTGCAGCCCGCGACGCCCGGCACGAATCCGCCGGTCTGCGCGCTGGCGACACCGACCATCACGGATGCGAACGCACCGACGGCGGCGGCGGAAAGGAGACGACGAGTCATTGTTTCACCCCTCTGGCTTTGACTTCGTTTTTGAAATGACCTTGCAGATCGTTCTTTGCGGATCTTCGCAATGCCTGTCGCGCCCGCACTCGAACCGCGCCCGATCCACCGGGCTACGCATCGATCGCCGCCGGGAACCGGTCCGTTCGGCGGAGCCCGGTTTTGTCGGTAACTCCCTGACGCGCCAAGCGCTTTAATCGTCGCGGACTATAGCACAGCGGAATTAAAGGAAGCAAAGCAGCGCGGGCCGACGCGGCGGACGGGGACGCAGGGTGTCGCAGGGACGCAACGACGTGGTAAAATTCTGCAATATCAACGGCCTGAACCGCGCGGACCCGCGCGTGGGCCGGCCGGTGCGCGCGCCGGCGCCCGAGTGCCGCCCCTCCCGGTCGCCCGATCCAACTTCCCGGACCGGCAGGATCGGCCGTAACGCGGGAAAACGCAGGAACAGATCGCCACCGCATGGATACCTTCGCCAAGGAAACGCTCCCGGTCAGTCTCGAAGCGGAGATGCGCCACAGCTACCTCGATTACGCGATGAGCGTGATCGTCGGACGGGCGCTGCCGGACGTCCGCGACGGACTGAAACCCGTCCACCGCCGCGTGCTCTACGCGATGGCCGAGGCGAACATCGTCTGGAACCGGCCGTACGTCAAATGCGCGAGGGTCGTCGGCGAAGTCATGGGGAAGTACCACCCCCACGGCGACATGGCGATCTACGACACGCTGGTCCGGATGGCGCAGGACTTCAGCCTGCGCTACCCGCTGG
>JADZDA010000237.1 GCA_020851255.1 Burkholderiales bacterium | reverse complement strand
TTCGATCGTCGCACCGGCCAGCGGCGATCCGTCGGTCGCGAGCACGCGTCCGGACAGGCGCAGCGGAGTGCCTCGGGCGGTGCCCGGGCGCCCGGCGATGCGGGTCAGGTCGGCGTCGATGTCGTCGGGAAAACCGCGGGGGTAGAACGGGCCCTCCGCGTCGCGCGGCGTCGGCGCGAGTCCCGGTTGCCCGCGCGCCGGGGCGGCGACCGCCAGCGCGAGGATCCCCAGGCAGCGCAATGCGCGGCGGCGAGGCTGCGGGCGGCGTTCGGCGCGGGGCGGTGGCATGTCGTGACTCCGGGGTCGATCGACCCGGCACCGGTACCGATGACGGGTACCCGCAACCCGGGGCTTCCCCACTCCCTTTCGGGGGATTGACCCGTTCGCGGGGCTGTGCGTATTCTGATCCGATCGGGAGGCCGAAGGTAGCCTCGACGCCAGCGGGATCCTGCCGGTCCGGCGGCAGGGCGCGCGACGGTCCCCGCCGGTTGCGATGGCAGAGGGCCGACCGGACCCCACGGTGGATGTCGCGACCGGCCGGACCGGTTCCGGGAACGTTTCGATTCAACGCGAGGATGCGCATGGACGCTGGACGCAGGAAGGCATTGAAGACCGGTGGTGGCGTTACCCTGGCGACGCTGCTGGCCGCGGCGGGCTGGCTCGAGCCTGGCTCCGCCCACGCCCAGGCGGGCGGCTGGAACAAGGCGGCGTTCGACGCGAAGACGCTCGACGAGGCGGTGAAGGCGATGGGCGGCGGCGCGGCGACCCCGAGCAACGCGATCACCTTCGTGTCGACGCCCGACATCGCCGAGAACGGCGCCGTCGTCCCGATCGGGGTGTTGAGTTCGATTCCGAACACGCGGTCGATCGCGATCCTGATCGAGAAGAACCCCAGTCTGCTGGCGGCGTCGTTCGACATCCCGCCGGGCACCGAGGCGGTCGTGTCCACACGCGTGAAAATGGGACAGAGCTCGATGGTCTACGCGCTCGTGAACGCGGACGGCAAGGTCCACGTCGCGAGCAAGGAAGTCAAGGTCACGCTGGGCGGCTGCGGCGGCTGACCGCCGCGAGCGCGCGAAGACGAGCGAACACGAGGGATCGACATGGCAGATCCGATGAAAATCCGCGCCACGCTGGTCGGCGACTCGACCGAGGTGCGCGTGCTGATGAGCCACGAAATGGAGACCGGTCAGCGGAAGGACGCGGCGGGCAAGACGGTGCCCGCGTGGTTCATCCAGTCGGTGACCGCGACCCACAACGGCAAGACCGTGCTGTCCGCGCAATGGGGACCGGCGGTCGCGAAGAACCCGTTCCTGTCGTTCAAGTTCAAGGGCGGCGCGAAGGGTGACAAGGTGCAGATCACCTGGACCGACAACAGGGGCGAGAAGCGTACCGACGAGGCGACGATCGGCTAGACGTCGCTTCGATTCCGACAGGCGCGCCCGACCGGTTGGGTGGCGAGGCGCACCGCGGATGACCGAAGCCGCGCGCTCGCGCACGGCTTCGCCCCCGGGGCCGCTGGCCCCGTCTTGGAGGAGTTCGCGATGATCACGATGTTGCGCGCGGCACTCGCCGCGACCGCTGTCGCCCTCGGAGGGATGCTGGCATCGCCGGCGACGTACGCGCAGGCGGGCTCCGCGGCCGACGAAATCGAGAAGTACCGGCAGGCGTTGCAGGACGGCAATCCGGCCGAGCTGTGGGAGGCGCGCGGCGAGGACCTGTGGAAAAAGCCGGGCGGGCCGAAGAACGCGTCGCTGGAACGCTGCGACCTGGGCAGGGGGCCGGGCGTCGTCAAGGGCGCGTACGCCGAGCTGCCGAAGTTCTTCGCCGACGCCGGCCGCGTCATGGACCTCGAGACGCGGCTCGTCTGGTGCCGCGTCAACCTCCAGGGAATGACCGAGGCCGACGCCAGGCGCTCGCCGTTCGGCAGTCCCGAGCGCAAGTCGGACAACGAGGCGCTCACCGCGTGGATCACGTCGGAGTCCAAGGGCGTGGCGATGGCGGTGAGCCTCGACCACCCGAAGATGCGCGAGGCCTACGACGTCGGCCGCGCGATCTTCTTCTTCCGCGGCGGGCCGCACGATTTCGCCTGCTCGACCTGCCATTCCGAGGACGGCAAGCGGATCCGGCTCCAGGACCTGCCGAACCTCACGGTCAAGTCGGGCGCGCAACGCGGCTACACGACCTGGCCCGCCTATCGCGTTTCGCAGGGGGAGCTGCGCACGTTCCAGTGGCGGCTGAACGACTGCTTCCGCCAGCAGCGGTTTCCCGAGATCGAGTTCGGCTCGCCGGCGTCGATCGCGCTGACGACCTTCCTCGCCTACAACGCGAACGGCGCGCCGTTCGCCGCGCCCGCGATCAAGCGCTGACCGGAGACACGCGCATGGACAGAACTCTGCTGATCGCGTTAGCGTCGTTTTCCGCGGTCACCCTCGCCGGCTGCGCCGCGATGCGGACCGGCGCCGACGAGGCGGCGATCCGCGCCAAGGCGATCGACGCGATGAAGACCTCGTTCAAGGAAAAGGGCCAGGCGAAGCTCGACCGCCTGAACCAGGACGAGACGCAGGCGTTGTGCAGCCAGTACGCCGGCAAGGAACTGCCCAAGGACGTCGCCGCGACGATCGAGAAGTCGAACCTCGCGTCCATCCGGTACCCGCAGGACGGGAAGCTCGTCGGCGACTGGAAGCGGGGCGAGCGCATCGCGCAGGACGGGCGCGGCTTCCAGTACTCGGACGACCCCAAGGGTCCGGTCGGCGCGAACTGCTACGCCTGCCACCAGCTCACGAAGCAGGAGATCAGTTTCGGCACGATGGGCCCGTCGCTGTACAACTTCGGCAAGCTCCGGGGCTACACCGACGAGATGCGGCGCTACGCCTGGGGCAAGGTCTACAACTCGCAAGCCTACAGCGCGTGCACGAACATGCCGCGTTTCGGGCACGCGAAGATCCTGAACGAACAGCAGATGCGCGACGTGGTCGCGCTGCTGATGGACCCCGCCTCGCCGGTCAACCAGTGATCGGGATCGCGTCACGTCGCCGGTTCCTGCGCTCGCTCGCCGCGATACCGGCGGCGGCGGCCGGAACGGTGCGTGCCGCGACAGGGCCGGCCGCGCGGGTCGGCGACGCCGTCGCATGGCGCGATGTCCCGCTGCTGGACGGCGGCGTGCTGAAGGCCGCCCAGCTCGCGCGCGCCGCCGTCGTCGTCGAGTTCTGGGCGTCGTGGTGCCCGTTCTGCAAGCGCCAGAATCCCCACGTGCAGGCGCTGCACGAGCGGCACGGGGGCGCGCTCGTCGTGCTGGGCTACTCGATCGACAAGGACCCGGCGAAGGCGCGCGAATACATGAAGGAGAACGCGTACACGTTCGCCGCCGCGATGGCGGGCACCGATGCGGAGCGCTGGTTCGGCAGGCGCGAGGGCCTGCCCGAGATCTACGTCGTCGATGGCGGCCGGATCGTCTTCCGCGACCTGCGCGAGATGTTCCCCGAGGACGTCGCCGCGCTCGGTCGCTACGCGCATCGGTCGTGAACCTCACCCGTCGCGAATTCCTGGGGACGCTCGCCGCCGCCTGCGCGGCGGGACTGCCGCTCGACTCGCGGGCGGCGCTCGACCTGTCGGCCGGCGCGGCGTTCTACGACTCGGTCGAACCCTTCGGCAACGCGAGCCTGCTGCACTACACCGACTGCCACGCGCAGCTGAAGCCGATCTTCTTCCGCGAGCCGTCGGTCAACCTGGGGATTGGCGCGGCCGCCGGCAAGCCGCCTCACCTGGTCGGTGAGGCACTGCTCGCGCGCTACGGTGTCAAGCCCGGCACACGCGAGGCTCATGCGTTCACGTTCCTCGATTTCGAGCGGGCGGCCGCGGCCTACGGTGCCGTGGGCGGGTTCGCGCACCTGGCGACGCTGGTGAAGAAGCTGCGCGCCTCGCGGCCCGGCGCGCTGCTCCTCGACGGCGGCGACACCTGGCAGGGGTCGGGGACCGCGCTGTGGACGAACGGCCAGGACATGGTCGAGGTGAGCAAGGCGCTCGGCGTCGACGTGATGACCGGTCACTGGGAGTTCACGCTCGGCGCCGAGCGCGTGAAGGAGATCGTCGAGAAGGACTTCGCCGGACGGATCGACTTCGTCGCGCAGAACGTCAAGACGACCGATTTCGGCGACCCGGTGTTCAAGCCCGCCGTGATCCGACGGGTCAACGGCGTGCCGGTGGCGATCGTCGGGCAGGCGTTCCCGTACACGCCGATCGCCAATCCGCGCTATTTCGTCGCCGACTGGACGTTCGGCATCCAGGAGCAGGAACTGCAGAAGGTCGTCGACGAGGTGCGCGGGAACGGCGCGCAGGTCGTCGTGCTGCTCTCGCACAACGGCATGGACGTCGATCTCAGGCTCGCCTCGCGCGTGACCGGCATCGACGCGATCCTGGGCGGGCATACGCACGACGGGATGCCGCAGCCGACGATCGTCGACAACCGCGGCGGGCGCACGCTCGTCACCAACGCCGGCAGCAACGGCAAGTTCCTCGGCGTCCTCGATCTCGACGTCAGGTCCGGGCGCATCGCCGACTACCGCTACCGGCTGCTGCCGGTCTACGCGGCGCTGCTGCCGCCCGACCGCGAGATGGCCGCGCTGATCGAGCGCCTGCGCGCCCCGTACGCGGCGAAGCTCGCCGAGCCGCTCGCGGTGACCGAGACGCTGCTCTACCGCCGGGGCAATTTCAACGGCACGTTCGACCAGTTGATCCTCGACGCGCTGATGGCCGAGAAGGACGCGCCGATCGCGTTCTCGCCCGGCTTCCGCTGGGGCACGTCGCTCTTGCCCGGCCAGCCGATCCGGCGCGAGCACCTCATGGACCAGACGGCGATCAGCTATCCGTTCGTGACGGTGAACGAACTGAAGGGCGAGATGATCAAGACGATCCTCGAGGACGTCGCCGACAATCTGTTCAATCCCGATCCGTACTACCAGCAGGGCGGCGACATGGTGCGGGTGGGCGGACTCGCCTACGCGATCGATCCGGCGGCCGGCGCCGGCAGGCGGATCACGCGCATGGAGCTCAAGGGCAAGCCGGTCGAGGCGGACAAGACCTACAAGGTCGCCGGCTGGGCGCCGGTTTCCGAGGAGGCCCGCAAGGCGGGCGGCGAGCCGATCTGGGCGCTGGTCGAGCGCTGGCTGGTCGCGCAGAAGACCATCAGGGCGCGGCCGCTCGCGCTGCCCGAGATCGCGGGCGTCCGGGGGAACCCGGGTATCGCGTAGCCGCGGCAGCGACGATCCTCGCACCGGCGCCTGCGTTCACCGCGCCGCGGACGCCGGCGCGAGCACCGTCCACCTCACCGGAGCGAGACATGTCCAGGATCCTCTCCAGCGGCGCGATCGCCGCGATCGGCCTACTCGTCGCTTGCGCGTTACCGTCCGGCGCTTTCGCGCAGGCGCCCAAGCTCACCCTCCCGCTGACGACGCTGCAGACCGGCGCGGCGCTCACCGCCGCGCAGGCCGCGTTCGCGCGCTGCCAGAGGGACGGCTACACGGTCGCGGTCGCCGTCGTCGACCGCGCCGGCGTCGCACTCGCGCTGCTGCGCGATCCGCTGGCGGGCGCGCACACGCCGCAGATGGCGCTGGGCAAGGCGTGGACCGCGGTGTCGTTCCGCACCGACACGACCGAGTTCGCGGCGTCGACGCAGGGCGGGCGCGCGTCGTCCGGCGTGCGCGATCTCCCCGGTGTCATCGCGGTCGGCGGCGGCATGATGATCCGCGCCAAGGGCGTCCTGCTGGGTGGCATCGCGGTCTCCGGCGCGCCGTCGGGAGACGCGGACGACGTCTGCGCGAAAGCCGGCATCGCCGCGATCAACGACGCGCTCGAGCTCGAATAGGCGGCGCGTCCGCGTCCCGGCCGGCGGGACGGTCGCTCAGGATCCGCGCCCGCCGGCGAGGTCGGGGCGCAGCTCGCCGATCGGCCGCTCGAGCAGCGCCTCGACGGCCGCGCCCTTCTCCTTCAGCGCGTCGAATTCCGCCTCCAGCGATTCCTCCGATTGCTTCGCGCGCCGCGCGAGGAAGCGCCTGAACCCCGGAGGCAGATCGCGCTGCTTCAGGAGGCCGCCGATCCAGGCGATGGCGGAGTCCGCGAGGGCGCGCAATGCGATGAGCACGCCGACGAGGCCCCACGGCCCGAACAGGCCCGCAGCCGGCAATCCGAAGATCAGGGCGATCTGCGTCACCAGCACGCGGATCGAGGTCTGGCCCACGCTCGCGCCCAGGTCCGCGAAACGCCACGACGCGATCCGCGGCAGGTCGGCCATGAGGAACACCGCCTGGACGGCCGCGACCCAGGCGAGCGCGAGACGCGCGTCGTCCCAGGAGAGCGGGCCGGCGATGCGGAAGAGGAACACGAGCAGCAGCACGAACACGCCGTGCGCGATGGTGAAGATCGCGTTGACGCCGAGGAAGTGGCGCAGATAGGTGTTGCCGTCCGAGAGCTGCCTCGCGACCGCGTCGGCGTCGGCGTCCTTGTCCGACGTGACCGTCGTCGGCGCGTGATGCCCGGTCTTCGCGGTCGCGCGCCGGTGGGCGACGATGCGCACCGCGCCGGTGGCGAGGCCCAGCACCGTCTCGAACCAGAACAGCAGCACCAGCGCGGCCGGCGATCGTCCGGTCCAGATCACCTCGGCGAGCGGGACCGCGCCGATCAGCAGCGCGTAGGCGAACGCCGACAGGAATCCCATCGTTTCCGGCTCGGGGCGACGCGCGGCGTCGCGTCAGCGCACCGACACGCGCGCGAACCGGCGTTTGCCCGCCTGGACGACGACCGTCGAGCCGGCGGCGACCGTCGCGTGCTTGTCGGCGACGACCTCGCCGTCGAGTTTCAGGCCGCGCCCGTCGATCAGCCGCAGCGCCTCGGAGGTCGACGCGACCACACCCGCCTGCTTCGCGAGATTGGCGATCGCGATGCCGGCGCCGGCGCTTTCGATCGTCAGCTCGGGCATCGACTCGGGCATCGCGCCGCCGCGGAATCGCGCCTCGAAGGTCGCGAGCGCCTGCTCGGCGTCGGCCGGTGAGTGGAACCGCGCGACCACTTCCTGCGCGAGCGCGACCTTGGCGTCGCGCGGGTTCGCGCCGGCCGCGCAGTCGCGCCGGAGCTTCGCGATCTCGGCCATCGGCCGGAACGACAGCAGCTCGAAGTAGCGCCACATGAGCTCGTCGGAGATCGACATCAGCTTGCCGAACATCTCGCCGGGGGCTTCGGTGATGCCTACGTAGTTGCCCTTGGACTTCGACATCTTCTCGACGCCGTCGAGACCGACGAGCAGCGGCATCGTGATGACGCACTGCGGCTCCTGTCCGGCCGATTTCTGCAGCTCGCGGCCGACCAGCAGGTTGAACTTCTGGTCGGTGCCGCCCAGCTCGATGTCGGCTCGCAGCGCGACCGAATCGTAGCCCTGCATCAGCGGGTAGAGGAATTCGTGGACGGCGATCGGCTGGTGTCCGGCGTAGCGCTTCGAGAAGTCGTCGCGCTCGAGCATCCGCGCGACCGTGTACTGCGACGCGAGCCGGATCATCCCGGCGGCGCCCAGCGGCTCGCACCACTCGGAGTTGTAGCGGATCTCGGTGCGCTCGGGATCGAGCACCTTCGACGCCTGCGCGTGGTAGGTCAGGGCGTTGGCCCGGATCGCCTCGCGCGTGAGCGGCGGGCGCGTGGCGTTGCGGCCCGACGGATCGCCGATCATCGACGTGAAGTCGCCGATCAGGAAGATCACCTGGTGCCCCAGGTCCTGGAGCTGGCGCATCTTGTTCAGCACGACCGTGTGCCCGAGATGGATGTCGGGCGCGGTCGGGTCGAGGCCGAGCTTGATCCGCAGCGGCTTCCCGGACTTCGCCGACCGGGCGAGCTTGTCGCGCAGTTCCGCCTCGACGATCAGATCGTCGGCGCCGCGTCGGGCGACCGCGATCTGGTGGTCGACGTCGATCGGCGCGCTCACGGTCTCGCCTCGCGCTCGGCGACCGCGGCCTTCGCGGCCGGACGCGCGTAGCAGCGCGCGTGCCAGTCGCGCAGGCGCGGCCAGCGGTCGAGGCCGAACGCCGGGCCGCGGAAGAGCACCGACGCGACATTGAGATCGGCGATCGTGAATTCGTCGCCGGCGAGCCAGGAGGTGCGCGCGAGCGCGCCGTCGAGCACCGCGAGCCGCTGCGGCAGCGTCGCGGCGGCGTCGGCGGCGACCTCGGGCTTGCGCTCGGCGGGCGGCAGGAACGTGGTGTGGTAGAACCACGGCCCGAGCAGCGGCTCGACCTCGGTGCCGCCGAAGAGCGTCCACTGGTAGACGAGGCCCTCGCCGTACGGGGCGTTCGGCCACAGCCGCCCGGCCTTCCGCGCGAGGTAGAGGTTGATCGCGAGCGACTCGAACAGCGGCAGACCGTCGTCGGCGATCGCCGGCACGCAGCCCATCGGGTTGATGGCGAGGTAGGGGGCTGCCTTGACCTCGGGTCCCTTGTAGTGGTGGCGGACGTGCTCGTAGGGCAGATCGAGCTCCCGCGCGGCCCACAGGACGCGGAAAGCCCGCGAGGCGGCGATGCCGTAGATGACGAGGCTCATGGTCGTGGGGCCGCTCCCGGCGGGGGCTTTGCTAGAATCCCGCGATGACCGGAGCCGATCCCGCCGCGCCCGGACGCGAGCCCTGCATTCTAGCCGATGGCCATGGCGCGACGCCCGGGCCGCGGCTGCGGTGGCGGGTTGCGGGCGTCGCCGCCCTGGCGCTTTTCGGTGCGGCGGCCTTCGGCCTGGCGCCGGACACCGCGCTCGAGGCGCCGACGCAGCAGCCGGTCGTGCGCGAACTCGCGTTGCCCGACGACCTCGGGACCTCGATGCCGCCGGCGGTCGTCTGGCGCGAGGAGCGGGTGCGCCGCGGTGACACGATCGGCGCGCTGCTCGCCCGGGCCGGCGTCGACGATCCCGAGGCGATGACGTGGTTCTCGACCGACCCGGCCGCGCGCCCGCTCTACCAGTTGCGGCCCGGCCGTGCGGTGCGCGTCGCGACGCGCGACGGCGGCGCGCTCGCCGAGCTCAAGGTCGTCAACGGCGCGGAGTCGACGGCGATCGTCAGGGACGCCGGCCGGTTGGTCGCGCGTCCCGAGGGCGTCGCGGTCGAGGTTCGTCGCGAGCTGCGCGCCGGGGTGATCCAGGGGTCGCTGTTCGGCGCCGCCGACGCGATCGGACTGCCGGACGCGATCACGATGGCGCTCGCCGACGCGTTCTCCGGCGACATCGACTTCCACCTCGACCTGCGTCGCGGCGACCGGTTCGCCGTGCTCTACGAGATGCAGGTCGTCGACGGCGAACCGGTGCAGGCCGGACGCGTGCTCGCCGCCGAGTTCGAGAACCGGGGACGCGTGCTGCGCGCGTTCCGCTGGACCGCACCGGACGGTTCCGACGGCTATTACGACGAGGAGGGACGCAACGCGCGCAAGTCGTTCCTGCGCTCGCCGATGGCGTTCTCGCGCGTGACCAGCGGGTTCTCGCTGGCGCGCTTCCACCCGATCCTCGCGAGCTGGCGCGCGCACACCGGCGTCGACTACGGCGCGCCCACCGGCACGCCGGTGCGCGCGACCGGCGAGGGAACGGTCGCCTACGCCGGCTGGAAGACCGGCTACGGCAATCTGGTGGTCGTTCGCCACGCGGGCGCGTACTCGACCTGGTACGGCCACCTGTCGAAGCTCGGGCCCGGCGTGCGCGCCGGCGCGCGCGTGCGCCAGGGCGACACCGTCGGCCTGGTCGGCCAGACCGGCTGGGCGACGGGGCCGCATCTCCACTACGAATTCCGCGTGAACGACACGCCGCGCAATCCGCAGACGCTGGTGCTGCCGGCGGCCGAGCCGGTGCCCGCCGCGCAGCGCGCCGCGTTCCGCGCGGCGATCGCGCCGCAGGTCGAAGGACTCGCCGTCGCACGGGCGTCCCCGCACGCGGTCATCGCGTCCGCGGAGTAGCGATCCGGCGATGCCCGGCGAGCGCTACGCCGGCGTGATGTCGGGCACGAGCCTCGATGGCGTCGATGCCGTCGTCGCCGATTTCGCGCCCGCGTCCGGACGACCGTGCGAGCGGCTCGGCCGCGCCAGCGTCGCGTTCGACGCGGCGCTGCGCGAGCGTTTGCACGCGCTGCAGGCGGCGGGACACGACGAGACCGCGCGCGCCGCCGACGTCACGGTGCTGCTCGCCGATCGCTACGCCGAGGCGATACTCGCCGCGTGCGCGCACGCCGGCATCGCGCCGGCCGACCTGGTCGCGGCCGGCGTGCACGGCCAGACGATCCGCCACCGTCCCGAGCGCGGTTGGACGGTGCAGCTGAACGATCCGGCCCGGGTCGCCGAACGGACGGGCGTGACCGTCGTCGCCGACTTCCGGCGGCGCGACGTCGCCGCGGGCGGGCAGGGCGCGCCGCTGGTGCCCGCGTTCCACGCGGCGGTGTTCGGCGACGCGCGCATACATCGCGTCGTCGTCAACCTGGGCGGCATCGCGAACCTGACCGACCTACCGCCGGCAGGCCTCGTCCGCGGCTTCGACACCGGACCGGGCAACCTGCTCTGCGATCTGTGGCACCTGCGCCACCGCGGCGGGCCCTACGACGATCGCGGACGCTGGGCCGGGAGCGGCACGGTCCAACGGCCACTCCTCGGTGCGATGCTCGCCGACCCCTACTTCGCCGCGCCGCCGCCCAAGAGCACCGGGCGCGACCGGTTCCACGCCGAATGGCTCGACGGACACCTCTCCCGCGCCGACGCGTCGACGTCGCCGGCCGATGTGCAGGCGACGCTCGTCGAACTGACCGCGCGCTCGGTCGCGGACGCGATCGCGGCGCACGCGCCCGGCGCCGCCGAGGTCCACGTCTGCGGCGGCGGTGCGCGCAACGACGCGCTCATGGCCGCGCTCGCCCGCCTGCTCGCGCCACGCCCGGTTCGCACCACGTCGGCCGCCGGCATCGACCCGCAGGACGTCGAGGCGCTCGCGTTCGCCTGGCTCGCACGCGAGACGCTCGCCGGTCGGCCGGGCAACCTGCCCGCGGTCACCGGCGCGCGCGGCCCGCGCGTGCTGGGCGCGATCCACCCGCGCTGACGCTGTCGGACCGGGCCGTCGTTCGCGCGTCGACCCCGCCGGCCGGTCGTCCGCGTTCAAGACCGGGGAGGCGGTCACGCGCGTCGACGGGGTTCCCCCCGGACGGGCGCGGAGGCCGTCGCCCATGCCTGCCCGTCCGACTCATGCCGAGGGAATCCGCCATGCCGCCCGTCGTTGCCGCCGCCCGAATCGCCGCCGCCGCGTTGCTCGCCGGCGTCCTGTCCTGCGTTCCGGTGCCGGCGGTCGCGGGCAGCGCACCGAAGGCCACGCTGAAGGCGTTCGCGAGCGAGCAGGAGATCGCCGACCTGCTGCGGGGATGGGCCGACGCGCAGCGACGCCGGGCGGACGTGCGCCGGGCGACGTCGTCGGGTTCCGAAGGCGCCGTTGCGGGCCTGGCCGCGCAGGCGCCGGCGGCCGCGCCGCTCACCGACGCGGCGGCGAAGGCCGAAGCGGCGACCGGCGCGGACGCGATCACCAACGTCCAGCACGCCGGCGTCGACGAGGGCGGCATCGTCAAGCGTCGCGGCGACCACCTGATCGTGCTGCGGCGCGGCCGGCTGTTCACGATCGACATCCGGGATCGCCGCCTCGAGCCGGTCGCCGCGGTCGACGCGTACGGCGAAGGCATCGACCCGCGCGGCGCCTGGTACGACGAAATGCTGATCCACGGCGATACGGTCGTGGTGATCGGGTTCAGCTACGCGCGCGGCGGCACCGAGATCGGCCTGTTCGACCTGTCGCGCGACGGTGCGCTGCGGCACCGCGCGACCCACCACCTGCGGTCCAACGATTACTACTCGTCGCGCAACTACGCGAGCCGGCTCATCGGCAGCAAGCTCGTGTTCTACACGCCGCTCCACCTGAACGCGTACGCCGCCGACCCGTTCGTGTCCTTCCCGGCGATGCGCCGCTGGACCGCGGGCGCGACCGCCTACGACTTCCGCCGGATCGCGCCCGCGACGCGGATATACCGGACCGACGACGCGATCGACCCCGACGGCGCGCTGGCGCTGCACACGGTCACCGTCTGCGACCTCGCGCGCGCCGAACTCGATTGCGAGAGCACCGCGGTGCTGGGCCCGCCCGGACGCGTGTTCTACGTGTCGGGCGGTTCGGTGTACGTGTGGACGACGGCCTGGCGGCGCGGCGCCGCGCAGGACGCGCCGTCGGCCGACGGACGGATCCCGCTCGACGGCGGCGCGCCGTCCGCGCTCAAGGCCGCCGCCAGTCCGAGCGAC
>JADZDA010000236.1 GCA_020851255.1 Burkholderiales bacterium | reverse complement strand
GCGCGAAGTCCTTGACCGGGTCGATCGGCGACGACCGGTACAGCGCGGGGCTGATGCCGAGCGTGGTGCTCGTCGCCATCAGCAGCGTGTAGCCGTCGGGCGGCGACTTCGCCACGAACTCGGCGCCGACCAGCGTCCCGGCGCCCGGCTTGTTCTCGACGACCACGGGCTGTCCGAGAGCGCTCGCCAATCGCTCGCCGATCGCGCGCGCGAGCGTGTCGGTGAGCGCCGCCGGCGGATAGGGCACGACGAGCTTGATCGGACGATTGGGAAACGTCGCCTGCGCGAACGCGAGGGGTGTGGCAAGCGAGAGCAGCGCGACGGCCACGATGCGAGCGATGCGCATTGGCGGACTCCGACGTTGGGGTTCGAGGCGGCAAGTGTACGAGACCGCGCAGTGCGCCGCAAACTCCCGCGCTCGGCAATGAGTCGAGATCGAGCCATTCGGTGATCGCCGGTGGCGACGGATCGAGCTCCGCTCCGCCGGAAACGAAGGAGAGCGCCACTGCCTGCATCGCGGCCGAAACCTTCCGGCGGGGGGTGGTCGCGTCGTCGAAGACCTCGCGCTTCAACGCCCCGGAGCGGCGCCGAGATCCTTCGACAGCCGTTCCGCGTGCGCACCCACGATCGCCCCCAGCCGGTGCAGATCGGCCTCGTTGCGGCCGGACTTGAGGCCGCTCACGCTGATCGCGCCTGCCACGGCGTTGTCGCGATCGCGAAACGCCGCGCCGACGCAGAACACCCCTTCGTGGTCTTCCTCGTCGTCGAACGAGTAACCCCGTTCGCGCACGACCTTGAGCTGCCGCTTGAGCGCGGCGGACGTGGTGATCGTGTGCGGAGTGCGGCGCGGCAGACCGATGCGGCGCACGATCGCATCGACCTCGACGTCGGAGAGCGAGGCGAGTATCGCCTTGCCGACCCCCGAACAGTGAGGCAGCTCGCGGCGGCCGAGAAACGTTGACAGCTGGACGGGACCCGGCCCGTCCACGCGCAGGAGCGCAACCACGTAGCCGTCGTCGAGCACCGCGAGCCGGGACGTGAGACCCGTCCGCCCGGTGAGCGACTCCAGGACGCGCTGCCCCGAGCGGGTGATCGAGTCGGTGCCGAGCGCGCCCGCCGCGAGTTGCGCAAGCGCAGGCGTCAGCCGGTAGCGTCGGGTCATCCCCTCGCCGTCGTCGGCGACGTAACCCCGCGCGATCAGCGTCTGCAGGATCGAGAACGAATTGCTCTTCGACATGCCGGCGCGGCGAGCGAGTTCGGAGACGCTCAGGCCGTCGCGCCCGCCCTGTCCGAGTTCCTCCAACACGGTGAGCGCGCGTTCCAGGCTGCGCACACGATAGCGTTCGTCGACCGGCCCGGCCGGCGCAGGACGCGTGCTCACGGCGCAGCACCCGCGCGAAACGCGACCGCAGGCAGGCCGCGGGCGTCCACATCGAGCGCGATCACGCTCACGCCGACCCAATCGGGATCACTCGCATCCGGTCCGGCGGCCGCACAGGTCACGAAGAGCGTTTCCAGTCCGTCGCCCCCGAAGGTGCAGCAGGTCGGCCGTGCAACCGGCAGTTCGACCCGCTCGACGATCCTTCCGTCCGGCGCGATCGCCAGCACGCAGGCGCCGTCGTACATCGCGAGCCAGTAGCGGCCGTCGACCGACACCGTGGCGCCGTCGGGCACTCCCGGGAAGGACGAGGTGTCGGCGAATGGCCGCCGCCCGCTCACCGTACCGCGCCCCACGTCGTAATCGAAACAGTCGACCCTTCGGGTCACGCTGTCCGCGAAATACATGCGGGTGCCTTCGGGCGACCAGGCAAGCCCGTTGCTGATGCAGACGTCCGCCACCGCGCGCCGGCCCGCGAGGTCCGAGTCCACGCAGTAGAGCGCCCCGAGTGGTCGACGGAATTCGAGATCGAGCGTGCCGGCGAAGAATCGGCCCGCGGGATCGCACTTGCCGTCGTTGAAACGCGTGGTCCCGGGAGCCTCTGGATTCGCGAAGACGCGCCGCAGCCCGAGCCCGTCCGCATCGCACAGCGCGATGCCGCGTTCCAGCGCGACGATGTAGCCGCCGGCACTGAGCGCGAACGAGCCGATGCGCTCCGCGAATCGGATCGTGCGCAGGCCGTCGCCCGTCGCAGCGACGCTGTGCATCAGTCCGCGCTCGATGTCGACCCAGCGAAGACGCCCCCGCGCGCCGTCCCACACCGGCCCTTCGGCAAGGACGTCGGCGGTGCGCGCGACGATCCGGGGAGTCACAGCACGCCGACTTCGACCGGCCGGTGCTCACGGGAATCGGCAACCAGCGG
Organism: Burkholderiales bacterium; assembly: GCA_020851255.1. Classification (GTDB taxonomy): domain Bacteria; phylum Pseudomonadota; class Gammaproteobacteria; order Burkholderiales; family Casimicrobiaceae; genus VBCG01. The sequence goes on along the minus strand of JADZDA010000236.1, from coordinate 260 downwards.
ATTGACCAGCGGGCGGCCGAACGCGGGAACGTCGATCTCGAACACGTCGCCCGGCTGTGCACGCACGCCTTCGGCGAAGCTCAGCACCGGGCAGCCGAACAGGTGGACGTGGAGATCGCCGGGCCGCCGGAAGGCATCGTACTTGAAATGGTGGTGTTCGAGATTGGCGATCGAATAGGACATGTTCGCCTCGCCGCTCGCGAACTCGCCGCGCCACACGACGGCCCCGTCGCGGACCACGCGGGACTCGCCGCGAACGT
>JADZDA010000235.1 GCA_020851255.1 Burkholderiales bacterium | reverse complement strand
TCCTCGATCGTCAGCACGTGGCCGTACTCGTTCTCGTTGACGTGGTTGACCATCGCCGCGAGCGTCGTCGACTTGCCCGAGCCGGTCGGCCCGGTGACGAGGATCAGCCCGCGCGGGCGCAGCGTCAGGTCGGCGAAGACCTTCGGCGCGTTCAACTCCTCGAGCGACAGCACCTTCGACGGAATCGTGCGGAACGCGGCCGCCGCGCCGCGCTGCTGGACGAACGCGTTGACGCGGAAGCGCGCGAGGTTGGGCACGGCGAAGCTGAAGTCGCACTCGAGGCTCTCCTCGTACGTCTTCCGCTGCGCGTCGCTCATGATGTCGTACACCATGGCGTGCACGTCGTCGTGCTCCATCGGCGGCAGGTTGATGCGCCGGATGTCGCCGTGGACGCGGATCATCGGCGGCAGTCCCGCCGACAGATGGAGGTCCGAGGCCTGGTTCTTGACCGCGAAGGCGAGGAGTTCGGTGATGTCCATCTATAATCCCCGGGCGCGCGCCGCCGGAAGCACGGATCCGGACGGCGGAGGCCTGTCGCAAGCAGGATTCATGCCGTCCGTGCCCTCCGCGACTCATTATGACCCTCGACGAGAAGGCGTGGCAAGCCGCGCGGACGCGGATCGACGCCGCGGCCCGGGCGGCCGGACGCGATCCGTCGACCGTCCGGCTGGTCGCGGTGTCGAAGACGCGGTCGGCCGACGACGTGCGCGCGGCCCACGCAATGGGCCAGCGCGAGTTCGCCGAGAATTACGTCCAGGAAGCACAGGCGAAGCGCGCCGCGCTCGCCGGCCTCGCGGGCGTCCGGTGGCGGCTGATCGGGCCCCTGCAGAGCAACAAGGCCGCGGTCGCGGCCGAGGTGTTCGACGCGGTGGAGTCGGTGGACCGGGCGAAGATCGCCGAACGCCTGTCCGCCGCGCGCGCGGCGGATCGCCCGCCCCTCGAGGTGCTGGTCCAGGTGAACATCAGCGGCGAGGCGACCAAGAGCGGCGTCGATCCCGGCGGCGCGGTGGCGCTGGCCCGCCTCGTCGCCGCGCTGCCGCGCTTGCGGCTCGCCGGATTCATGGGGATCGCCGAGCCCACGCGCGACCCGGACCGGCAGCGTGCGCAGTTCGCGATCCTGCGCGCGTGCCTCGAGCGGGCGCGCGCCGAGGGACTGGACGTCGCGACGCTGTCGATGGGAATGTCCGACGACATGGAGTCGGCGATCGCCGAAGGCGCGACCGAGTTGCGGCTCGGCACCGCGTTGTTCGGACCGCGGCCGGTGAAGACGCCGGCGTGAAAAGGGGAGCGGGAACGTGACCATCACCTTCATCGGCGGCGGCAACATGGCGACCGCGATCGCGGGCGGACAGATCGCGCGCGGACGACCGGCCGGCGATCTCGCGGTCGTCGAGCCGCTGGAGGCGCAGCGCGCGAAGCTCGCCCGGCGCTTCCCGGAGATGCGCGTGCACGCGTCGGCGGACGCGGACGCGGTCGCCGGGGCGGAGGTCGTCGTGCTCGCGGTCAAGCCGCAACACATGCGCGAAGCCTGCCGCTCGATCGCCGCGCACATCGACCGGATCGGCGTCGTGCTGTCGATCGCGGCCGGCACGCGCGTGCGCGACATCGCCCGCTGGCTGGGCGGCTGCGACCGCATCGTGCGTGCGATGCCCAATACGCCGGCGCTCGTCGGGGCCGGACTGAGCGGCCTGTGGGCGGCACCGTCGGTCGACGCGCGGGGGCGCGCCTCGGCGGCCGCGATCCTCGAGGTCTGCGGCGAGGTGCTCTGGGTCGAGCGCGAGGAGGCGCTCGACGCGGTCACCGGCGTCTCGGGCAGCGGACCGGCGTACGTGTTCTACTTCATCGAATCGCTCGAGGCGGCCGCGCGCGCGCAGGGCTTCGGCGCCGCGGACGCGCGCAAGCTCGCCTGCGCGACCTTCGACGGCGCGGTCCGGCTCGCGCTGGCGTCGAGCGATCCACTCGCGGTGCTGCGCGCGCAGGTCACGTCGAAGGGCGGGACGACCGAACGCGGCGTCGCGGCGCTCGAGGCGGCCGGCGTGGCCGGCGCGATCGCCGCCGCGGTCGAAGCGGCGACCCGGCGCGCCGCCGAGATGGCCGACCTGTACGGCAGGGACGAGTGAAGCGGCGCCGCGGCGCGATTCGACGGACGGGACGACGGACATGGCGGGACAGGCGGTCTCCTTCGTGCTCGAGGTGTTCTTCGGGCTGTTCATCTACGGGTTCCTGCTCAGGTTCCTGATGCAGGCGCTGCGCGCGCCGTTCCGCAACCCGGCCGGGCAGGCGGTGATCGCGCTCACCGACTGGGCGGTGAAGCCTTTGCGCCGCGTCATCCCCGGTGCCGGCGGCTACGACTGGGCGTCGCTCGTCGCGGCATGGCTCACGCAGGTCGCGCTGATCGCGACGCTCTACGCCGTCTTCTCCAGCGGGTTCGCGGCGTTCTCGGGCAACGGCGTGCTCTACGTGCTCGCGTCGGCCGCCGTCCAGTTGCTGAAGACGACGATCACGCTCGCGATGGTCGTGGTCATCGTGCAGGCGATCCTGTCCTGGGTCGCGCCCGACGGGCCGCTCGCGGGGCTCCTCAACGCGCTGACCTTCCCGTTCCTGCGACCGTTGCGCCGCGTGATCCCGCCGATCGGCGGCGCGCTCGACCTCTCGCCGCTGGTGCTGATCGTGGTCCTGCAGTTGCTCCTGATGCTGCCGGTGCGCTGGCTCGAAGGGGCGGTCGCCGCGATACTGCGCTGAAGCGGCGGCGGCGATGGCGCACCGGCGCGATCGGACCGAACCGACCTGCGCGGTCGTCGAACTCCGGCTGCACGTCCAGCCGGGCGCGAAACGCACCGGGTTCGCCGGCCGGCACGGCGACGCGCTCAAGTTCCGCCTCGCCGCCCCGCCGGTCGACGGCAGGGCGAACGAGGCGCTCCTCGCGTTCCTCGCCGAGGCGTTCGGCGTGCCGCGCCGTCAGGTGACGTTGCTGCGGGGCGAGAAGTCGCGCGACAAGGTCGTGCGGATCGACGCGCCGGCCGCGCGGCCCGATCTCGCGTGGACGGGGCCGGCGCCCGACCCGGCGGGCGTCCGGGATCCGGGCGTCAGTTCCGGGGGATGACCCCTGGCCCGGCATTGGCGAGCGCGACGAACTCGTCGATCGACAGCGTCTCGCCCCGCCGCTGCGGATCGACGCCGGCGCGCGCGTACTGCGCGGCGTCCACGCGCTCGCCGAGCGCGTTGCGCAGCGTCTTGCGCCGCTGCGAGAACGCGGCGGCGACGATCGCGGCGAACCGCGCGCGGTCGTCGATCGCCGGTGCATGCTCGCGCAGCGGCGTCAGGCGGGCGACCGCGGAGTCGACCTTGGGCGGCGGCCGGAAGGCGCCCGGAGGCACGACGAACAGCCGCTCGACGGCGAACGTCGCCTGCAGCATCACGGTGAGCCGGCCGTACTCGGGCGTCGACGGCGCGGCGGTCATCCGCGCGACGACCTCCTTCTGCAGCATCACCGTCAGGTCGGCGATCGCGGACGCCTGCCCGGCGAGGTGGAACAGCAGGGGCGAGCTGATGTTGTAGGGCAGGTTGCCGACGACGCGCAGCCGATCGCCCAGCGACGCGAAATCGAACGCGAGCGCGTCGGCGACGCGCAGGTCCAGCGCGTCGGGCCCGAACCGCTCGCGCAACCGCGCCGCGAGATCGCGGTCGATCTCGACGGCCACGATCCGTCCGGCCCGCGCGACCAGCGCGCCGGTGAGCGCGCCCAGGCCCGGGCCGATCTCGACGATCGTCTCGCCGGGTCGCGGGCCGACCGCGTCGACGATCTTCGCGACATAGTGCTCGTCGGCGAGGAAGTTCTGGCCGTAGCGCTTGCGCGCGACGTGGCCGTCGACCGTGCGCCCCGGCCCCGGCGGATGGCGCCGCATGGGTATCGGGTGTCCGCTACGGCCGCCGCGCGGCGGACGAGGCGTCCGAGAGCCCGATCGCGAGGTCGACGGCGGCGATCAGACTGCCCGCGTCCGCGGAAGCCGCGCGCCCGGCGTCGGCGGCGAGGTCGAGCGCCGTGCCGTGGTCGACCGACGTGCGCGGGTACGGCAGTCCCAGCGTCACGTTGACGCCATGGCCGAAACTCGCGGCCTTGAGCACCGGCAATCCCTGGTCGTGGTACATCGCCACGATCACGTCGTACTCGCGCGCGTGCCGCGGGACGAACACCGTGTCGGCGGGCAGCGGACCGTGCACGTCGACGCCTTCGGCGCGGGCCTCGGCGATCGCCGGTGCGATCCGCTCGAGTTCCTCGCGTCCCAGGTGTCCGCCCTCGCCGGCGTGCGGATTGAGCCCGCACACCGCGATCCGCGGCGCCGCGATCCCGAACTTGCGCTCGAGTTCGCGCGCGACGATCGCGATCGTCTCCCGGACGGCGCCGCCGGTCACCGCCGCGGGCACGTCGGCGAGCGCGAGGTGCGTCGTGACCAGCGCGACGCGCAGCGGCTGCTCCCGGGCGCCGCCGACCAGCATCATCACGACCCGCGGCACGCCGCAGCGCTCGGCGAAGAACTCGGTGTGACCGGTGAACGCGATGCCGGCGTCCTGGATCGCGCTCTTCTGCACCGGCGCGGTCACCAGCGCGCCGAACGTGCCGGTGGCGCAGGCGTCGCTCGCACGCGCGAGCATCGCGACCACGCTCGCCGCGTTGGTCGGATCGGGGTGTCCCGGCACGGCGGGCGCGGCGAGCGGCTGGTGCCAGACCTCGACGACGCCGCCGGCGGGCGCGTACGACAGCGGGTCGTAGTCGGCGTAGCGGGGGACGCCGCCGATGCGGCGCGAGCGTTCGGCGAGGAGGTCGCGGTCGCCGATCAGCACGAGCCGCGCCGCGAACGGCGCGCGGGCGTGGCGGGCTGCCAGCCTCGCGCAGAGCTCGGGTCCGATGCCGGCGGGCTCGCCGGACGTCACCCCGATCGTCGGGTTCGGCGCGCTCACCGGATCGCCCTCCTCATGCGCCGAAGCGCACGACGTCGAGTGTTTCGGCGGTCCGCAGCGTGTAGCCGCCGTCGCCGTCGGCCTCGATGCGCGCCTGCGTGAAGCCGTCGAGCGAATGCGCGGGCGCGCCGAAGAGCCACAGGTGCTCGAGCGGGCTGGCGGCGTCGATCTCGCCGGTGTGCTGGACCGCGCGGCCGAGCGGCAGCGCGTAGCCCTCGCGGCCGAACACCGGGAACTGGTCGAGCGCGGCACGGTAGCGCAGGATCTGCCGGCCTTCGTGACGCGTGCGCGTGTTGATGTCGTACCAGCCGCCCGGCGGCAGCGCGACCTCGACTTCGCCCCCCGGGCGCACGATCGGCGCGACCAGCAGCGCCTCGCCGCAGAGGAACTGCGTCTCGAAGCCCTTGACGAGCGCGTTGCCGGGGAACGCGAACGGCATCGCCCGCATCACCGGCATGCCGGTGCGCGTCGCCTGCACGACGACGCGTTCCAGGTACGGGACGAGGCGGTAGCGGAACGCGAGCCACTTGCGCGCGATCGCCTCGGCCTCCGGACCGAACGCCCAGGGCTCGCGTTCACCGATCCCGTGGACGCGGATGTGCGAGGCGAACACCGACATCTGCAGCCAGCGCAGGTAGAGCTCGGCGTCGGGCTGCTCGGCGCCGTAGAAGCCGCCGATGTCGGAGCTGTGGTACGGATTGCCGCTCATGCCGTGCGACAGGCCGCCGCGGATCGACGCCGCGAGGCCCTCCCAGTCGCTCTGCGGATCGCCGCCCCAGCCCATCGGGTAGCGCTGGCTGCCGGCCCAGCCGGCGCGGCTCCAGACCATCGGCGGGCCCGCGTCCTTCTTCTGGAACTTCGCCGTGGCCTCGTAGACGCAGTGGTTGTACAGCAGCGGATAGACGTTGTGCAGCCGGTCGCCGCGGTCGCCGTTGAACGCCACCGCGTGCGCGGGCACCTGCTCGCCGAAATCGCTCTTGACGACGTCGACGCCGTCTTCGAACAGCCTCTGGTGCGCGTCGCGCCACCAGGCGAACGCCGCCGGGTTGGTGAAATCGACGATGCCGCTCTCGGGCAGCGGCGTCAGCACGTTCCCGAACGGGCTCGTCCCGGGCGCGGTGTCCCAGCCGAAGACCAGCGGCTCGCCGGAATCGTCGGTGAGGAGATAGTGGCGCTGCGCCAGCTCGGTGAACAGCGGGTCGTGGACCGAGACGTACGGATACTCCCAGACGCAGACGCGCAGGTGCTCGGCCTTGATCGCGGCGAGCGAGGTCTTCGGGTCGCGGAACCGGTCCGGATCCCAGCGGAAGTTGAACCGCGTTTCGACCTTCCACGCGGCGCGGCCGTCGAGCGTCAGCACGTCGCAGGGAATCCGGCGTTCGCGCAGCTTCTTCGCGACGGCCAGGGCTTCCTCGGGCGTCTTGTAGTAGGCGCGGGAGACCCACAGGCCGAGGCTCCATCGCGGCACCGCGGGCGAGCGGCCGGTGAGCTGCGTGTAGTGGTCGACGATCGAGGCCGGCGTCGCGCCCGCGAACACGAACAGGTCGAGCGCCTCGTCGTCGACGACCACCGCGTAGCTCCGGTGCGACCAGTCCGGATGACCGACGCCGTGGGTCACGCGCCCGGGTGTGTTGACGAACACGCCCCAGGCGCCGCGTCCCTTGCCGGGACTCCAGGCGAACGGCGTGTTCTTGTACGCGAGCCCGGTGTTCACGCCGAGCGCGTCCTCGACGGCGGAATGGACGAGCTGTCCGCGCTTGTCCAGCGGGCCGAATTTCTCGCCGAGGCCGTAGACCGATTCGCCGGACTCGAGCGCGAACGCGGCGGTCCAGCACGGTGTCGCGCGCACGCGCCCGAACGCGGGCAGCCGCGTCCAGCCGCGGAAGTGCTGGTCGGTGATCGAGCCCAGCACCGGCGCGCCCTTCCAGACCAGCCGGAACGACAGCGGCGCGGAGGCGATCTCCAGCGTCGCGTCGCCCGCGGTGAACGTCCAGCGGTCCGGCGCGACCTGCGCGACCGTGCAGGGTTTCAGGCGACCGACGACGAGTCCGTAGTCGGGCCGCGTGTTCGGTCCCAGCCGGATCCGGAACACTCCGGATCCGAAGCAGCCGACTTCCAGGACGTCGCCGGTGGAGGTCGCGAACGAAGCGCCGGTTCCGGTGGACCCCAGGCTGTTGGGCGCGTCGATGCGCTGGAAGGCGGTGAAGTCGATCATGGGGATCAGGCGTCGCAGAGCGGTTCGGGGAGTCCGGGCACGTCGACGGTCATCGCGAAGATTCCGCCGGAGCGGGGGAAGCGGGCGAGCTCGTCGTCGGGCCGGTCGGCGCGCGCGCTCGTGACGTAGAGCGTGCGCAGGTCCGGGCCGCCGAACGCCGGCATGGTCGGACACATCGCCGGCACCGCGATCTCGCGCAGGACGCGGCCGTTCGGGTCGATCCGCAGGACCTTCCCGCCGCGGAAGAACGCGACCCAGTAGCAGCCGTCGCGGTCGACCGCGGCGCCGTCGGGCCGGTCGGTCTCGCCGCGCCAGCGCGCGAGCTCGCGCGGCCGCGCCGGCGTCCCGCTCCCGGCGTCGAAATCGTACGCGCGGACGACGTGCGCCGGCGTGTCCGCGTGGTACATCGTGCGGCCGTCGGGGCTCCACGCGAGCCCGTTGCTGACCGTCACATCGCCCAGGACGCGCGTCAGCCGCTCGCCGTCGAGCCGGTAGAGCGCGCCGCTGGGCGCGTCGCGCCGCTCGTTCATCGTGCCGACCCAGAAGCGTCCGCGCGCGTCGACGCGGCCGTCGTTGAAGCGATGGTGATGCGGGTCGTACGGCGCTCCGGCCATGCGGCGCTCGAGCCGCCCCGACGCGTCGGCGAGCCACACGCCGTCGCGCAGGGCGACGACGAAGCCGCCGCGCGCGCGCAGGCCGAAGCAGCCGATCGACGAGGGCATCGGCATCGCGTGGTTCGAGCCGACCGCCGGGTCGTAGCGGTTGAGCGACGGCGCGTGGATGTCGACCCAGTAGAGCGCCTGTTCGGCGACCGACCAGGTCGGGCACTCGCCCAGGCTCGCGCGCGCGTCGAGCACGCAGGTGAACGGGGACTCGGACATGGAGGCGCGCCGGTCAGCGCGAGCGCCGGACGCGGACCCGCATCGTACAAGAAAACGCCTGTCCGGGGCCGAGCGTGCGCGTGCCGGTGCCGGCTTCGCCGCGCGCGGCGCGGTTGAACGCGTCGGTCATGTGACTCACCGGCTCGAACGCGAAGAACGGCCGGCCTTCGGGCGTGTAGACGACGCGACGGTCGAGGGCCGTATCCGCCTCGATCGCCGCGCGGATCCCGCGGCCGGGCCAGGAGACGACGGCCGCGCCGCCGGCGCCCTCGAACACGTGGTCCAGCGCCGAACCGGCGACGCGTCCCGGCGTCGCGAAGCGCCCTCCACCGGCCAGCGCACGGCGCGCGACCGGCAGGCGCGTGTCGTCGTTCTCCCAGACCGAGGCCGCGCGAAACGCGAGCGTCGTGTCGGCGTCGATCGGGAAGAACGGGTGCCAGCCCAGACCGAACGGGAACGGCTCGACGCCGGTGTTCCCGAGGGTGAGGCGCAGCAGCAGCAGCGCCTCGCCGCCGCGCCCGTCGAGCGAACAGGTCTGCACGACGCGAAACGGCCACGGCCATGCCGTTGCGCCTGCGCCGCGCGCCTCGTGCACGAGCGAGAGGCGCGCGCTCCTCGCATCCGCGCCGTCGACGGTCCAGGCGCGTTGCCAGCCGACGCCGTGGATCGCGTGCGGCGAGTCGCCGAAGTTGCGGGCGAGCGGGTGCTCGCGGCCGTCCCAGCGCAGTCGCGCCTGCGCGATCCGGTTCGAACAGGGGACGAGCGGATAGCAGGCGTGCGCGCGGACGTCGCCGGCGATACGCGCTTCGGCCGGTGTCGGCCGCAGCACGTCGACGCCGTCCAGCCGGAACGCGGCGATCGCCCCGCCGGTCGGCGGCGCGATCTCGACGGTGGCGCCGCCGTCGGCGAGCGCGATCACGGGGGCGATGGCGCTCGAGACCCGGCGCCGCGCACGGCGGCGGTCGCGCCGGTGCGCATCGCTCAGTACGGTCCGGAAGCGCCGCCGGAGGGCGCCGTCGCCCCGCGCAGCGCGCCCAGCCACTCCTGCGCGCGGCCGGTCATCATGCTCATGTCCGAGCCCACCGCGACCCAGGTGTAGCCGTAGCCCAGGAAGCGGCGGACCATGTCGGGATTGCCGCCGACGATGCCGCAGGGCTTGCCCAGGCGCTTCGTCTCGGCCGCCGCGTGCGCGAGCTTCGCCTGCACGTCGGCGTGCCCGATGTCGCCCAGGTGCCCCATCGACGCCGACAGGTCGCCTGGGCCCACGAAGATCGCGTCGACGCCGGGCACCGAGGCGATCGCCGGCAGCCGCTCGAGCGCGGACAGCGTCTCGATCTGCACGACGACGCAGATCTGCGTCGCGGCGAGCTTCGCGTAGTTCGCGACGTTGCCGTACCGGCTCGCGCGCTGCAGGCCCGCCACGCCGCGGATGCCGTCGGGCGGATAGCGCGTCGACGCGACCGCGCGCGCCGCCTCGTGCTCGTCCTGCACGAACGGGAACATCAGTGTCTGCGCGCCCGCGTCGAGCACGCGCTTGACCGTCACCGGGTCGTTCCACGGGATGCGCGTGACCGCCGAGGCCGGCGTGCCGGCGACCGTGCGCAGGATCCCGATCGCCTGCGGCACGTCGATCGGCACGTGCTCCATGTCGACGACGAGGAAGTCGAAGCCGGCGCAGCCCAGCGCCTCGGCGGTGGACGGCGCGGCGCTCATGAGCCAGGTGCCGATCTGCATCCGGCGTTCGGCGAGGGCGTGCTTGAAGGCGTTGTGCGGAAGGTCCATGGATTCGCGGGTCAGGCGGCCGGCGCGGCCATCGAGGAGGCGAGCTTGGCGAGGTGCCGCGCGAGGTCCGCGGTCTGGGTGCGGTCGAGATTGAAGCCGATCCAGCCGTAGGGCGCGGTCCTCAGCACGAGACCGGTCCACGCGCGGTCGCCGGTCGGCATCACCGCGACCCGCGGCGCCTCGATCTGGAGGAACGGCGTCTTCGGCACGTCGCCTTCCACCTCGGGCAGCATCGCGGAGCGCACCATGCCGAGGAACTGGACCAGGCGTTCGAGCTCGACCGCGCTCGTCGCCAGCGTCTGCGTACCGATGGTGAGCGACACGCGCTGCCGGTCTTCGCTCAGCTCGTAGGCGATGCCGGGCATCGTGTCTTCGGTCATGGTCGTCGGCGGACCGTGCCGGGCCCGCGGAAGTGGCGTCGAGGCGGAGGATATCAGCCGAACGCGCCGGCGAGCGCGACCGCGATTTCGTCGATCGCCGGCTGCGGCAGATCCGGGTAGAACGGCACGCCCAGCAGCCGCGCGCTCAACGCCTCGGCGACCGGCGTCGGCAGGTGGTCGACATGCCCGAAGGCGGGCTGCCGGTCGATCGTCGGCAGGTACCAGCGGCGCGTGCCGATGCTGCGTGCCTGCAGCGCCTGCTCGGCGCGGTCGCGCGTACCGGCATCCGGGAACCGGTACGCGCACACGCTGCGCACCGTCGACGACGGCACGCGCTGGACGCCCAGGCGTCCGCCGCAGGCGTCCTGCGCCGTGCGCACGCAGCGCTCGTACACCGACTGGCGCATCGCCGCGATGTCGGTCCAGCGATCGAGGCTCGCGTGCGCGACCGCCGCGTGGTATTCGGAAAGCTTCGCATTGGTGCCGGTCGCGACCGCGCTGCCGATCGGCCCGTCGAGCGGCCGGTCGAGGTTGATGCCGAAGTTCGACAGCCGCCGGATCGCGTGCGCGAGGTGCGCGTCGCGCGTGACGACGAAGCCGCCTTCGCCGGCGGCCAGCGGCTTGGTCGCATGCAGGCTGAACACCGCGCAGGTCGGTCCGGGATCGCGCTGGTTGCCGAAGCCCGCCGCCGCGTCCATGACCACCGGCACCCCGGTGTCGCGCGCGAACGCGGCCCACGCCTCGCCGTCCTGCTCCGCGCCGAACGTCGTGACCGGGATCACCGCCCGCGCGCCGATCGACCGGACCGCGGCCCGCGCGATGTCCGGCGTCAGCAGCCAGGTGTCGGCGTCGATGTCGGCGACGACCGGGGCGAGCCCGGCGCAACGCACCGCGGACGCGGTGGCGATGAACGTGAACGCCGGCACGAGCACCGGGGCGCCGGCCGGCAGCGACAGCGCGCGCAGCGCGAGCTCGAGGCCGGCGGTGCAGCTCGACAGCGCGACGACGTGGCAGGCGCCGGCACCGGCGTACGAGTGCGCGATCCGCGCCTCGAATCCGGTCGCGAGCGGGCCGAAGTTCGAGTACCAGCGGCGCTCGTCGATCCGCCGCAGGTACGGCAGCAGCTCGTCGGCCGTGGGCAGCGACGGCAGCATCAGCGGGATGCGCTCGCGGACGGTGGCGCCGGAGAGGACCGGTCTTGCGATCGTGCGCGGGTCCGGAGGGGAGGCGTTCGCCATCGGGGAGGCGGCGTCGATCAGTTGGTCCCCGCCCGCGGGTCGGTGGGCGCGGGCGGTGGCTCGGTGTAATGGGACGGGATGTTCAGGATATGGGCGAGCGCGCGATTGACACGATAGACGCGCTCGCCGCGCTCGGTGGTACGCAATCGGCCGCCGCTGTCGGCGACGTGTCCGGACGCGAGCTGTTCGGCGAGTCGTTTGTCGATCGTCGCGGTGCCGCTCACGTAGTCGCGCAGGAAGCCCGCCTGCAGCTCCTCGCGGGTCAGGCCCCGCTCACCCGATTGTGCGACCGCGGCGATTACGTAGATCGAGATCGAGCGGTCGAGCAGCGACGGGATGGTGATCACGAACGCGTAGCCGAGCAGCGCGTGGATAGCGATCGCCGGCACCAGTACCGTGTGCCCGACCCACTGGGCGGCGGGGGGTACGGTGCGCGAGATCGCCCAGCCGACGGCGCTCAGGGCGACCGAGGAAGCGGCCACGACGCTCAGTCCCTGATAGAAAACGATCGGGTCGGGGGCATAGGCGCGGATCGCCACGTAGAGCGCGAGAAAGGCCGCGAACGACGTCGCGACCAGCGCCACGAGGCGCCCGACGTAGGCGATCGGCCCGGCGATCATGGTCATTTCTCGGCCGGCGGTCGGCGCCGGCATCGTGCGCCGTCCGGGACCGCGCATGCCGGCAGTCCGGGCGCGGGTCGGCAACGGGCGCTCGCGCCCTCCGCTGTACCCTGTGACGCGGCCTTCGGATTCACAGCCAACGCATTCCTCTTCCGACCCAGCCGAGCAGTCGAGATCGCACGACGGTCCGATGGTGCGATGCGGTGCCGGTCGATCGCATCAACGCCTCCCGGTGCGCGAGATACCAGTCATACGATTCGATGAACATCTCCTCGTTGCTGTAGCGGGGATCCCAATCCAACTCTCCCCGCGCGCGAATCAGGTCGAACGCCATCGACTCCCCGTACATCAGCCAGTGGTACGGGCCGAGCGGCGACAGGCCGAGCCAGCCGGTGAGTTTCATCGCGAACTCGGTAGGTCGGCGAGGCAGCGAGACGACCCGGCTGCCGGTGCCCGCGTGGCGTACCAGGGCGTCCAGCGTCTCGCGCATCGAGCCGAAGCGCGCGGCGCCCACATTGTAGGTCCGCGGCCCGGGGCGCGTCGCCGCCCTCACCGACGCGGCCGCGAAGTCGTCGACATGCAGGAACTGGTAGACGTTGCCGCCGCCGCCCAGCACCGGGACGTTGCATCCGGTGCGCACCCACTCGAACACGACCTGCATGATCCCGAGCCGGCCGTGGCCGAGCAGCGTGCGGGGCCGCAGGATGGTCACGTCGAGTCCGCGCGCGACACTGTTCGCGCATTCCTCTTCGGCGGCGAGCTTGGCTCGGCCGTAGTCTTCGCGCGGGCGGGGCGGTGTCGCGTCGTCGACCGGAAAACGGTCCGGCACGCCGAACACCGCGGACGACGAGGTATGCACCACCTTGCGGACACCTTCGCGCAGCGCGGCGTCGAGCAGATTGCGCGTGCCGTCGCGGTTCACGGTCCAGAACGCGTCCCGGTCTTTCGCGAGCGGCACGAGCGCGACGTTGTGGTGGACGACATCGACGTCGACGCAGGCGCGGCGGACGGCGCCGGCGTCGCGGATATCGGCGCCGACGAATTCGACGTCAGCGGGCCGGTCGTCGACGTCGCAGAGATCGAGGACGCGGACCACGTGCCCGGCCTCGCGCAGGTGTCGGACCAGCACGCTTCCGGCGTATCCGGATCCTCCGGTGACGAGATGGCGTTCGGGCATCGGGTTCGCGCGGTCAGATCCGCGCTCCGTGATCGAGCGCCCATCGGATCGACCGGCGCATGCCTTCTCGCAACTCGACCCTCGGATCGTAGCCCAGCGCGGCCGCCGCGCCGTCGATCGCGCACGCGATGTCCCGGTCCATTTCCGACAGGACATGGACCTTCTGCGAGTACAGACCGAGCGCCTGCAACGTCGCGTCGGCCGCCCGCGCGACCGGGCCGATGAAACCGGGCAGCGTGAGCCGTCGGTCGCTGACCGCCAGACCGAAATCTTCTCGCAGGACGGTCTCGACGGTCCCGACGATCTCGGTCATCGGGTAGGGTCGGCGATCGGCGATCCACCAGGCGCGGCCGGTCGCGGCGTCGCGGACCGCGGCGAGGAGCAGGCCCTGGCATAGATTATCGAGATAAGCCATCGAACGGAAGTTACCGCCGTCGCCGACGATGGGAAACCGGCCTTCGCGCACCATCCGGAAAAACAGCGTCTGGCGCGCCGGTTGTCCCGGGCCGTAGAACCAGGGCGGCCGTACGATCGTCGCCTCGATGCGCCCGGACGCCGACGCCTCGAAGACCAGGTCCTCGGCCGCCCGCTTGGTCCGCCCGTAGGCGCGGTACGGCGCGTACGGCGACGATTCGTCGAATCGGTCGCCCAGTCCGGCGTTGAAACCGAAAGGCGAGTTGGACGAGACATGGACGAACCGGCGGGCACCCGCGTCGATCGCCGATCGCAGGAGGTTCGCGGTGCCGTCGACGTTGACGCGATGCAGGGCTGCGGTGAACAGCGAAGGGTGGATCACGCCGGCGCAGTGGAAAACGACGGCGTCGCGCGCGCCTGCGCAGAACTCCGCGAGGCTCGCCGGCCGGGTCACGTCGCCGCGGAAGATCCTTGCGCGCGGAATGCCGGCTATTCGCGTCTCGTCGTCGCCGGGGCCGACGAGGCAACGGATGTCGTTCGGGCCATCGATTCCCGCGAGCGACGGGGTGTCCGGCAGGCCGCCGGAAAGCGCGCGCACGAGGTGCGTTCCCAGCCAGCCGGCGGCGCCGGTCACGAGCGCGCATCTGACTTTCATCCGATCCTCTCGACGTAGCGGATGGCGCAGCGGCGGGCCACCGCCATGATCGTCGCCTGAGGATTCACGCCGGGCGAGCCAGGAAGCGCGCTCGCGTCCGCGACGTGCACGTTGTCGAGGCCGTGGACGCGACCGTCGCCGTCCAGCGCGCCTCTGCCGGGCCGCCCGTCCATCGGGCAGGAGCCGAAGGCGTGGACCGTCGTGAGGCTCATCGCGGACACCGGCGCGTCGTGCGACACCCATCGGCGCGCTTCGCCGGCATCGCGCAATTCTCCCACGCCATGGACGCATGGGCGCAAGGCGACAGCGCCCGCGGCGAACAGGATCTCGCAAAGACGGAGGAATCCGGCGCGCAGTCGTGCGAGGTCGTCGTCGTCGAGATCGTAGCGCGCCCGCGCGCGGGTTCGGTCCAGCCGGTCCGGACGCACGCTTCCCCACCCCTTCGGCATGACTCCGGCGTAGTACGCGGCCAAGTGGCCGATCGAGGACATCCACGCGCGGTTCTCCCGCCAATTGTCCGCGAGCATCACGGCGAGGTGGCCGGGCGACAGGTACGCGCCGCCGAGGACGATGTCGGGGTCGAGATCGCGGACCTGGGCGAGCGGAAGCACGCTCGAGTGTGCGTCGATCCGGGCGGGAAATCGCGCGACCACGCGCAGCATCGGGTGGATGCCCAGAGAATTGCCGATGCCGCGCCGCAGGCCGCTCGCTTGAAGCAGGACCGGTGTCTGCAGCGCACCTCCGCAAACGAATACGGCGCCCGCGGCGATCCTCTCGATGCAGGCCCCGGCACCCGCGCCGTCCCGCCGCACCTCGACCGCCACGGCGCGCCGGCCGTCCAGAACGATCCTGGCGACGCGGGAATCCGAGAGCACGCGTGCGCCGAGCGCCTCGGCGCGGGGGAGCAGGCTCGCGCTCATCCCGCGTTTCGCGCCAGTCGGGCAGCCCTGCGCGCAGGTATTGGTTCCGACGCAGCGCGCTGCGGCGCGTGCCACGATTTCGGGCCGATGGCCGAGCGCGGTCGCGCCCCGGACCAGCGCCTCGGTCGAGCTTGGCAGCGCGCGCGACCAGACCGCGACCTCGCAGGCTTCCTCCGCCCACTCGTAGTGCGGCGCGAGATCGTCGGCACCGATTCCTTCGAGCGCCCGTTCGGCAGCCCAGGTCGAGAGCACTTGCGGCGGGGCCCGGTGCCAGAAGCCGCTGTTGATCTCGGTGCTGCCTCCGATGCAGCAGCCCTCGACGAATCCGACCGGCGCGCGCCCGATGATCGGCGTCATGCCGCGATGCCGGTAGAACGCGGCCAGCGCGGCGGGCGCCGTACCGCCGTACGCGCGCCTGTCGACGCGCGAACCTTCCTCCAGCACGACGACATCGACGCCGGACTCGGCGAGTGTGACCGCCACGCTCGCGCCCCCCGCGCCCGATCCTACGACGACCACGGTGCGCGATTCGGCGCTCATCGCGGCCCGCTCGGCGGGGAGACCGGTATCGCGGGGATCGACGTGTCGCGCGCGAGCACCGCACGCACGGCCTCGCTCTCGAAGTACGCGAGGAGCGTCAGGCTACGCAACAAGCGGAAGAGCTGCCTGGGGGCGGTCGCGGCCCCGTAGCTCCAGCGGTCGACGAGCCGGCGGCGCGCGTCTTCTGGCAGCCGTTCGAACGCACGTCCCGCGACCAGCCTGACGTAGATCCGGAACCCGGCGAGGCCGGCAGCGAGTCGCCAGCGCAGACCCGGCGCAAGGGCGCGCAGCTGCGCTGCGACGAACGCGGCGGCCTCGTCGGTCGCGACGCGCCGCAGAGCGGGAGCCGGTGCCACCGGCGCGTCCGAGAGCAACGTCTCGACGATCGCGCGCAGCAACCGGCTGCCGCCGTCCTCCGGTCGCGCGCCGGGAATCGTCGCGTCCCGGGTCGTCACAGCAGGCGCGGCACTTGCACGAGCGCGGCCGCGCCGAACAGCGCGACGGTGATCGCGCCGGCGACGAGGCTCGCCGGGTCCTTCCAGGCGAACACCAGAGGGTCGGACGGCATCTGTCCGCGGGCCGCCCACAACCACGCGCGCCCGAGCCACCACAGCATGACGACGCAGACCGGCCAGAGGATTTCCGGTGTGCGCAAGCGCGTAGTCACCTCGGGGCTGTGGATGTAGAGCGCG
>JADZDA010000234.1 GCA_020851255.1 Burkholderiales bacterium | reverse complement strand
TCCCGCGTCGCCGGCCGGGCGGACGACGGCAGCGCCGGTCCGCCGGCCGGCGACGCCCGGACCCGCACCGCGCGCGGCGGGCACGGGATCGCGATGCCCTCAGCGGCCAGGTTCGCGAGGATCCGGCGATTGATCGCGCTGCGCAGGTTCAACTGCCCGTTCTCCGGGTCGCCGACCCAGACGCCCAGCTCGAGATTGATGCCCGAGTCGGCGAAGCCGGCGACGAACGCCGCCGGCGCGCGTTCGGCGTCCTGGAGCGCGCGCGGCTCGTCACGCGCCGCCGCTTCGAGGGCCGCGAGCGCCCGGTCGATGTCGCAGCCGTACGCGACCTGCACCGGGATCGCGATGCGCACCTTCCGGTCGCTGTGCGAGTGGTTGAGCACCGTGGTCGTGATGAGCGTCTCGTTGGGTACGATCGCCTCGATGCCGTCCATGCCGCGCACGACGACGTAGCGCGACGTGACCTCGGCGACGACGCCGTACTTCCCGTCGACGGTGACGAGGTCGCCCAGCTTGACCGACTTGTCCAGCAGGATCGTGAAGCCGGCGATGTAGTTCGCCGCGAGCTTCTGCAGTCCCAGTCCGACGCCGACGCCGAGCGCACCGCCGAACACCGACAGGAGCGTGAGGTCGATGCCGATGGCCTGCAGCGCGATCAAGACGCCGGCGACGACCAGCACCGCGCGCAGGAACTTGACCATCACCGCGCGCACGTTCGCGTTGAGGTCGGTGTTCATCAGCCGGCGCTCGACGAACCCGGCGAGCCACAGCGTGGCCGCGAGCGTCACCAGCACGACCAGCGCGCCGGACAGGACCGTGAGCAGCGTCACGTGCGAGCGGCCGATCGGGATGCGGACGGCGTCGAGCCCGTCGACGATCTCGGCGCCGATGCCGAAGTAGTGGAGCGCGAGCGCGCCCCAGATGCCGAGGCCGATCGTGCGCTCGGAGGTCCTGAGCCAGCCGGCGCCGGGGAAGAGCTTGCGGACCATGTAGACCAGAACGCGGATGCCGGCGAGCGCGATCGCGAGCGGCACCGCGATGTCGAGGAACAGCGGATCGGTCCGCCTGCCCCAGGCGGCCCTGGCGAGCAGCAGGAGCACGAGCGCGGAGATCGGGAATATGCCGCGCACCACGCCGCCGGGCATCCGGTCGGCGTCGCCGCGGGCCGCGCGTCCGCGCTCGACCCAGCGGTCGACGAGCCAGCCGGCCAGGAACGCGAACAGGACGATCGCGAACTGGATCTGTCCGCCGGTCGTGGCGATCAGGGCTTCGAGCCGCTGCGTCGGGATGGTCGGGAACATGCTCAGGCCCTGCGTTCGAGGATCGCCGCGTAGAACGCGTCGCAGCCGTGCTCGGCGGTCGACAGCCGCAGTTCGGTGCCGGTGTCGAGCGCGATGCCGGCGCGTTTCATTTCCGCGGTCGCGTCGCCGCGCGCGAATTCCGCGTGCGCGGCGAGGAACGCGTCGACGATGCGCTCGTTCTCCTCGGGGAGCACGCTGCAGGTCGCGTACACGAGCCGGCCTCCCGGTTTGACCAGCGTGGACGCGGACGCGAGGATCGCGGCCTGCTTCGCGGCCAGTTCCGCCACGTCGACCGGCTGGTGCCGCCACTTGAGATCCGGGTTACGCCGCAGGGTCCCGGTTCCGGTGCACGGCGCGTCGACCAGCACCCGGTCGGCCTTGCCGGCCAGGCGCTTGATCCTGGTGTCGCGCTCGTGCGCGATCTGCTGCGGATGGACGTTAGACAGGCCCGAGCGCGCGAGCCGCGGCTTCAACTGCGTCAACCGCCGTTCGACGGTGTCGAACGCGTAGAGCCGTCCCTGCGAGCGCATCAGCGCGCCCAGCGCGAGCGTCTTGCCGCCGGCGCCGGCGCAGAAGTCGACCACCATCTCGCCCCGTCGCGGCGCGACCAGCGACGCGACGAGCTGGCTGCCTTCGTCCTGGACCTCGATGCGGCCGTCGGCGAACCAGGCGTGCCTCGCGAGCATCGGGCGCCCGCGCACGCGCAGGCCCCAGGGCGACCAGGGAGTCGCCGCGACGTCGAGCCCGTCCGCAGCGAGCGCGGCGAGCGCATCCTCGCGCGTCGCCTTCATCGCGTTGACACGCAGATCCATCGGCGCGGCCTCCGCCGCCGACCGGGCGAACGCGGCGCGGGCCGTCTCGCCCATGGTCTCGCCCAGACGCTCCCACAGCCAGTCGGGCAGATCCGCCGCGACCGCCGGGGCCAGCGGCTCGCGCATCCGCGACTTGAACGCCGCGAGCCACTCGCGCTCTTCGGCCGTGATCGCGGGCTCGAGCTCGCGCACCGACGCGCCGGTTTCGCGCACCAGCGTCGCGAGCGCGAGCCGGCGCGGCTCGTCGGTCCGCGCGAGCGCTTCGATCGAGCGCTTGCGCCTCAGGTAGGCGAACGCGCCCTCCGCGACGAAGCCGCGGTCCTGCTGCCCCATCTGCGGGCGGGAGCGGAAGAACTGCCGCAACCGCGCGTCGGCCGGCGCGTCGAGGCGCCGGACGACGTCGATCGCGTCGGCGAGCGCGAGGACCCGCGCGCGCGGCAGCCCCGGTCCGGATCGCATCGACTCGCTATTCAACCCGTTCTCCGTCATCGACGCGGATCGCGGCCAGCACGACCTCGAGTGTCCCGCGCAGCGTGTTGGTCACGCGCATCTTGATCGGCAGCCAGTTCAGGCTCGGCGCGAGCCAGACCAGGGCGTCGGTGCGGCCGTCGTCGCTGCGCCGGTGCCAGCGCTCGGCCTCGACCTCGCCGTGCGGCCAGGAAACGATGTCGGTGCCTTCGCGCCGCACCTGGATGCGCGCGACCCGGCGCGTCGTGACGATGTGGAACACCTGCTCGTCGCCGGCCGGCGGCGAGAAGTAGAACTGCCACATCAGCGACAGCGGATCGAACGTCGGCAGCTCGAGCGCCGCGGTCTTGTCCTCGTGCAGCGTCGCGATGCCGGTGTCCCAATCGAACGAGGCGGTCTCGCGCCGTTCGCGGCTGCCGCGCTCGACGACGAGCTCCCAGGGCTGGAGGCCGTCGGGCGTGATGAGCCCGCGGGTCTCGACCCGACCCTGGCCGCGCAGGACCAGCGCCGCCAGGCCGCGCGCCTCGCCCAGCGTCGCGATCTTGTAGCGGTTCTGCTCGTGCTCGAACCGGTAGCTCGCGTCGCCGATGTGCAGGCCCGGCCCGTAATAGACGCGGTAATTGAGATCGACGCGCGGCGGCAGGACCCTGGCGACGCGCGCACCGGCAACCGGCGGGCGGGCCACTTCCTGCGCGAGCGCGGGCGCGGGCACGGGTGCCGGCAGCGGCGGGGCTTCAGCGGCGGCGGCCCCGGGTTCGGTCGCGACGGATTCCGGAACGGGCGCTGCCGGGTCCGCCTGTGCCGGCACGGGCGGGTCGTCCGCGACCGGTTCGTGCGCAGGCGGAGGCACGAGCGGCGAGACCGGGCGTGGCCGGGGTTTGGGTTTCGCGGAGATCGAAGGGGCGGCCGGCACCGGCGGCGGAGGCATCGCGACGATCGTCGCCTTGAGCGGTTCCGCATCGGGGCTTTCGGCCCGATCGACCGGCCAGAGCGTGACCGCGACGTGGACGGCGACCGAGATCGCGAACGCGGCGAGGAGCCCGGCGCCGCCGGCGCGCAGCCACGCGGGCGTCCGATGCGCGCCGGTCCGTGGCGCGGGCAGCGACAGGATCGCGCCGGCGGTCATCGGGGGGCCTCGAGCGGGACCCAAGCGCTCGCGTTCCGCATCCGCATCGGGGGCGGGCCAGACCCCGGCCCGTCGCGCGGCGAGGAACGCGGGCGGACGAATGTCGCCGTCATCGGTCGAGCGGCGGTGAGTAGATCTCGCCGGGCCCCGCCGTGTCGAGCACGCGGACCCGGCCGTTCTCGACGACGAGGCGGCCCTCGCAGAACCAGCGGACGCACGCGGGCAGCAGCCGGTGCTCGAGCGCGAGCACGCGCGCGGCGAGGGAGTCCTCGTCGTCGTCGTCGCGGACACCGAGCGCCGCCTGTCCGATGATCGGGCCGACGTCGACGTCCGCGGTGACGAAGTGGACGGTGCAGCCGTGCAGCTTCGCGCCGTCGGCGAGCGCGCGCCGGTGGGTGTGCAGCCCCGGATACGACGGCAGCAGCGACGGGTGGATGTTGACGAGGCGGCCGGCGTACCTGTCGACGAACCGGCGTCCGAGCACGCGCATGAAACCGGCCAGCACCACCAGATCCGGCTCGCCCGGGCCGATCGCCGCGGCGAGCGCGTCGTCGAATCGCTCGCGGTCCGGGTACGACCGGTGGTCGACGACGGCGGTCGCGATGCCATGGTCGTCCGCGATCGCGAGGCCGCCCGCGCCGGGCCGGTTGCTGACCACCTGCGTGACACTGCCGGGGAACGCGCCGGCGCGCTCTGCGGCGAGGAGCGCGCCGAGGTTCGAGCCGCGACCGGACACGAGCACCGCGATGCGTGCGAGCGACACCCTGCCGGTGTCCGGGATCACACGACGACCGTCGGCGCGGCGCCGTCCGGCCGCGCCGCGATCGTGCCCACGCGCGACACCCGCTCTCCGGCGGCGGCGAGGAGCCTCGTCGCGCGGTCCTCGTGCTCGGGCGCGACGACGACGGCCATGCCCAGCCCGCAATTGAACACGCGGTGCATCTCGGCATCGTCGACGCGGCCGTGTTCCTGCAGCCAGTCGAAGATCGGCGGGCGGGTCCATCGCCCGCGCTCGACCACGGCCTGCACGGCGTCGGGGAGCATCCGGGGAATGTTCTCGACGATGCCGCCGCCGGTGATGTGCGCCATCCCCTTGACCGGCGTGTCGCGCATCAGCGCGAGCAGCGACTTGACGTAGATGCGCGTGGGCGCGAGCAGCGCGTCTCCCAGCGTGGCGTTGCCGAACGGCGCGCCCAGATCGGCGCCCGAATCGGCGACGATGCGCCGGATGAGCGAGTAGCCGTTCGAATGCGGCCCGCTCGATCCCAGGCCCAGGACGGCGTCGCCGGCGACGATCGAACGGCCATCGACGATCCGCGACTTCTCGACGACGCCGACCGCGAAGCCGGCGAGGTCGTATTCGCCGCTCGCGTACATCCCGGGCATCTCGGCGGTTTCGCCGCCGATGAGCGCGCAGCCCGCGAGTTCGCAGCCGTGCGCGATGCCCCGGACGACGTCGGCGGCGACGTCGACATCGAGCTTGCCGCAGGCGGAGTAGTCGAGGAAGAACAGCGGCTCGGCGCCCTGGACCAGGATGTCGTTGACGCTCATGGCGACCAGGTCGACGCCGATGGTGTCGTGCCGGCCGAGCGCGAAGGCGAGCTTGAGCTTGGTGCCGACCCCGTCGGTGCCGGCGACCAGCACCGGCTCGCGAAAGCGCTTGCCGATCTCGACCAGCGCGCCGAAGCCGCCGATCCCGGCCAGGACCTCGGGCCGCATCGTCCGCCTGGCGTAGGGCTTGATCCGTTCGACCAGCGCGTCGCCGGCGTCGATGTCGACGCCCGCGTCCCGGTAGGACAGGCCGAGCGGTGGGGCGGAGTCCGGAAGGTCGGCGGGGGGCATCGGGCGGCGGGGAAGCTCGGTCGCGCGGGAACGATTGGCCCCCGCCCGCCGGACGCGGTAAAGTGCGGCGCGAACCTTCCGCCGCACCGGGCGGAGGGCGCGAATTCTACCGGAAATGGACTCCTCCCGCCCCGACGAGCCCGTACCCGCCTCCGCGGGCACCGTGGATCCCGCGGCCGCGCAGGCGGCGCCGGCCGCCGCGGCCCCGCGGCGCATCGTCCTTCCGATCCACTATCTCTGGGTCATCGGCGCGGCGATCGTCGCCGTCCTCGCGCTGCAGTTCCTCGGGCCGGTGCTCACGCCGTTCCTGATCGGCGCGATCTTCGCCTACCTCGGCACGCCGATCGTCGACGCCCTCGAGCGACGCGGGGTGTCGCGCACGCTGGGCACCATCGTGACCGTGCTGCTCTTCGGCGTCGCCATACTCGCCCTGATGATCGTGCTGGTACCGCTCGTGCGTGCGGAGTTCGGGCTGGCCGCCAAGAAGCTCCCCGAGCTCTTCGCGCGTGGCATCGCCCACGCCTCGCCCTGGGTCGAGCAGAACCTGGGATTGTCGCTCGCGATCGATCTCGCGACGGTGAAGGAGTTCATCGCCGAGAACGCCGACAGCGCCAAGGAGCTGTCGATGCGCGTGCTGGGCGGACTCAAGACCGGCGGCCTGCTGCTGATCTCGGTGATCGTCAACATCGCGCTGATCCCGGTCGTGATGTTCTATCTGCTGCGCGACTGGCACATGATCTGGGGCCGCGTGTTCGGTCTCGTTCCCCACCGCTGGCGCGGCAAGACCCGGCAGATCGTCGTCGAGATCGACGGCGTCCTCGCCGAGTTCCTGCGCGGCCAGGGAATGGTGATGGTGTCGCTCGCGCTCTACTACGTGATCGGCCTGTCGATCGCCGGCCTGCAGTTCTCGCTGCCGATCGGCATCCTCACCGGCCTGCTGGTGTTCATCCCCTACGTGGGTTTCGGGCTCGGTTTCGTGCTGGGCATGCTCGCCGCGCTGCTGCAATGGAACGGGCTGCCCGGATTCCTCGCGATCCTCTCCGTCTACGGCGTCGGCCAGATCCTCGAGAACTACGTACTGCTGCCGTGGCTGATCGGCGATCGGATCGGATTGCATCCGCTCGCGGTCATCTTCGCGCTGCTCGCGTTCGGGGCGCTGTTCGGATTCGCGGGCGTGCTGATGGCCCTCCCGGTGTCCGCCGCGCTGCTCGTCGGCATGCGGCACGTGCGCGCCGCGTACCGCGCCAGCCCGCTGTTCGACGAGGAGCGCGCGCACGTCGACGACGACGAGCCCTAAGCCCGCCTCCGTGGAGCAGCTCGTCTTCGACCTGGCCGCACCGCGGCCGGCGGAATTCGACAATTTCGTCGCCGGACGCAACGCCGAGGTCCTGGCCGTGCTCCGGCGCGCGGCGGCCGGAGAGGCGCGCGAGACCGGCATCCTGCTGTGGGGCCCGCCCGGTTCCGGCCGGACGCATCTGCTGCACGCCGCGGTCGCGATGGCGAAACGCGCCGGCCGCGCGGCCAGCGGTTGGGAGGCGGCGCCGGCGACCGATCCCGGCGCCCCGGTCGCCGGTGCGCTCGTCGCCGTCGACGACGTCGACGCGGCCGACGACGCGGCGCAGGCCCGGCTGTTCACGCTGTACAACAACTTGCGCGAGGCCGGCGGAACGCTGGTCGCGGCGGCGGGCTCGCCGCCGGCACGTCTCGCGCTGCGCGACGACCTGCGCACGCGCCTTTCCTGGGGCCTGGTCTACGAGATCCACCCGCTGCCCGACGAAGAGAAGCCGGTCGCCCTCGCCGAGTGGGCGCTGGGCCGGGGGTTCCGGCTCGACGGCGAGGTGATCGCCTACCTGCTGTCCCGCGGCCGCAGGGACATGCCGTCCCTGGTCGGCGCCCTCGAGGAACTCGACCGCCGGTCGCTCGCGCTCAAACGGCCGATCACCGTGCCGATGCTGCGGGACTGGATGCAGCGTTCGATCGACGAACGCCGCTGACCGC
>JADZDA010000233.1 GCA_020851255.1 Burkholderiales bacterium | reverse complement strand
GCGCAGGCGCTGCGCGCGCTCTCGGCGCAGGTGTGGGTCACCGAGATCGACCCGATCTGCGCGCTGCAGGCGGCGATGGAGGGCTTCCGTGTCGTCACGATGGACGACGCCTGCGACAAGGCCGACATCTTCGTGACCGCGACCGGCAACATCGACGTGATCACGCTCGAGCACATGAAGCGGATGAAGAACAACGCGATCGTGTGCAACATCGGCCACTTCGACAACGAGATCGACGTCGCGGGCCTCAAAGGCTGCCGGTGGGAGAACATCAAGCCGCAGGTCGACCACGTGATCTTCGCCGACGGCAAGCGGATCATCCTGCTCGCGGAAGGACGTCTCGTGAACCTGGGCTGCGCGACCGGGCATCCGTCCTACGTGATGAGCTCGTCGTTCGCCAACCAGGTGATGGCGCAGATCGAGCTGTGGACGAGCGCCAAGGAAGGCGACGGGAAGTATCCGATCGGCGTCTACGTATTGCCCAAGCACCTGGACGAGAAGGTGGCGCGGCTGCAGCTCTCGAAGCTCGGGGCGAAGCTGACCGAACTCTCCGACCGGCAGGCGCGCTACATCGGCGTGCACCGCGAGGGTCCCTACAAGGCCGATGCCTACCGGTATTGATCGTTCGCGACCGGCCGCAGTGTCACGGACGCCCGCGTCTTCGCGCTCGAACGTCGCCGACGGTCCCGGCGACGCACGGCGCACCGGCGACGGCGTCCCGCCGCACGCGGATCGCGCCGGCGGGCGGTCAAGGATGCCGACGGGTTGAGCCGCCGATGTTCCGTCTGTTCGCCGCCTGGATGATCAACACGCTGGCGCTGTTCCTGTTGCCGCACGTGTTTCCCTGGGTGCAGGTCGACTCGATGCTCGCGGCGCTCGTCGCCGCGCTCGCGCTGGGGCTCGTCAACGTGCTGATACGGCCGATCCTGTTCGTGCTGACACTGCCCGCCACCGTCCTGACGCTGGGGCTCTTCATCTTCGTCATCAACGGGCTGCTCTTCTGGCTGGTCGGATCGTTCGTCGACGGCTTCCGCGTCACCGGCTTCTGGTCGGCGGTGTTCGGCGCGATCGTCTACAGCGTGATCTCGTGGGCGATCGCGGCGCTCGTGATGCCCGCGCCGCGCGCGCCGCGCCGCGCGCCGCCCGGCGGAGGTCCGCGATGACGGCGCGCCGCGCCTACAGCGTCGAGTTCTTCCCGCCACGCACGCCCGAGGGCGTCGAGAAGCTGCGCGCCGCGCGCCGCCAGCTCGCGCAGTTGAAGCCGGCGTTCTGCTCGGTCACGTTCGGCGCCGGCGGCTCGACGCGCGAGGGCACGCTCGAAACCGTGCGGGAGATCCGTTCGGAGGGGCTGGTCGGCACGCCGCACCTCTCGTGCATCGGCTCGACGCGTGAGAACGTCCGCACGGTGCTCGACCAGTATCGCTCGGACGGCATTCGCCAGCTCGTCGCGCTGCGCGGCGACCTGCCGTCGGGCACGATGGACGCCGGCGAGTTCCGCCACGCGAACGAGCTGGTCGCGTTCATCCGCGCCGAAACCGGCGACTGGTTCCATGTCGACGTCGCCGCCTACCCGGAGGTCCATCCGCAGGCGCGCTCCGCCGCCGACGACCTCGCCAACTTCAAGCGCAAGATCGACGCCGGCGCGAACTCGGCGATCACCCAGTACTTCTACAACGCCGACGCCTATTTCCGGTTCGTCGACGACTGCGAGGCGGCCGGCGTGCGCGTGCCGATCGTGCCGGGCGTGATGCCGATCGCGAGCGCGACCAAGCTCGTGCGCTTCTCCGACGCCTGCGGCGCCGAGATCCCGCGCTGGATCCGCCGGCGTCTCGAGGGATACGGCGACGACACGCCCTCGATCCGGGCGTTCGGTCTCGACGTGGTGACCGATCTGTGCGCCCGGCTGGTCTCGCGCGGCGCGCCGGGCCTGCACTTCTACACGCTCAACCAGGCGTCGCTCACCACGACGATCTGGCAGCGGTTGGGACTCTGACCCTCGTACGGGATGCGCGGCCTCGCGGCCGGCGCCCGTGCGCCCGGGCAATCGCGGAACCCGGAGACTTCCATGAGACCTCGACGGTCGTTCGGCTGGTTCACGCAGGGGCTGGTCGCGGGCATGCTGGTCGCGGCGCTCGCCGGCGAGTCGGCGGCGGCGGAGCCCAAAGGCACGCTCGTCGACGAGAGCCTCGCGTGGCGCGTCTACCACTACGCCAGGGCGCTCCCGCAGGGCGGGCGCGAGGTCTGGTACGAGGTCAGGCGGCTCGTGTACACCGACCGCAAGACCGCGTTCGGTTCGATGGTGGTCGACGAGGAGCCCGTCGACATCGGCGAGCCGCTGGCGAGACCGACGCGGCGACTGCGCGGGGCCGGCCTGGGCGGGCTGGAGAACCGGACGGCTTACGTGATCGTCGAGGACCTGCGCAAAGACGAACGCGGCTTCGCGCAGCGCTCGATCCGCGTGATCGCGCTCGAGGCCGGCGACCAGGGCCGGATCACGCAACGCACGATACGATAGGCGAGCCCGGCGTCCTGCGCGCCGTCAGCCGCCGCGCGAGTACGAGGCGAGCTCGACGATCGCGTGCTGCGTGCGTATCGTCTGCCGCGACAGGGGGTCGCCTTTCTCGTGGTACTCGGCGTCCTTCTGTTCGCGCACCATGTTGCCGACCGCCGGCGCGTACCAGCAGAGGTGGTTGCAGATCGTCTCGCTGCGCCAGAACTCCTCGTCGTCGAGACGGACGAGCACCCGGACGCCGACCGCGTCGTAGGCGCCGGCCGGCGTCGCGATCGAATCCCAGCCGCCGACGGCCGCGTAGTAGTTGATCGTACCGGCGCGTCCGTCCGGATGCGTGTTGCGGGCGAACAGGCTCCAGGATCGCCCGCCGGTCAGCGGATAGCGCCAGCGTTCCAGCGGCGGGACGAATGCGCGCGTCTCGTTGTCGAGCAGCGCGCCGGACGCGAGCAGGCCGGGCGCGGCCCAGCGTTCGACACGCACGCTGTCGACCCGGGGTCCGCGCTGGGTCACCCGGACCGCGATGCCGGAGGCGTCGATCGAGAGCACTTCACGGGTCTCGTTCCAGACGACCGGGTCGCGGAAACCGTCGCGTGCCCGGTACTCCCACCGATCGCCCCGCTTCAATGTCGGCGCCGCGGCGGGCGGTCCGTCCCGCGCGGTCGGCATTCCCGCGCACGCGGCGACGAGCGCGGCGATCGGGGCGGCGCCGGCCGCGACGATCAGGCGCCGGCGGGACGGAAGCGGCGGGTGTCGATCCACGGCGGCCTCCTGTGCGCGGGGGACCGGCCGATCATAGCGCGACGTCGGCGAACCGTCCGCCGTTCGCGATCACGAGCACCGCGCCGGCACGCCCGGCGCCGCGCCGGAACACGGGCGCCTTGGCGATCTGCGCGACATCGCAGCCCAGGAGCGCAGCGGCCCTGCCGGCGTCCGGGCCGAGGCGGCGTGCACGGCGACACTGCAATCCAGTCTCGCCGCCTCCAGCGCCGCCCGTCCATCCGGGCGAGCGTCCCGATCACGGTTCGACGGTCTCCAGCGTGAAATCGTCGACCCACATCTTGCCCGTGCCCTGGAGGACGGCGCCGAAGTCGATGCGCGCGGCGCCGGCCGGGATCGCGAGTTCGATCGAGTGCCGCGTCCAGTCGGCGCTGCCGCGCAGCTCCCGCCTGCGCATCGCCTCGCTCGCGAGGACCGCCGAACCGCGCAACGCGGTCAGCGACAGCACGGCGCCGGTGCGCTTGCCCTCCTCCGGAATGCCGGAGACTTTCACCCAGGCGGTCAGCCTGAGTTTCTTGCCGCCGAGTCCGGTCGCCGGGATCGACTGGATGAGCGAACCGAACGGCTCGGGCCCGATGTTGGTGACCCGCAGGCTCTGCGTCCCGGATTTCTTCTCGCCGCTGTCGAGCGCGAAGTCGTAGGACAGCGGCCCGGTGTGCTGGGCCGTCGACCAGCCGTGCGGTCCGTCGTTCCCCGGCTTGCCGGACTCGAAGTCCGCGTTGACGATCTCGATCCTGGCCGCCGCGGCGGCCGGCGCGGCGACGGCGGCGGCGAGCAGCACCGCGAGGGAAAGGGCGCGAAAGACGGTCATGGACGGGGACGCGGCAGAGTTCCGGGGACGCGCAGGATAGCGGTCCCGGCGGCGCGCGCGCAACCGGCGCGTCCGCCACCGGCGCGCCCCGGCGTTGGTCAGTCCCCGCCGTCGGTGATCGCGCCGCGGCTCGCGGTCGACACGAGCCGCGTGTACTTGGCGAGCCGCCCGCGGGTGTAGCGCGGCGGCGGCGCCTTCCACGCCGCGCGCCGCCGCGCGAGCTCGGCGTCGTCGACGTTGAGCTGGATCAGCAACCGGTGGGCGTCGATCGTGACCGAGTCCCCGTCGCGCACGAGCGCGATCACGCCGCCGGCCTGCGCCTCGGGCGCGACGTGGCCCACGACCATGCCCCAGGTGCCGCCGGAAAAGCGCCCGTCGGTGATCAGCCCGACCGATTCGCCCAGCCCCTGGCCGATCAACGCGGAGGTCGGCGCCAGCATCTCCTGCATGCCTGGCCCGCCCTTCGGTCCTTCGTAGCGGATCACGACGACGTCGCCGGCACGGATCTGCTTCGCCATGATCGCCTCCATGCACTGCGGCTCGGAGTCGAACACGCGCGCGGGACCGGTGATCGTCGGGTTCTTGAGACCCGTGATCTTGGCGACGCAACCCTCGGGCGCGAGGTTGCCCTTGAGGATCGCGAGGTGGCCCTGCGCGTATAGGGGATCGGACCAGGGCCGGATCACCTTCTGTCCGGCGGGCGGGGTCGGCGCGAAACGCGCGATCTCCTCGGCGATCGTGCGCCCGGTGACGGTCATGCAGTCGCCGTGCAGCCGGTCGTGGGCGAGCAGCATCTTCAGGACCTGCGGCACGCCTCCCGCCTGATGGAAATCGGTCGCGACGTACTGGCCGGAGGGCTTGAGGTCGCACAGCACGGGAACGCGCCGGCGGACCCGCTCGAAGTCGTCGATCGTCCACTCGACGCCGGCCGCGGCGGCGATCGCCAGGTAGTGGAGGACCGCGTTGGTCGATCCGCCGGTCGCCATCACCAGCGAGATCGCGTTCTCGATCGCGTTGCGCGTGATGATGTCGCGCGGTTTGAGGTCGCGGCGGATCGCCTCGATCAGAACGGTGGCGCTCTGCGCGGCGGAGTCGGCTTTCTCCGCGTCGGGCGAGGCCATCTGCGAGCTGCCGAGCAGGCTGATGCCCAGCGCCTCGAACGACGAGCTCATCGTGTTGGCGGTGTACATGCCGCCGCAGGCGCCGACCGTCGGGCAGGCGTTGCGCTCGATGCCGTCGTAGTCCTCCTTGCTCATCCTGCCCGCCGTGTACGCGCCGACCGCCTCGAACGGCGAGACGATCGTGAGCGCCTGGCCCTTCCAATGGCCCGGCTTGATCGTGCCGGCGTACACGTAGATGCCCGGCACGTTCATCCGCGCCATCGCCATCGCGCCGGCCGGCATGTTCTTGTCGCAGCCGCCGACGACGAGCACGCCGTCCATGCACTGGCCGTTGACGCTGGTCTCGATCGCGTCGGCGATCACCTCGCGGGAGACGAGCGAGTACTTCATGCCCTCGGTGCCCATGCCGATGCCGTCGGTGACCGTCGGCACGCCGAACACCTGCGGCATCGCGCCGCCCGCGGAGAGCGCCGCCATCGCGCGGTCGACCAGCGGCTGGATGCCGGCGTTGCACGGGTTCATCGTGGAGTGGCCGTTGGCCACGCCGACGATCGGCTTCTCGAAGTCGCCGTCGCCGAAGCCGACGGCGCGCAGCATCGCGCGATTGGGCGAGCGGGCGATGCCCTGGGTGATCAGGCGGGAGCGGCGGTTCATCGGGGTCATGGGGGCGTCCTGTGACGGATTCGGCCGCCAGTGTGCGCGTACGGAGGCGATACCGTCCAATACGCTGACGCTCATTTTTGATACTCTGAAGGTATCGAAACGCGCATCACCGGGATCGATGGACCTGCGTCACCTGCGCTATTTCGCGGCCGTCGCCGCCACCGAGCACGTCGGGCGCGCCGCCGCCGGCCTGGGCATCGCCCAGCCGCCGTTGTCGCGGGCGATCCGCGCGCTCGAATCCGAGCTCGGCGTCGCGCTCTTCGAGCGCGGCGCGCGGGGCGTGCGCCTGTCCCCGGCGGGCGCGGCGCTGCTGCCGGAAGCGCGCCGGCTGCTGCGCGACGCCGAGGCGTTCCGCACCGGCGCGCGGCAGTTCGCGTCCGGCGAGGCGGGCACGCTCGCCATCGGCTTCGTGAGCACGGCGGCGTACAACGTGCTGCCGCGCCTGCTGCCCCGGTTCCGGGCGCGGCGTCCGGGCGTGCGCGTGGTGCTGCGCGAGGCGACGTCCGACGTGCAGCCGCCCGCGCTCGTCGCCGGCGACCTCGACCTGGGGTTCCTGATCCCCTCGACCGGCGATCCGGCGCTCGCGTACCTGCCCGTCCATCGGGAGCGCCTGATCGCGGCGCTGCCCGCGGGACGTCGCTGGCCGGCGGTGCCCGACGCCCGCCGGCTCGCCCGCGAGCCGCTGATCCTGTTCCCGCGTGCGGTCGCCCCGTCGCTGCACGACGCGGTGCTCGGCTGGTGCCGCCAGGGGGGCGTCGAACCCTCGATCGAGCAGGAGGCGATCCAGATGCAGACGATCGTGAGCCTGGTCGCCGCGGGCATGGGGATATCCCTCGTTCCCGCGTCCCTCGCGCACCTGAAGCGCACCGGTGTGGTATACCGGCCGCTCGACGGCGGCGGCCCGACGGTGTCGATCGCGCTCGCCTGGCGTCGCGCCGACGATTCACCGCTCACGCGCGCGTTCGTCGGCGAAGCCCGTGGCCTGTTCCGCACCGACGGTTCCCCGACATGACCCTGGTCCATCCGCAGTTCGACCCGATCGCGCTCCAGCTCGGCCCGGTCGCGATCCGCTGGTACGGGCTCATGTACGTCGTGGCGTTCGTGCTGTTCGTGGTGATCGGCCGGCTGCGCGCGCGCCGCTCGATGCTGACCGGCTGGCGCGCCGTCGACGTCGACGACATGCTGTTCTACGGGGTCTTCGGCGTTATCCTCGGCGGGCGCCTGGGCTACGTGCTCTTCTACAAGCCGGCCTACTACCTCGCGCATCCTCTCGAGGCGTTCGCCGTCTGGCAGGGCGGGATGAGCTTCCACGGCGGACTGATCGGCGTGGCGGTCGCGCTGGCGCTGTACGCGCGCTCGCGCGGACGGCGCTGGCTCGACGTCACCGATTTCGTCGCGCCGCTCGTGCCCCTCGGCCTCGCCGCGGGCCGCCTGGGCAATTTCATCAACGGCGAACTGTGGGGCCGGGCGACCCATGCCGGCTGGGGGATGGTGTTCCCGCAGGTCGACACGCTGCCGCGCCATCCTTCGCAGCTCTACCAGTTCGCGCTGGAAGGCGTGCTGCTGTTCGTGCTGCTGTGGATCTACGCGGGTCGGCAGCGGCCGATGGGCGCGGTCTCCGGTGCGTTCCTGCTCGGATACGGTGGGCTGCGGTTTCTCGCCGAGTTCGCGCGCGAGCCCGATGCGTTCCTGGGCCTGCTCGCCGGCGGGCTGACGATGGGCCAGTGGCTTTCGCTGCCGATGATGGGCGGCGGGGTCGCGCTGATGCTCTGGGCGCACGCGCGCGCCGGCAAGGCGCATCCGACGATCCTGGACCGGATGAAATAGCGCGCAGGCCCGGGCGGCGGGCCGACGCGCGAGCGCCGCGCGGGCGCCGATCCGGGTCCGTCTCGACCGCCCGTCGCGCCCGCGCTGCGGGGTCCGCGCCGGTCAGTCGACTCGCCGCCAGTCGCCGCCGAGCGCGCGGCTCCGGGCGAAATCGCCGACCGCCAGCAAATCGCCGCCCTGGTTGATCGGCAGCGCCAGCAGCGCGAGCGCGGCGAGGTCGCTGACGATCCCGGGAACGATCAGCAGGAATCCGGCGAGGACCTTGCGGCCGCTGTCCAGCAGGCCGCGCATCACGGAAACCTCGCCGTGCATCGCCGCGACCGTGCGCGACCGGAACGCGACGCGTTCGTTGCGCAGGACCGCGACGCCCGCCGCCGCGCCGCCGAGCAGCCAGACCCAGATCGGGACACCGCTCCAGCGGGCGACCCGCGCCGTCGCGATCAGGTCGAGGACGGGGAAACTCAGTACAATCGCTGCGGCGATGAAACGCATGGGGACTCCTTGGCGTCCGCGGCCATCCTGGTGCTGACGAGCCTGCCCGATGCCGATGCCGCGCGCGGACTCGCGCGCGTACTGCTCGAGGCCAGGCTCGCCGCGTGCATACATATCGGCAGCGGCGTCGAGGCACTTTATCACTGGCGGGGGCGCCTCGAAACGTCCGGGGAAGTGCCGGTGGCGATCAAGACCCGCGCCGAGCTGTTCGCCGCCCTCTCGGACGCGATCCGGGCGCGCCATCCCTACGAACTTCCGGAGATCGTCGCGGTCCCCATCATCGATGCGTTGCCCGACTACCTCGACTGGATCGAGCGCGAGACCCGCCCGGCGTAGGGCCGCTGCGTGGCTGCTGGCGCTGTCCTCGGTCGCGCTCGCGCCTCTCGCCGTGGCGGCCGGCCCGAACCTCCTGCCGGCCGAACAGGCGTTTCGCCTGTCCGCCCGGGTGCTGGACCCCTCGACGCTCGAAGTCCGCTACAACATCGCCGACGGCTATTACCTCTACCGCGACAAGCTCCGGATGTCGGTCGAGCCCCCGCCGGCCGCATCGGGTGCGCCCCTCCTGCCTCCCGGCCAGGTCATCGAGGACGCGTTCTTCGGGAAGGTCCAGACCTACCGCGGCCTGGTGGTCGTCAGGGTCCCGCTGAGCGGCGCGAGGCCGGGAACCGGCCTGACGCTCGTCGCCGATTCCCAGGGCTGCGCCGACGTGGGCGTCTGCTATCCGCCGCAGTCGCAACGACTCGCGCTCAAGGTGCCCGCGGCCGGAGCGTCGCCCGAACCGCCGGTCGAAGCGGTCCCGGCCGGGAAGTCGTTCTTCAACTGATCGGCATCCGGGTGAGCGCTTACATCGACCGGGGAAACGCTCGTTGAACGCCTGGCGCTGGGCGCTATTCGGAGGACTGGCCGCGGTCGCACTCGCGGCGGGACTCTGGGTCGGTCGCGAGACGCTGCTCCCGGATACGCCCCGGGTCGGTCAATCGGCCGGCGCGCTGGTGGGCATCGCCCTGCCCGATGTCGACGGCAAGAGCCAGGCGATGACCCAGTGGTCCGGCAAGGTGATCGTCGCCAATTTCTGGGCGACCTGGTGCGCGCCGTGCCGGGAAGAGATGCCGATGTTCGTCCGTCTGCAGCGCGAACATGCCGACAAAGGCTTGCAATTTGTCGGCATCGCCGTCGATGATGCTGGCAAAGTTCGTCAATTCGCTCAGGAGATCAACCTCAACTACCCGGCGCTCATCGGCGGATACGGCGCGATGGAACTGTCGAAGACGCTCGGCAACTCGCTGATGGCATTGCCGTTCACCGTCATCGTCGATCGTCAGGGCCGGATCGCCCATACGCAGCTCGGCCCTCTCAAGGAAGAACAATTGACTCGCATCATCGGTCATTTGCTTTGAATATTCGTTAACATCGTTCAAGTATCATCCGCCCGCCTCCCGGGTCGAGCCGCCGGCGCACCACACCGCCGCTGAACCGCCTGACATGGACGGTTCCGGCCGAACGCCAGATGCCGTTGGACCGGGCACCTCGGGTTCCCCCCGCACCGAGCCCCGGCCGGGAAATCCCCGGCGGATTCCCGCGCCCTGGAGGGGGAATCGCGCCCCGGTTCCGGCTCGCGGCGGGCCGAAACGCGCAATGAACTTGCTGTCAAGACTGGACAACTCGCCGGCAACCCCGGCAAACTTCGCGCCTTTCCGGCATTCCCCCGGGGGCGATCGCGACTCGCGGGGGGAGCGAAGCACGGGACAGCATGGACCTGCGGAAGCTCAAGACGTTGATCGACCTGGTCGAAACCTCGGGCATCGCCGAGCTGGAGATCCAGGAAGGTGAAGAGCGGGTGCGCATCACGCGGGCGGTCGCGGCTCCCGCGCCGGCGCCGATGATGTGGCACCCGGGAATCGCTGCTCCGGCGGCGGTTTCGGCCCCGGCCTCTGCTGCGGCGGCTCCCGTAGGGGCGGTTCCCAATGCGGAGGCTCCGGCTTCGCACGCGCCGGAGGGCCACCTGGTGAAGAGTCCGATGGTGGGTACGTTCTACCGGGCGGGTTCGCCGGGCGCCAAGCCCTTCGTCGAAGTCGGCGATTCGGTCAAGGAAGGCGTCGCGCTCTGCATCATCGAGGCGATGAAGCTCATGAACGAGATCGAGTCCGACCGGGCGGGCGTGGTCAAGGCGATCCTGGTCGAGAACGGTCAGCCGGTCGAGTTCGGCCAGCCGTTGTTCGTGATCGCCTGACACCGACTGCCGGGACGCCGCGCCGGCCCGCCTGCCGCCGCGGCGCCGGCGACGCCCCGACGCCGTGCCCTCCGCCAAGCCCGACAAGCTGTTCGACAAGATCCTGATCGCCAATCGGGGCGAGATCGCCCTGCGGGTGCAGCGCGCCTGCCGCGAGCTGGGGGTCAAGACGGTCGTCGTCCATTCCGAGGCCGACCGCGACGCGAAATACGTGCGGCTCGCCGACGAGTCGGTGTGCATCGGCCCGCCGCCCTCGTCGCAGAGCTACCTCAACATCCCGGCGATCATCGCGGCCGCCGAGGTCACCGACGCGCAGGCGATCCATCCCGGATACGGGTTCCTGTCGGAGAACGCGGACTTCGCCGAGAAGGTCGAGCGATCCGGGTTCGTGTTCATCGGCCCGCGCGCGGACACGATCCGCCTGATGGGCGACAAGGTGAGCGCCAAGGCCGCGATGACCAAGGCCGGTGTGCCCTGCGTGCCCGGGTCCGAGGGCGCGCTGCCCGACGACCCCAAGGAGATCGTGAAGATCGCCCGGGTGGTCGGCTACCCGGTCATCATCAAGGCCGCCGGCGGCGGGGGCGGGCGCGGCATGCGCGTGGTCCACACCGAGGCGGCGCTCCTGTCGGCGGTGACGCTCACCCGCGGCGAGGCGGCCTCCGCGTTCGGCAACCCGACCGTCTACATGGAGAAGTTCCTGACCACGCCGCGGCACATCGAGATCCAGGTGCTCGCCGACGAGCACAAGAACGCGGTGTGGCTGGGCGAGCGCGACTGTTCGATGCAGCGCCGCCACCAGAAGATCCTCGAGGAGGCGCCGGCGCCGGACATCCCGGCGCGGGTCCTCACGCGGATCGGCGACCGCTGCGCGGAGGCGTGCCGCAAGATCGGCTACCGGGGCGCCGGCACGTTCGAGTTCCTGTACCAGGACGACGAGTTCTACTTCATCGAGATGAACACGCGGGTGCAGGTCGAGCACCCGGTGACCGAGGCGACGACCGGCATCGACATCGTCCAGCAGCAGATCCGCATCGCCGCCGGGCAGAAGCTGCCGTTCCGCCAGCGCGAGATCACGCGGCGCGGCCATGCGATCGAGTGCCGGATCAACGCCGAGGATCCGTTCACGTTCGTGCCCTCGCCGGGCCGCATCACGAGCTATCACGCCCCCGGCGGCCCGGGGATCCGCGTCGACTCGCACGTCTACTCGAACTACGTCGTGCCGCCGTACTACGACTCGATGGTCGGCAAGGTGATCGCGTTCGGCGACACGCGCGAACAGGCGATCGCCCGGATGCGCATCGCGCTCTCGGAGATGGTCGTCGAGGGGATCCGGACCAACATCCCGCTGCATCAGGAGCTCCTGATCGACGACAAGTTCGTGCGCGGCGGGACGTCGATCCACTACCTCGAGGAGCGGCTCGCCAAGCGCAAGTCGTGACCGGCGCCGCGCGCCGCGCGGCGCGCCGCAGGACTCGCGCGCGCGATCTCCGGCCGGGATGGCGTACGTCTCGATCCGATTCGACGTCGACGCCCGGGCGGCCGACGCCTGGTCCGATGCGCTGATCGAACGGGGTGCGCTGTCGGTGGACGTGTCGGACCCGGCCGCCGGCACGCCCGACGAGCGGCCGCTCTACGCCGAACCGGGCGTCGCCGTCGACGGGTACTGGCCGGTTGCGCGCATCGAGGCGTTGGTCGCAGCCGGCGTCGACGCGCGCGCGCTGGTCGCGGCGACCGCCGGCGATATCGCCGCCACGATGCCGCACTGCGAGACCCGGCCCGTCGGCGAGGCCGACTGGGTGCGCGCGACGCAGGCGCAGTTCGGCCCGATCCGGATCGCCGACGACTTCTGGATCGTGCCGACCTGGTGCGAGCCGCCCGACCCGCGCGCGCGCATCCTGCGCCTCGACCCGGGGCTCGCGTTCGGCACCGGCTCGCATCCCACGACGCGCCTGTGCCTCGAGTGGCTGGTCGACACGATCGCCGGAGGCGAGCGGGTGCTCGACTACGGCTGCGGCTCGGGCATCCTGGCGATCGCGGCGGCCAGGCTCGGTGCCGGCGAGGTCTTCGGAACCGACGTCGATCCGCAGGCGCTCGCCGCCAGCGAGGCGAACGCGCGCGCCAACGGCGTCCGCGCGCGGTTCGCGGCCCCCGAGGCTCTGCCGGAAGGCGCGGTCGACGTTCTGGTGGCCAACATCCTCGCCAATCCGCTGGTGCTCCTCGCACCCGCGCTCGCCGCCCGGGCGCGCCCCGGGGCCGCGATCGCGCTCTCGGGCATCCTCGAATCGCAGGAGGCCGCGGTCGCCGCGACGTACTCGCGTTGGTTTACACTCGGCGCGGCGCGCCGGCGGGACGGTTGGGTGCTCGTCACCGGCCTGCGGACCGGCTAGCGTCGCGCTCCAGGCCGCGTTCGCACGTACACGTGTCCGGGTGCGCGGACAGGAGTTTCCCGCCGGGGACGGCGTGGACGACCGACCGCGGACCGACCGGGGCGCCCCGAACCGATGGCCGACGAACAGTACACACGCTGCCCCGGCTGCAAGACCATCTTCCGGGTCACGGAGGAACAGCTCGCGCTGCGTGCCGGTCAGGTGCGCTGCGGGCATTGCCGCACGGTATTCGACGGCAACGGGGCGCGGATCGCGTTGTCGGTCGCACCGGCCGGCGGACACGATGTCGAGCAGGAGCAAGGGCCGCCGACGGTGACGCTGCGGCCGGCGCGCGCGCTCCGCCCGGTCGACGAGCCCGAGCCCACGTCGCCGTCGATCGCAACACCCACGACGGCCGGCATGTCGACGCCGTCGAAGCCGGCCGGGGCGCCGGCGTCTCCGGCGGTATCGGATCGGGAGTGGGAGAATCGTTTCGCCTGGGATCGCCGGAAGCCGCGGCGGCGCGGCGGTCGCTGGGCCGCCGCAGGCGTGGTCGCGCTCGTGCTGCTGCTCGTCGCCCAGACGGCGTGGCATTTCAGGGACTCGCTGGCTGCGCACTTTCCGGCGACGCGGCCGCTGCTGGCGAGCGCCTGCGCCGCGGCCGGCTGCACGATCCGGCCACTGCGCGATGTCGCGGCCCTCGCGATCGAGGCGTCCGACCTCCAGGCCGACGCGGCGCATCGGGGGCTGCTGATCCTGGGCGCCACGGTTCGCAACCGTGCGGGCTATCCGATCGCCTATCCTCACCTCGAGCTGACGCTGACCGACGCCCAGGACCAGGCGGTCGTGCGCCGTGCGTTTCCGCCGGCGGAGTTCGCGGGCGGGACCACCGACATCGAGGCGGGCATACCCGGGAACGGCGAGCTCGCCGTCAAGCTCTTCATCGACGCCAGCGCGACGACCCAGGCCGGGTACCGGCTCTATCTGTTCTATCCCTGAGCGAGACGCACCATTCCGGTGCAATCGCTGGGTGCTGCCGACGACCGCCCCGGCGAATCACCGTCGAGGTCGTGACAGGAACAGCGTTCGATTTCAACCGCTTGGCGCCGTGTTCCCTCGGGACGCGCCGAACGTACGGTCTCGGACACGCGCGATTCGGCCGGCAGGTTGCGCCGCAGTATCGAAACGGCGCCGGAACTGACAACGACGCACTGTGCTGGTGCATACTGGATGCCCAGATGCACCGACTTTGTGCTGCGCGGCGATGCGTGTCGGGCCCGGAATGAAAAAGACCTGCCCGAACAGGGGGTTGACCTTCCTGCACCGATGGCACGCTAATCGCTCCAAGAACTTCCGGAGTTTTCGCAACGCAACAGACCGGACTTTCTCGAGACCACCCAGGAGACAGGCATGACCACTGGCGCCGACGTGCTGAAGATGATCAAGGAGAAGGAGGTCAAGTTCATCGACCTCCGGTTCACCGACACCAAGGGCAAGGAGCAGCACGTCACGGTGCCGACGAAGATGTTCGGGGCGGACAAGTTCGAGGACGGCCACGCGTTCGACGGGTCGTCGATCGCCGGCTGGAAAGGCATCCAGGCCTCCGACCTGCTGCTGATGCCGGATCCGGCGACCGCGGTGATCGACCCCTTCGTCGACGAGACCACGCTCAACCTCACCTGCGACGTCGTCGAGCCCTCCGACGGCAAGGGCTACGAACGCGATCCGCGCTCGCTCGCGAAGCGCGCCGAGGCCTACCTCAAGTCCTCGGGCATCGGCGATGTCGCCTACTTCGGTCCCGAGCCCGAATTCTTCATCTTCGACTCGGTCGAGTGGTCGGTCGACATGTCGGGCAGCTACTGCAAGGTCTTCTCGGCCGAGGCCGCCTGGTCGACCGCCGAGAAGTTCGACGGCGGCAACATGGGCCATCGCCCGACGGTCAAGGGCGGCTACGTCCCGGTCCCGCCGGTGGACTCGCTGCACGACATCCGGTCGGCGATGTGTCTCGCGCTCGAACAGATGGGCGTCGAGGTCGAGGTCCATCACCACGAGGTGGCCAACGCCGGCCAGTGCGAGATCGGCACCAAGTTCGCCTCGCTCACCAAGCGCGCCGACTGGCTGCAGATCATGAAGTACGTGATCCACAACACCGCGCACGCCTACGGCAAGACGGCGACGTTCATGCCCAAGCCGATCGTCGGCGACAACGGATCGGGCATGCACTGCCACCAGTCGATCTGGAAGGACGGCAAGAACCTGTTCGCCGGCGACGGCTACTCGGGCCTGTCCGACTTCGCGCTCTACTACATCGGCGGCATCATCAAGCACGCGCGCGCGCTCAACGCGATCACCAACCCGGGCACGAACTCGTACAAGCGGCTGGTGCCGCACTACGAGGCGCCGGTCAAGCTCGCCTATTCCGCGAAGAACCGGTCGGCTTCGCTGCGCATCCCGTACGTTGCGAATCCCAAGGCCCGCCGGGTCGAGGCGCGTTTTCCGGATCCCATCGCGAATCCGTACCTGGCGTTCGCAGCGCTGCTGATGGCCGGCCTGGACTGCGTGCAGAACAAGATCAACCCGGGCGATCCGGCCGACAAGAACCTGTACGACCTGCCGCCGGACGAGGATGCGAAGATCCCCACGGTCTGCTCGTCGCTGGACCAGGCGCTGGAAGCACTGGATGCCGATCGCGAGTTCCTGACCCGCGGCGGGGTGTTCAGCGATGCGTTCATCGATGCCTACATCGACCTGAAGATGCAGGAGGTCACATTGCTGCGGATGACCACCCACCCGGTGGAATTCGGGCTCTACTACAGTTGCTGAAACAGGCGAACGCGGCGGGAAGGGCGAAAGCCCTTTCCGTTGCGGTTTGCACACGTTGTTCATAGGCATCACTTGCTGCCAACCGTTCGGCGGCTGGCCCGTTTGAATCCGGTATCGCACTGGCATACACTGCGCTGCAACCGATTCGAACAGACGAATGCCTTCTTCTCCTCTCGGAGCCGCGTCCGTCGCGGCCTTCATCACCGGATCCGCCCGCCGTGCGCGCAGCAGCGCGATGGTGGCGGCGCTGACCGTCTGCCTGGCTGCCTGGTCGGGAGCGGCGCAGGCTCAGATCTATCGCTGCGAGGCCGGCAACGGCGTCGTCGAATACAGCAACGCGCCCACCAGCGGCAAGGATCGCAACTGCAAGTCGGTCGACCTGCCGACGATCACCACGGTGCCGGCGCCCAAGACACCGCCGCGCGCGGCTGCGCCGGCCGGAAACACGGCCCGCCCCGACGGTTTCCCGCGCGTCGACAATGCCACGCAGAAGACGCGCGATTCCGATCGCAAGCGCATTCTCGAGGACGAGCTGCGCAAGGAAGAGGCGAAGGTCGCCGAGCTGAAGAAGGAATACAACGGCGGCGAGCCCGAGCGGCAGGGCAACGAGCGCAACTACCAGCGCTACCTCGACCGCGTGCAGCGGCTGAAGGAAGACATCGACCGCTCCGAAGGCAACATCGCGTCGCTCAGGCGCGAGCTCGGTTCCGTCCGCGAGTGATCCTCGGCGGCGCGGGTACACTGCGCTGACGATGGCCGCTCCTCCGATCAACCGTCGAAAGCACCCTCAGTCGGTCTACGCCGGGCTGGACCTGCTCGCCTCGGCGGTCGTGGTGATCGACGCCGACGGCCGCGTCGTGTTCCTGAACGAACCCGCCGAGCAGCTCTTCGAGATCTCGCCGCGCTCGGCGATCGGCACGCACTTCTCGCGGATGTTCGCCAACGGCAGCCAGATCGATGCACTGCTCGAGGAGGCCGCCAACGACCGCTTCGGGCAGA
Source organism: Burkholderiales bacterium (assembly GCA_020851255.1). GTDB lineage: Bacteria > Pseudomonadota > Gammaproteobacteria > Burkholderiales > Casimicrobiaceae > VBCG01. Next base: position 1,575 of record JADZDA010000233.1, on the reverse strand, counting down.
AATCGCAGGACATCGTGCTCGAGCGGCCGGGACGTGCCCCGGCGATGCAGTTGCAGACCACTGCGGTGACGCTCGATGGCCATACCGGCGGGCTGCTGCTGGAGTTCCGCGAGAACGACCAGCGGCTGCGGGTCGACCGCGAGGCGCGGCTGCTCGATTCGGCCAACGCGAACCGCGAGCTGGTCCGCAATCTCGCGCACGAGATCAAGAATCCGCTGGGCGGCATACGCGGTGCCGCGCAGCTTCTGGAAGGCGAACTGCAGTCGCCGGCGCTGCGCGAATACACGCAGGTGATCGTCAAGGAGGCCGACCGGCTGCAGATGCTGGTCGACCGGCTGCTCGCACCGCACCGCCATGCGCGCCGGGTCGTCGCGGTCAACATCCACGAGGTCTGCGAGCGGGTGCGCTCGGTGCTGCTCGCGGAATTTCCGCGCGGCCTGCAGCTCACGCGCGACTACGATGCCAGCCTGCCCGAGTTCCCGGGCGATCGCGAGCAACTGATCCAGGCGGTGCTGAACCTCGCACGCAATGCCGCGCAGGCCCTGCAAGGCCGCGGCGAGATCTGTCTGAAGACCCGGGTGGCGCGCCAGATCACCATCGCGCGCCGCCGCTGTCGGCTGGCATTGGACTTGCATGTCATCGACAATGGCCCGGGCATTCCGGAGTCGATCCGTGACCGGATCTTCTTTCCGCTGGTGTCGGGCCGGGATGGTGGCAGCGGCTTGGGCCTGTCACTCGCTCAGACCTTCGTGCAGCAGCACGGCGGCATCATCGAGTGTGACAGCAAGCCGGGGTTCACCGATTTCAGGATCCTGCTGCCTCTGAGCTGACCGGGGACGAACCGGCAGGGCAGCCCAGTCGGACTTCAACGCATGAGCGCTGTTTGGATCGTAGACGACGACGAATCGATTCGCTGGGTGCTGGAACGGGCGCTGGCCCGCTCCGGCTATGCAGTCCGCGCGTTCGGTAACGCCCGCGACTGCCTGAAGGCGCTGGCCGACGATTCGCCCGAGGCCCTGGTGTCCGACATCCGGATGCCCGGCGAGAACGGCATCGATCTGCTCAAGAAGATCAAGGTCGCTCATCCGCGGCTGCCGGTCATCATCATGACCGCCTATTCCGATCTCGACAGCGCGGTGTCGGCGCTGCAGGGCGGCGCATTCGAGTATCTGCCGAAACCGTTCGACATCGACAGCGCGGTCGATCCGATCCGGCGTGCAGTGGGCGAGAACACGCCGGCGCCGCCGGAAGCGCCCGGCACCGACAACCGGCTGGAGATCCTCGGTCAGGCGCCGGCGATGCAGGAGGTGTTCCGCGCGATCGGCCGGCTGTCGGCCTCCAACGTCACGGTGCTGATCACCGGTGAGTCCGGCACCGGCAAGGAGCTGGTCGCGCGGGCTCTGCACGATCACAGCACGCGGGCCAGCAAGATCTTCGTCGCGCTGAACACCGCGGCGATTCCGCGTGATCTGCTCGAGTCGGAGCTGTTCGGCCACGAACGTGGCGCGTTCACCGGCGCGCAACAGGCGCGTGTCGGGCGCTTCGAGCAGGCCGAGGGCGGAACGCTCTTTCTCG
>JADZDA010000232.1 GCA_020851255.1 Burkholderiales bacterium | reverse complement strand
TGATGATCGGCCCGGCGCCGATGATCAGGATCGACTCGATATCGGTGCGGCGCGGCACGCTACTTCCTTTCCATCAGCTTGACGAACCGGTCGAACAGCGGGCCGATGTCGTGCGGCCCCGGCGAAGCCTCCGGGTGCCCCTGGAACCCGAACGCCGGCCGGTCGGCGAGCGCGATCCCCTGCAGCGAGCGGTCGAACAACGAGACGTGCGTGACGCGCACGTTCGCCGGCAGCGTGTCGGCGTCGACGGCGAAGCCGTGGTTCTGGCTCGTGATCATCACCTGGCCGGTGTCGACGTCGAGCACCGGGTGGTTCGCGCCGTGGTGGCCGAACTTCATCTTGCGCGTGCGCGCGCCGGTCGCGAGGCCCAGGAGCTGGTGGCCGAGGCAGATGCCGAACGTCGGGACACCGGCCGCGAGGAACTCGCGGATCGCCGCGATCGCGTAGTCGCAGGGTTCCGGGTCGCCGGGGCCGTTGGACAGGAACACGCCGTCGGGCTTCCTCGCGAGGACCTCGCGCGCGGGCGTGGTCGCCGGCACGACGCGCACGCGGCAGCCGCGCTCGGTCAGCATCCGCAGGATGTTGTGCTTGACGCCGAAGTCGTAGGCGACGACCTCGTGCCTCGCCTCGGGCGCCTCGCGATATCCGATGCCCAGCGCCCACGTCGATCCGGTCCAGTCGTACGCCGCCGGCGCGGTGACGACCTTCGCCAGATCGCGGCCCGCCATCGACGGCGCCTCGCGCGCGTGCGCGAGCGCCTGCTCGATCCCGTCGCGGCCGATCGACGGCCCCGAGAGGATGCATCCGTTCTGGGCGCCGCGCTCGCGCAGCACGCGCGTCAGCTTGCGCGTGTCCAGGTCGGCGATCCCCGCGACGCCGGCGCGCGCGAGGTACGACGAGAGGTCGCCCTCGGAGCGCCAGTTCGACGCGACCGCCGGCAGGTCGCGCACGACCAGCCCGGCGGCGTGGACGCGCTTCGACTCCTCGTCCTCGCGCGTCACGCCGACGTTGCCGATGTGCGGACAGGTGAGCGTGACGATCTGGCCCGCGTACGAAGGATCGGTGACGATCTCCTGGTAGCCGGTCATCGCCGTGTTGAACACGACCTCGCCGACCGCGCGGCCGACCGCGCCGATCGAACGGCCGTGGAAGAGCGTCCCGTCGGCCAGCACGAGGATCGCCGGCGTGCGCGGGGGGAAGAGCGGCGTGTCGGTCATGGTGGGTGCGTACGCCGCGCGCGGCGCACGGATCGCGAGGTGCGGATTCGGGGTCCGTACGTGCGAAGCGGGAGCGGCCGAGGGTCGTCGGCCCGCTCCCGCCAAGGCGTTGAATTATACCGGATTTCGGCCTGGCCCGGCAACCGGGGCCGACCGGACGTCCGGGAACGCCGTGGACGGCCGCAGCCGTCTCAGAGGCCGAGGACGTCGCGCATGCCGTACAGGCCGCACGCGCCTGCGCGGCGGCGCGCCTGCACGAACCGGGCGGCGCGCAGGGCCCCGGCGGCGAAATTCTCCCGCGACGCCGCGCGGTGCGTGAGTTCCACGCGCTCGCCCGGACCGGCGTAGACGACCGTGTGCTCGCCGATGACGTCGCCGCCGCGCAGGGTCGCGAACCCGATCGTCCCCGACCTGCGCTCGCCGGTGACGCCCTCACGGGCGTAGACGGCGTGCGTCGCCAGGTCCACGCCGGCGCCCCGGGCGGCGGCCTCGCCCAGCCACAGCGCCGTGCCCGACGGCGCGTCGACCTTGTGCCGGTGGTGCATCTCGACGACCTCGATGTCGTACCCGGCCCCCAGCGCGCGCGCGGCGCGTTCGACCAGGTCGGCCAGCACGTTGACGCCGACGCTCATGTTCGGCGCGAAGACGATCGGAACCCGCTTCGCGCGCTGCGCGAGCCCGGCCTTCTGCGCGGCGTCGAGCCCGGTCGTGCCGGCGACCAGCGCGACGCCGAGACGCTCGCACGCGGCCGCGTGGACCACCGTGCCCGCCGGCCGGGTGAAGTCGATCAGCACGTCGGCCGATCCAATGGCGGCGTCCGGATCGGCGCCGACGACGACGCCGGTCGCGCGCCCGAGCCGCTCGCCGGCGTCGCGCCCGCAGGACGTCGCGCCGGAGACATCGAAAGCCGCGGCCAGCGCGAGATCGTCCGCCTGCAGGACCGCCGCGATGAGCGCCTGGCCCATGCGGCCGCCCGCACCGGCGACGGCGATGCGGATCGGCGTGCTCAAGGCTTCTTGAAAAGGTCGAAGAACCAGCCGAACAGGCCCGGGTCGTCGGCCTGCGGCATCTTCGCGAGCGTGCGTTCGGCGGCGGCCCGGTTGAGGTCGGCGACCGACTGCGGCATCTCGTCGCCTTCCCAGCGCGCGAGCTTGTCGTCGACGAAGTGGACGGCGAACTGCCGGTGTTCGACCATCCGCCCCTGCCGGCGGAATTCGTAGACGTAGTCCCAGCGGCCGTCGCGGAACGCGCTCTGCACGAGCGGCGTGCCGAGCGCGAGGCGCACCTGCGCCCGGGTCTGGCCGACCTTGAGGCGGTCGACCATGTCCTGCGTGATGTAGTTGCCCTGGTTGATGTCGATCTTGTAGACGCCGAACGACCGCACCGAGGGCAGGTAAGTCTCGAGGGTCTGGCATCCGGCGAGCGCGATCGCGGCCGTCGCGGCGAGCGCGGCGAAGACCGACCGTACGGGTGCGCGATGAGGCGCGGGTTGCGTTCGCATGGGCGTTCCGGAGCGGATTGTCTATTATAGCCGGGCCGGAACTCCCCGACGTCGACCCGGAACGCCCCGCATGGGAACCTCGAACGACCTCCGCAGCGCCGGACTCAAGGCGACGCTGCCGCGGCTCAAGATCATCAACCTGTTCGAGCAGTCGCGCGTCCGGCACCTGTCGGCCGAGGACGTCTACCGGCAACTGATCGCCGAGGGCCTCGACGTGGGACTGGCGACCGTGTACCGCGTGCTGACGCAATTCGAGCAGGCGGGGCTCCTGGTCCGTCATCACTTCGAGTCGGGCAAGGCGGTGTTCGAGCTGAACGAGGGCCGCCATCACGACCACCTCGTCTGCCTCCAGTGCGGCCGGGTCGAGGAGTTCTACGACCCCGAGATCGAGAAGCGCCAGGGCAAGGTCGCGCGCGAACGCGGTTTCGACGTCCGCGAGCACGCGCTCTACCTGTACGCCGACTGCACGAAGCCGCGCTGTCCGAACCGCAAGAAGCCGTCCGAATCCTGAGTTCCGTCCGATGACCCGCCGCACGACGCGCGGGGGTCGGTCGTGGTTCCGCCCGGCGCTGAGCACGATCGCGCTGCGCTGGTTGCTCGCGGTCGCGGCGTGCCTGGCCGGGCCTGCGCCGGCGCTCGCCGCCGACACCGTGGACCCGAAACCGTCGAGAGTGATCGACCTCGAGGGGACGATCGGCCGGGGGCTCGCCGTCCACATGCACCTCGAGGTCCGAGACGTGGTCCGGCGCGGGGGCAGCGAGCCGACCGTCGTCGGCGAAGACTACCGGGGCCACTATTCCTACGACCGCCATGGCGGCCGGATCGAACTGCGCGGCCGCTTCAACGCCCAGGGCATGGGCGGCGCCGCCGACGAACCGACGGTCGAGATCGCCGAGTACGTCGAAGGCCGCAAGACCGGCGTGTTCATCGGCACGCTCGACGAGCGGCGGTTCCACGGCACCTGGGAGACCTTCGAACCGCCCCGGCAGATGCCGTTCCGGCTCAGGATCGTCCGCTCGCGCCCCCCGTGACCCGACCTCGTCGTCCCTCCGGGTGAAGCACGGATGCAGGCGGCGGCGGCCGGCGCGCGTCAATCGTCATCGAGCGGCGGAGGTGGCATCGGCCCGGCGTCGCGGCGGCTGAAATCCGAAACGCGGAACCCGAGGAGCGCGAGCGCGCCGAAGTACGCGGCCGCGCCCGCCGCGACCAGCACCGCGAGGCGGCCGACCCGCTCGAACAACGTGGCGTTGAGCCAGAGCGACGCCGGTCCCGCGCCCAGCGCGAGCACCGCGGCGAGCAGCGCGGCCGCGACCAGCACTCGCAGGAGGAACCGCGGCCAGCCGGGCCGCGGCGTGTAGCCGCCGCTACGGCGCAGCAGCACCCAGAGCACCGTCGCGTTGAACAGCGCGCCGATCGACGTCGCGAGGGTCAGCCCGGCATGCCCGAGCGGATGCATCAGCAGGAACGCGAGCGACTGCGAGACGAGCACGGTGGCGAACGCGACGCGCACCGGCGTCCGGAGGTCGGTGCGGGCGTAGAAGCCGGGCGCCAGGATCTTCACCGCGACGATGCCCGCGAGTCCGACGGCGTAGCCCAGCAGCGCCGCTCGCGTCGCGAGCGCGTCGACCGCGCCGAAGCGGCCGTACTGGTAGAGCGTCGACACCAGCGGCAGCGCGAGCAGCCACAGCGCCACCGCGGCGGGCAGCGCGAGGAGCAGCGCGAGCCTCAGACCCCAGTCGAGCAGCGCCGAATAGCGCGCCTCGTCCCCGTCGCCGGCGTGGCGCGCGAGCGTCGGCAGGAGCACGGTGCCCAGCGCGACGCCGAGCAGCGCCGTCGGGAACTCCATCAGGCGGTCCGCGTAGGCGATCCACGCGATCCGTCCGTCGCCCAGCCAGGCCGCGAGCTGCGTGTTGATCAGGATCGAGATCTGCGCCGCCGACACGCCGAGGAGCGCCGGGCCCATCGCGACGAGCACGCGTCGCACGTCCGGATGGCGCCAGTCCAGCGTGGGCCGGGGCAGCATGCCGAGCTTCACCAGCGGGCGGATCTGCAGGCCGAGCTGCAGCGCGCCGCCGATCGCGACCCCCCAGGCGAGCGCGACGATCGGCGGGTCGACGTGCGGGGCCACGAAGAGCGTCGCCGCGATCATCGCGAGATTGAGCAGCACCGGCGTGAACGCCGGGATCGCGAAGCGCCGGTGCACGTTGAGCACGCCGCCCGCGAGCGAGGTCAGCGAGATGAACAGGATGTAGGGGAAGACGATGCGGACGAGCTCGGTCGCGAGGCCGGACTTGGACGGATCGCGCGCGAACGCGCCGGCGAGCAGGTAGACGAGCCACGGCGAGGCGACGAGTCCGACCGCGGTGACCGCGACCAGGACGACCGCGAGCAGGCTCGCCACGCGCGAGACCAGGTCGCGCGTTTCCGCCGCGCCGCGCGTGCGCCGCACGTCGGCGAGGATCGGGACGAACGCCTGCGAGAACGCGCCCTCGGCGAAGAGCCGCCGCAGCAGGTTGGGCAGGCGGAACGCGGCCTCGAAGGCGTCCATCGCCGGGCCGGCCCCGAAGACCGCCGCCTTCAGGCTCTCGCGCACGAGCCCGGTCACGCGGCTGACGAGCGTCATGCCGCTGACGGTGTAGACGGCCTTGAGGAGGTTCACGGGACGGTGGCGATGGGGCGGGTGCGGGCCGCCGGCCGGCCCGGGGGACGGCGTCCGGTCCGGCGCAGGCTGGGCGGATCTTGCCGAGACGAGGAAAAAGCGATATTATTCCAAGTCTTTGCGTTCACGTCCCCTACCCGCCCGGGGCCGACGGACGCCCGGTCCGCGGACCGGGCTTCGCGCCGCCGGGGACCCCAGGGACGACCAACCCGGAAAGATCACGACCCATGGCCAATTCGGCACAAGCGCGCAAGCGCGCCCGGCAGGCGGAAGCGACGCGCAAGCGCAACGCGAGCCTCAAATCGGAGCTGCGCACCGCGGTCAAGAAGGTGAAGAAGGCGATCGCCGCCGGCGACAAGGCGGCGGCCGCGAAGACGCTCCAGACCTCCCAGTCGACGATCGACCGGATCGCCGACAAGAAGCTCTTCCACAAGAACGCCGCGTCGCGAACCAAGTCGCGCCTCGCGCAGGCGATCAAGTCGATGGCCTGACGCGCGCCCCGCGTCGCGCGTCCCGAGAGCGCCCGGAGACGGGCGCTCTTTTCATTGGGGTCGTCGCGCGCGACGCTCGATCGCCGGGTCGCGCTACACCGGCTCACGGGGCTCCCCGCGCCCGCCACGGACGGCGGCACGAGCGAGGCGGGCCGCGCGAGCGCGCCGGCGTGACGTTCGACGCGCAGTTCGTTGTCGCGGCCGAATCCCGCGAGGAACTGCCACAGCCGCGGCTCGAGGTGCTCCAGTTCGCAGCCGACGATCACCGCCCTGGCCCCGCCGATGGTGACCAGGCGCACAAGCGGCGAATACGCGAGCCGGCGTTCCTGGCCGAACGCGGAAGTCAGGCCGGCGAGCCGGTCGGCCCAGTCGCTCGGCCGGAACGGGCGCCCGCTGCGAGTGACGCCCCAGATCACGACGTCGAGGCCGGCATCGGACATCGGTCGGACCTGGGTCGGGGCCGCGCCGGACACCCCGCCGGGCGCGGAGTTCAGCCCGGCCTGCCGTCGGCGCGCGGACGCCAGTAGAGCGGCGCGTACTTGACCGCCCAGGGCACGAAACTCGCCGCGAACAGGGCGGCCGCGACCGCGTAGACCGGCGGCGCCGCCAGCAGTTCGCCGGCGACGCGCACCGCGACGGTGACCTGCAGCAGCAGGAACAGCGCCCAGGTGACGCCGTCCGCCTGCAGCATGCGGCCGGTGTGGCCGCAGGTCACGCGCGTGACCATCGCCATCACCAGCGAAGAGGCGAAGCCGATCGTCAGCGTGTGCAGCGGCGCGAGACCCAGTCCGGCGCCGCCGGCGAGCGTCGAGAGCGACGAGATCGCCGCGAGCGCGAAGCCGATGCCGTACCAGACGAACCCGATGTGCAGCATCGCGAGCAGTCGGTTGACCAGGCTCTGGACGAAGCCCCAGCGTATGGTCACGAACAGCATGATCGCCGACGCGGGCGCATCGACGACCCAGGTCCAGCGCGGGCCGGCGACGGCGTCGACCAGGCCGTGCCCGACCGGGCCGGCCAGCATCACCACCAGCAGCCACCAGGGCCGGAACGCGGTGACGAACGGCACGACGTTCGCCGTGAAGAACGGGATCATCCGGTGGCAGACGATGACGAAGACCGGCAGCAGGAATCCGAACACGCCGGCGGTTCGCCAATACGCGTACGCGGCCGGTCCGGCCAGCGCGAACGCGGCGACGCCGGTGGCGCCGACGCCGAGCGCGATCGCGGTGAGCGTCGCATGCACCTTGTCGGCCACCGGGCTCGACCGGATCAGCCGCACGAAGTGCCCGAGGAGCCACGCCCAGGCGATCGCGTAGCCGCCCGCGGCGAGCCGGGTCGCCCAGTCCGGCGCGAGCTGCAGCGGCAGGATCGCGAGCACCGACGCGGCGGCGAGCACGCCCGCCGCCCGCCACGCGCGCGGCGGCGGCGGGTCGACGCCCAGCCAGCGCGGCCCCGCGGTGAACAGGAAGCCGAACATGAAGAACGGCGCGAACCCGTAGATCATCAGGAACGCGTGGACGAGCGTCGGCGCGACCGCCGCGGGCGGCGCGATCCCGCCCAGGCGCGCGGCCAGCGTCCAGGACCACCACAGCGCGGCCAGCGCGATCGAGGTCACGCCGGTCAGGAAGAAGAACCGGTGCGGCACCGTCGAGAGCAGTTCGACCGGCGATCGCGCGATCGCGGGCTCCCCCGCGGATCCCATCAGCGTCCGGCGCATCGCGGCGGCGTCACGCGGCCGGCATCGGCGCCGGGCGCGCGCCGGTCACGAGATAGCGGATCAGGTCGCGCACCGGCCGGATCTCGCGCCCGAACGGCAGCGACGCGCCGCCGCGGAAGAACAGCCCCTTCGCGACGTCGCCCTTCAGCGCCGCGGCGAGCTGCGTGTCGATGCAGAACTGGCCGATCTTCGCGATGCCGTCGCGCAGGCCGCAATGCACCAGGCAATCGAACTTGAGCGCGCAGCGGGGTTTCCTGTGCGCGGCGGCGGCGAGCCTGGGCAGGTACGCGAGGTAACGCTCGAGCCAGGGCGTGCGCACCGCGCGCGCCGGCAGCCCCGCGACGCTCATGAACTCGACCAGGTCGTCGGGACCGGCGTCGGCGAGCACCTTCTTGAACGCCGCGTCGGCGTCGCCCTCCTCGGTCACCGCGAACGCGGTCCCGAGTTGCACGGCGGTGGCACCCAGCGCGAGCACTTCGCGCACGCGTTCGTGCGAATTGATGCCACCGGCCGGGATCAGCGGGATCGCGCGCTCGCCGATGCCCTCGGCGCGGAAGAAGGCGAGCGCCTCGGGGATCACGCGCTCGAAATCGAAGCGCGCGTCGGTGAGATCCTCGATCCGCGCGGCGCCCAGGTGCCCGCCCGCCCCGCGCGGATGCTCGACGACGATCGCGTCGGGGAGCCGGCCCTTGCGCGCCCACTTGCGCACGACCAGCGCGATGCCGCGCGCGTCGGAGAGGATCGGGATCAGCGCGACGTCCGGCCATGGCGCCGCGAGCTCGGGCAGGTCGAGCGGCAGGCCGGCACCCATCACGATCGCGTCGGCGCCGCTCTCGCACGAGCGGCGCACGTACGCCGGGTACTCGCTCACCGCCCGCATGATATTGACCGCGATCGCCCCGCGCGCGCCGGCGGTCGCCTTGGCCGCGCGGATCTCGCGGTCGAGCGCGCGGAGGTTCGCCGCGTCGACCGTCGCCTTGTCGCCGTTGCGGCTCGCGTCCATCAGGTCCGGATGGTGGCGGCGCAGGTCGACCGACGCGATCGTGCCCATCGCGCCCTCGCTCGCGACCGCGCCGGCCAGCCGATGCGCGGAAACGCCCACGCCCATGCCGCCCTGGACGACGGGCAGGAGTGCCCGTCCGCGCAGCGTGAACGGGGGCAGGGTCGGCGGCGATCCAGCCGCCGCGTCGGGAAAGACCATCGGGATTTCCGGGGAAAGGGAGCGCCGCGACGCGGTGGCCGATCGTATCGGCAGCCCCCGGGCGCGGCGTTGATGCGGGTCAAGCGCCACCGGCGCGGAGACATCGGGAATGCACATGCTAGTATGTTGTTTTTGCTGGAATTGACGCGCCGGACCCCGGCGTGCACCCGGGAACACGCGATGGCGCCCGCCCCGACCCGGCACTTCCTGGAATTCGACGACTTCTCGGCCGAGGAGTTCGCGCACCTGTTCGCCCGCACGCGCTGGATCAAGGAGCGCTTCAAGCGCTACGAGGTCTACCAGCCGCTGCGCGACCGCACGCTGGCGATGGTCTTCGAGAAGGCCAGCACGCGCACGCGCGTGTCGTTCGAGGCCGGCATGAACCAGCTGGGCGGCATCGCGATCAACCTGAACCGCAACGACACGCAACTGTCGCGCGGCGAACCGATCGAGGACGTCGCGCGCGTGATCAGCCGGATGGTCGACGTCGTGATGATCCGCACGTTCGGCCAGGAACTGCTGCAACGATTCGCCGCGCATTCGCGGGTGCCGGTGATCAACGGGCTGACCAACGAGCATCACCCCTGCCAGATCCTCGCCGACGTCTACACGGCGATCGAGCACCGCGGTCCGATCCGTGGACGCACCGTCGCCTGGATCGGCGACGCGAACAACATGCTGACGAGCTGGCTGCAGGCGGCCGCGGTCCTCGATTTCCGCGTCCACGTGAGCTCGCCGGTCGGCTACGAGGTGAATCGCGCCGCGCTGCCGCGCGCGATCGCGGAACGCTGCGAGAGCTTCGCCGACCCGAAGGACGCCTGCCGGGGCGCGGACATCGTCACCACCGACGTGTGGACCAGCATGGGCTTCGAGGCCGAGAACGACGCGCGCCGCCAGGCGTTCGCCGACTGGCAGGTCGACGCGGCGATGATGCGGATCGCGAGGCCCGACGCGCTGTTCATGCACTGCCTGCCGGCGCATCGGGGCGAGGAGGTCGCCGCCGAGGTGATCGACGGTCCGCAGAGCGTCGTCTGGGACGAGGCCGAGAACCGGCTGCACGCGCAGAAGGCGCTGCTCGAATACCTCGTCTGCGGCCGCGTCGAGCCTTGAGCGTCGCCGCGCCCGAACACCGCGCCGCCGCACCCCGGCGCATCCGGAGGCCCGCATGTACGACCACGTCGGACTGACCGTCTCTGAACTGGAACGATCGCGCGCGTTCTACGCCGCCGCGCTCGCGCCGCTGGGGATCTCCGAACTCGTGCGGCACGGCGGCCACATCGGCTTCGGCCGCGAGCATCCGCAGTTCTGGATCGGCGAGGGTGCGGCGGTCCAGCCCTCGCCGCGCACGCATGTCGCGTTCTCCGCGGTGACGCGCCTCGAGGTCGACGCGTTCCACCGCGCCGCGCTCGAAGCCGGCGGCGTCGACCACGGCGCGCCGGGCCCAAGGCCGCAGTACCATCCGGGCTACTACGGTGCGTTCGTGCTCGACCCGGACGGCCACAACATCGAAGCGGTCTGCCATCGCCCCGGCTGACCGTCGCCCCAGGAGATCCCGTCCATGATCGCGCGTACCTTTCGAACGCTCGCCGCCGGCGCCGCCTTCGCCCTCGCCTTCGTCGTCGCCGCCGGCGGAGCGGGCGCCCAGGCCTGGCCGGACAAGCCGGTGAAGATCCTCGTGCCGGCGCCGGCTGGCAGTTCGCTCGACGTGCTCGCCCGCACGATCGGCGACAAGCTGAAGGACAGGCACAACCAGCCGGTGATCGTCGAGAACAAGCCGGCCGCCGGCGGCACGGTCGCCGCCGCCGAGGTCGCGCGCTCCGCGCCCGACGGCCATACGCTGTTGCTGGGCTTCCCCGGGCCGCTGTCGACCGGGCCGATGATCCAGAAGCTGCCCTACGACGTCGCGAAGGACCTCGCCCCGGTCGTGATCACGTCGAACCAGCCGTCGGTGCTCGCGGTGAACGCATCGCTGCCGGTGAAGAACGTCGCCGAACTGGCCGCCTGGGCGAAGGCCAATCCCGGCAAGCTCAACTACGCCTCCGTCGGCAACGGCAGCTCGTCGCACCTGGTCGCCGAGATCCTGAAATCGGTCGGCGGGTTCGACGCGACGCACGTCCCGTTCAACGGTTCGCCGCCGGCGGTGCTCTCGACGGTCCAGGGCGAGACGCAGATGATCTTCGCGGTCATGGCGCCGCTGCAGGCGCAGATCCAGGCCGGCAAGCTGCGCGCGATCGGCGTGACGACCCCGCAACGCTTCCGCCTGATGCCCGACATCCCCGCGATCGCCGAGACCTATCCCGGTTTCGAGGCCGCCGCGTGGAACGGCATGGTCGCGCCCGCGGCCACGCCGCCCGAGGTCGTGCGCCGGATCGCCGCCGAGGTCAGCGCGATCTTCCGCATGCCCGACGTCGCGCAGAAGCTCAACGGCCTGGGCTTCGAACTGATCGGCGGCACGCCCGAGGACTTCGCGAAGCTGCTCGCCGACGAGCGTGCGCGCTGGGCGCCGGTCGTCCAGCGGCTCGGGCTCAAGGTCGATTGACGCGCACCGGCGCCGCACGACGATGGCCCCGCACCGCGCGACGCGCCGCGGAATCGTGACGATCGCCTCGGGACTCGTCCTGGCGGCGTCCGCGTTCGCCAACGAGCCGGTGAGGCACGTCGGCATCTACGTCACGCCGTACTACGAGGCGGCCCGGGAGCCCGGCGGCACGCCGTCGATCTCGGTGGCGAAGACCTACGACGCGCGGCTCGCGTCGAACCGGGCCGAGGACCTGCGCCGTGTCCGCGACGACATCGCCGCGAACAACGCGATGCTCACGCCGATGACGCTGATGGTCCTCGCGATCCGCCTCTACGACGTCGGGCTGCGCGACGACTCGGTGTTCTGGTTCTACGCGGCGAAGAACCGCTACGCGACGCTCGCCGAGGTCGCCGACGTCAAGGCGCCGCAGCTCGCCCAGGTCGAGGACGCGGTGCGCAATTTCGCGACGCTCGCCGGACCGGTGATCAACGGCTACGCGTTCTGCGACATCGCGAAGCAGCAGGCGGCCGCGGCGCGCGCGCTGGCGTGGGCGATCGACAACCCCTACCAGGCGTTGTTCCTGCCCCAGGTGCCCGCGCGCCCGGGCGAGCGCGCGCGCAACCTCGAGCGCGCGCTCGGGATGCTCAAGACCGCGGTCGCGCGTGAACGCGAGTACCTGTCCCAGCCGAAGAACGTCGCGGAACTGCAGCGGCAGCGGCAGGAGAACGGCGCCGATCGCCGGTACTGCTGGTCGTCCTGAACCCGCGCGACGGTTCGCCGCCCCAAGCGCGGGTTCGCCCGCGACGCGCCCGTCGGTCCTGCCCGCGGGGCGCGGAGTGCCGGGCGCGACGCCCGCCGGCGGTCCGCGGCGCGCCGTACGATCAACGCGCCTTGTAGCTGAACTTCTGCCCGCCCAGCGTCGCGGCGTACATCAGCCCGCCCTTGGCGATGGTGAACGTCGCCATGCCCTTGTAGTACTTGCCGACGGTCGCCGCGTCCTTCTTGCCGCCGCTCGCGCCGGCCGAGGCACCGGTCGTCGACGCCTGCGCGCCGGCCGCCGCGGTGATCGCGATCGCCTGGGCCTCGGCGCCGAACTCGAAGTTGCCGCTGGTGAACTCCCTGAACGAGCGCTCGTCCTCGAAGAAGATCATCTGGCTGTAGGCCTGGCCGCCCAACTGCAGGCCGATCGTGACCTGCGTCATCGACGTGTCGCCGACCGCGCGGCCCTTCGCGTACACGCGGCCCGATCCGTGGGCGCCGCCGATGCCGATGCCGCCCTTGCCGATCGTCGGGAACACCGCGTAGCCGTAGGCGTTGTTGAAGAAATGCGCGCTCTCGCCGGCGTTGCGGAACAGGTTCATCGTGTCGGTGTACTCGTCGGCCCACGCGACGGGCGCGGGCAGCGCGAACACCGCGAAGGCGAGCGCGGAAATGAGTCGCTTCAGCATGGTTCGATCTCCGGAAGTTGACGGATTGGGCGCGGCCGACCGGCGCCGACGCACCCACGAACGTCCATTGTAGCCGCGTACCGGGGCCGGTTGTAGGGGACAACCCTACGTGGACGTCGGACGCCCAGGGGCCTGGGGCCGGCCCGCGCCGCCGGCGGACGCCGGGCGGAGTCCCGCCGGCTCAGTCCTCGGGCGAACCCGCATCGGAGAGCCGCGGCAGCGGCGATCCGGCCGCGGGCTTGAGCAACCCGGTCTTCGCGTAGGTGACGAGTTTCTCGCGCGTATCGACGATGTCGAGGTTGCGCATCGTGAGCTGCCCGATTCGGTCCTGCGGTGTGAAGAACGCGGCGCCCTTCTCCATCGTGAGCCGCTCGGGCTTGTAGGTGAGATTGGGGCTGCGCGTGTCGAGGATCGAGTAGTCGTTGCCGCGACGCAGCTCGAGCGCCACCTCGCCCGTCACCGGACGCGCGACCCAGCGCTGCGCGGTCTCGCGCAGCATCATCGCCTGCGGATCGAACCAGCGGCCCTGGTAGAGCAGGCGGCCCAGGCGTCGCCCGTGGTCGCGGTACTGCTCGATCGTGTCCTCGTTGTGTATGCCGCTGACCAGCCGCTCGTAGGCGATGTGCAGCAGCGCCATGCCCGGCGCCTCGTAGACGCCGCGGCTCTTCGCCTCGATGATCCGGTTCTCGATCTGGTCCGAGACGCCCAGGCCGTGTCGCCCGCCGATCGCGTTGGCCTCGCTGAACAACTCCAGCCGCGTCTCGAAGGTCCGTCCGTTGAGCGCGACCGGCTCGCCGGCCTCGAAGCGGACGCTCACGGTCTCCGGCGCGACGTCCACCTCCGGCCGCCACGAGGCCACGCCCATGATCGGGTTGACGATCGA